>NZ_JBEYVI010000007.1:0-267894 GCF_040643955.1 Streptomyces sp. NPDC047061
TGATCAGGACCGAGTAGATCAGTGACGCCCACACCGGGTGCTGCATCGGCCAGGCGCCCGACAGGGACTGGCCGGGGTTGCCGAAGAGCACCCGGACCGCTGTTGACTGCGCGTCACATTACTGAACCGTAACCTGACGACTGCTACCGCCGGTAAGGCAATCCTCGTTACCGTCGGGTAAACCGCACCCGCCCCGTCGGCCGCTCCGGGGACGTCCTCCGCACCTCCCACGTCCAGCACGTCCAGGAGGTTCCCCATGCGCGTCCGCGTTCGACTGCTGGCCACCGCCCTCACCGCCGCGGCCTGTCTCTGCCTCCAGACCCTGCAGGCCACGGCCTCGCAGGCGGAGGTCTCCAGGGGCGTCACCATCCCCGCCTTCTACGACCCGCCGGCCACCCTGCCCACGGCCGACGGCGCCCTCGTCCGCACCGAACCTCTCCCGCTGGCCCTGAGCCTGCCGAGCCTGCCCGGTCCGCTGCCGGGCAGCGCGACCCGGCTGATGTACAAGTCCACCGACTCGGCGGGCGACCCCGTCGCCGTCACCGGCGCCTACATCGAGCCCACCCTGCCCTGGCTGGGCCCCGGCGCCCGTCCGCTGGTCGCGCTGGCCCCCGGCACCATGGGGCAGGGCGACCAGTGCGCCGCGTCCATGGGCCTGGAGCACCCGCTGGTCCTCAACGGCCAGACGGTGTCGGTGGGTTACGAGGACCTGTCGATCTACCGGCTGCTCGCCGAGGGCGTCGCGGTCGTCGTCACCGACTACGTCGGGCTCGGCGCCACGGACCGGCTGCACACCTACGTCAACCGGCTCGACGGCGCCCACGCCGTCCTGGACGCTGTACGCGCCGCCCGCAACCTCCCCGGTGCCTCGGTCACCGCCGCCTCGCGGGTGGGCCTGTTCGGCTACAGCCAGGGCGGTGGCGCGACCGCCGCGGCCGCCGAGCTCCAGCCCGCCTACGCCCCGGACATCACCCTCTCCGGCAGCTATGCCGGGGCGCCGCCCGCCGACCTCACCGCCGTCACCGCGGCCATCGACGGCAGCGACCTGGCCGGCGCCCTCGGCTGGGCGGTCAACGGCTTCGTCCAGTCCGACCCGGCCCTCAAGCCGATCGTCGATGCCCACCTGGGCGCGGCGGGCCGGGCCGCCCTCGCCGACCTGTCGACGATGTGCGTCGGCGACGCGCTCCTCGCCTACGGCTCGGTCCACAGCTCCGCCTGGACGGACGACGGCAGCTCCATCGCCGAGGTCGTCGCCGAGGAGCCCGCCCTCCAGGCCTTCCTCAAGGAACAGCGCATCGGTACGACGGCACCGGCGAGCCCGGTCCGGCTGGCCACCGGGGTCAGCGACGACCTCGTCCCGCACGCACAGGCGCGGCGCCTCGCCGTCGACTGGTGCGGCGAGGGAGCGAACGTCACCTACGTGCCGGTCCTCCTGCCGGACGCGGGCCGTGCCCTGCTGAACCACCTCGAACCCCTGCTCACCGACCAGGGTGACGCCATCGCCTGGCTCACGGCCCGGCTGTCCGGCGTACCGGCCGTCTCCAACTGCTGGAGCATGCCCGTACAGCCGTGAACGGAAAGCCCTGACGTGCGGTGCCCGCCGTCGTCGCAGTCGGCGCCCACCGCACGTCAGGGTACTGGTGTGACCTTGCTGGTCGTCCACCACACCGTTCCTGTGGACTGAGCAGGGGTGAGCCCGCTCAGCCGCACGCCCCAAACGGTCTTGGGCGCACTGGTCCCCGGCGTACTCGACCCCGGGGCAGCGACACGGATCCTGTCCGTGGTCCGATCCCGGGAGGCCGGTTCCCTCCGTGACCTGGGTGTATGACTGCGGCCAGAGGCGACGGGGAGGCCCCGAACCATCACTCCGGTGGAGCGGGGGCCCCGTACGCCGACGCCGTACCCGACGTCCCGGATCACGCCATCACCGTAGCCCGAATGGCCCAGGCAACCGCAAGGCTGGGAGCCAGTCATCACGCGATCGAGTTAAACCGTCCTCGTTTCCCTTCGGCGACCAATTGCGACTCCCTGCCCGGGCGGCACCAGCAGCAGCCCCGCCAGCGCCTACGCGCACGGGGTACTGGCCACCGGACCGGCACAGCACGGCCGTACCGGCGGACACGTCACCCGGACGGACGAAGGTGCGGGCACCGGATCCAGGGCACACGATGGGACCAGGCCATGTCGTCGATCCCAGGGAGCGCCGGATGGCAGCGCATCGCCGTGCCTCCGGGCCGCCCGCGGAGGAGCTGCTGCGGGACTGCGCCCGTGACGTGGTGGCCGTCGCCGAGGGCATCCGCGAGGTCTCCGCGCGGACCAGCTCCGTCCTGTTCTCCCCGGCGCTGACGGGTTCCGCGCGCCGCCGCCCGCGTACCGGCCTGGCCGCCCGCTGGGCGCTGCTGCGGACGCTCACCAACAAGCAGGGCCTCGGCGGCTCGGCGATCGTCGCCCCGGACGGCGTCGGCCATCTGCTCGGCGCGGCGGGGGAGGCGCTGGGCCGGGAGAGCCTGGCCGCGCAGGTGGCGGTGAGCTCGCTGCGGCTCAGGATCGCCGCCGTACTCCTCGACCACCCCGAGTTCGGCCACGACCCGGGCATGCGCCGGCTGACGGACGCCGTCAGCGCCGACCACGTCCCGGAGGCCGTCCGCGCGCTGCGGGCCCTCTTCAAGGACCAGGGCGCCCAGCGCTCGCTGTCCGCGCTCGCCCCGATCCTGGCCGAACTCCTCGCCATCCGGGGCCTGCTGGACGAGGATCCGCTGAGCGACGAGACCGCCTGGGCCCTGGCCGCGGGCCGGGAGCTGACGGCCGGCCCGGCCGGCGGCCTCGACGCCTCCCACCTCTCCCTACCGGCCAGGGGCGAGGGCGCCGCCCAGGCCGTCGAACCGACCGCCCAGGAGGCGCGGTACCTCGCCACCGAGGGCTCCTTCCTCGGCTTCCTGCGCAACATCGACGTGCTCGCCGGCGACGGCCGCGTCCTCGTCCAGGAGGTACGCGGCCCCGACGGCGTGCACCGGTACGTCGTCCAGGCACCCGGCGCTTCCCCCGGCCGGCCCCGCGACGACTCCCCGCAGGACTTCGCCGGCGCCTGGCGCAACCTGTTCCTGACCGACTCGCCGTACACCCGCTCGATCCTGCTGGCGATCCGGGACCACGGCATCCCGCGCGGCGCCGACCTCGCGCTGGTCGGGCACGGCGAGGGCGCGATCGCGCTGCTGAACCTCGCGCAGGACGACGAGTTCTGCCGCGCCTACCGGGTCACCCACGTGGTCGCCGTCGGCGCGCGGGTGGACGACCGCCGGCCCGCCGACCCGCGCACCTGGGTCGCCGGCATCACCAACCGGCACGACATCGTCCCGGCCCTGGACGGCCCCGGCGCCCCGCACCCCAACCGCTACCGGGTCGACTACACCGGGCCCACCCGCGAGTTCCCGCACTGCCACCTGCTCCGCGTCTACATCGACCACCTGGAGACGGTGATCCCGCAGGCCCGGGCCGACGTCGACCAGGCCCTCACCCCCTACCGGGGCCCGGTGGAACGCACCCGCGTCTACCGGCTAAGGGACCGCGCCCGCCCACCGGAGGGCTATCCCTTCCTGGCGGTCCCCACCACCAGCGTCGCCACCTCGGCGGGCCCGGTCGACGTCCCGGTGCGCTACTACGACTCCTCGGCCGCGCACCTGTGCTTCCCGGTCGACACGGACGTGGCCCGCAGCCTGCTGCCCGACGTCGCCTGGCTGGTCCCCGCCCGGCTCGGCCGCCGCGCCCTCGCCGTGCTCTCCCTCTACGAACACCGCTGCACCACCATCGGCCCCTACACCGAGCTCGGCCTGTCGGTGCTGGTCGACGACCTCTGGCGGCCGCGCGCCTACGACCTCGCCGCGGACCTGCTGCGCCGTGCCGACCTGCGCCGCACCGGACGGTACGTGGTCGCGCTCGCCGTAGGCACGGAGGAGGCGCGGGCGGTGGCCGAGGAGATCTGGGCCCAGCCGGCCGTGCGCGGCACCGCCGACGTCGATCTGCAGGGACGGGAACTGCGCGTGTACGCGCCCGAGTTGGGTGTCTCGGTGGAGGGCCGCCCGGGCCCCCACGCCCGCTGTCCCGAGGCGGACTGGGTGCTCTACGGGCGCCGGGGCGGGAGCACCGTACGCACCCTGGTCCGCGCGCACGGCAGGTCGCGCGTCCACGCCCGCCCCCGGCTGCGGCTGCGCCTCGACGGCGCCCACGGGCCGCTCGCCCGGTACCTGCAGATCCTCGAACTAGACGCCGTACGACCCGGGTTCGTGCTGTCCAGCCCCCGGTTCACGGCCCGCAGAAGCGCCGGCGCGGTGCTGCCGCGCTAGGCATCCCTCCGACGACAGGTGAGCCCCATGGCGACCCAGTCCCGTCCCGTCACCGCCGCCCCGGAACTCCTCGCGTACGTGGACGACCTGAGAGCCGACGCGGACCGGATGGACGGCTACGCCCAACGGCTGCGGGGCGCCGCCGAGACGCTGGGCAACCGTGCCGAGGCGCCGGAGTGGTCCCGCGCCGCCCTCGAGCGGCAGGCGACGGCCTGTGTGACCGCGGCGGTACAACTGCGGTCGGCCGCGACCGCGTTGCTGGCGCATGCGGCGGAGTGAGCCGTGCGGCCCCCGAACACGCGGTGTGGTGAACGCACGGCGCGGCGGACATGCGGCCCGTCGGACATGCGTCGCGGCCGGGACGGTCGCGTCCCGGCCGCGGTGTGGCCGTGCCTGCTCAGCGTGTGGCGGTGCCGGCCGGAGCGGTGTGGGGTTGTTCCGGGCCGGGCTTGGGGCGGGTGCGGGTCCAGGACGGGTCGGCGGCGGGGTCAGGAGTGGGGGGACGGTCCATGGGTCGGAGGGCCTCCTGAGACGTGGGGGGTGGTGAGCGGTGCGTCCGGTGCCGTCGACAGCTCGGCCCAGACGACGCGGGCGGAGGGCCGTCCCTCCGGCGCGGCCGTGACACCCCAGTCGACGCTGAGGGCGTCGACGAGGAACAGGCCGCGGCCGTTCTGCTCGTCGGGTCTGGCCCGCCGGGGCGCCGGGAGCACGATGCTCCCGTTGTTCTGGTCCTCGACCTCGATCCGGATCCGGTCGGCGTCGGCGTGCACCCGGCAGATGATCCGCCGGCCGGCCGAGTGCACGATCGCGTTGGTGACCAGTTCCGAGGTCACCAGGACCGCGTTGTCGCGGGCCTCCTCGCACACGCCCCACGAACCGAGCAGTTCGCCCACGCTCCGGCGGGCGTTGCCCACCGCGCGCGGCGTCGGCGCCAGGTCGAAGGCCCGGCTGAGCACGGCGGGACGGTCCCCGGAGGCGAACCGGTCGAGGCCTTGCGGCCCAGGGAGTCGACCGAGGCGTTCGCCTCCGGGTGGTCTGGGGATGCCCGTCGCGTCCGACGGGCGGTGCGGGCCCTCGGCCGCGGCCGCCAGGGCGGGCCGCGGCAGACCGGGTATGTGGTCCTCGGGCAGTCGGTCGAGTGGCTGGGGGAGAGAGGGCGGGGCCATCGCCGTGCGCCTTTCGTCCGGCTTCGCAGCGTGGGGGCTGAGCGTTCGCGTCCGCCCCGGGCCGCTCGGGGGCAGACGACGACCCGTGCCTGGGCGGCGCCGGGCCGCAGCTCAGTCTCCCCCAACTGGACTGCTTCGCCTGCTCCTTGGTCGGCCGGAGCAGTACCTCCACTCTGGCATCTGCCAACATCGCCTCGCAACCGGCAAGTTGAAAATTGCAAGAAGCGAAGTGCATGCTGCTCCCCGACAGGAAGTGATCGAACGAGTCCGTGAACGATCACAACCACATGAGACGGTGACCCTGAAACCTGGTGTGAGGGGGTAGGGCGTGACCTCGGAGACCGACTGGGGCGGAGCCCCTTCCGTCCTGCGCATGATCCTCGGCAGACAGCTGGAGGAGATGCGGACCCGGGCCGGACTGACCTATGAGCAGGCGGCCGCCGCGATCGGGGTGAGCCACTCCACGATCCGCCGGATGGAGGCCGCCAAGGTGGCCCGGCTCCGGCTGGCCGACGCCGAGAAGCTGCTGCAGGTCTACGGTGTGACGGACCGCCAGGAGGTCGACACCTTCCTGCAGTCGGTGCGCGAGGCCAACAAGCGCGGCTGGTGGCACACCTACCGCGATGTGATGCCGGACTGGTTCGCCGCGTATCTCAGCCTGGAACAGGCGGCGTTGCAGATCCGTGCCTACGAGAACCAGTTCGTGCACGGCCTGTTGCAGACCCGCCAGTACGCCGCAGCCCTGCTCGGCGCCGGCAACCCGCACGCGCCGGGCGAGGCGACCGAGCGCATGGTGGCGCTGCGCATGCGCCGCCAGGAACTGATCACCCGGGAGGCACCCCCGCGGCTGTGGGTCGTGATGGACGAGACGGTGCTGCGCTGGCCGGTCGGCGGGTCCGAGGTCATGCGCGCCCAGGTCGACCACCTGATCGAGATCAACCGGCTCCCCAACGTCACCTTGCAGATCATGCCGTTCGCCAACGGCCCGCACCCCGCCATGCGCGCGGGTGCGTACCACCTCTTCCGGTTCCGGGCCCCCGAACTGCCCGACATCGTCTATCTCAACGGCCTGGTGGGCGCCGTCTACCTGGACAAGAGCGACGACGTCGTGGTCTATCGCGAGGCCCTGGACCGGTTGGGCGCGCAGGCAGCGCCCGCCAGAAAGACCGAGGCCTTCCTCGGTGCGATTCGCAAGGAGCTCTGACGTGCACCACCCCATACACAACGGCATTCCGTCCCGGCAACTCGGCGCGCGCGGCTGGTCCAAGCCGTGGAGCGACGACGCCGGCGGCGCCTGCGTGGAAGTGAAGAAGCTCGCCGACGGCCGGGTCGCGGTACGCCAGTCGACCGACCCCGACGGTCCGGCGCTGGTCTTCACGCCCCGTGAGATGACGAGTTTCCTGTCCGGAGTGAAGGCGGGTGACGCCGACTTCCTGATGTGATCGGATTTCCCGGAACTTCCTTGCTATAGCTGATCGTTCAACCAACCCCTCACATCTGACGCACCACCCGCAGCCCCCCGAACACCCCCGCATCCCTCACCTGAATGGGAGACACGGCGTTGCCCGACAACGGATGGCCGGCCGACCGCATCGACACCGAGAACGCGCACTCCGCGCGGATCTACGACTACATCCTGGGTGGCAAGGACTACTACCCCGCCGACCAGGAGGCGGGTGACGCGATGTCCCGGGAGTGGCCCGCGCTCCCGATCCACATGCGCGCCAACCGCGACTGGATGAACCGCGCCGTGCGCTGGCTCGCCGAGGAGGCGGGGATGCGCCAGTTCCTGGACGTCGGGACCGGCATCCCCACCTCCCCGAACCTCCACGAGATAGCCCAGGCGGTGTCCCCCGACTCCCGGGTCGTCTACGTGGACAACGACCCCATCGTCCTCACCCTGTCCCAGGGCCTGCTCTCCAGCACGCCGGAGGGCCGGACGGCGTACATCGAGGCGGACTTCCGCGACCTGACGGACCTCTACGAGGCCCCCGAGCTGCGCGAGACCCTCGACCTGGACAAGCCGGTCGCGCTCACGGTGATCGCCATCGTCCACTTCATGCTCGACGCGGACGACGCGGTGGGCGTCGTACGGCGGCTGCTCGAACCGCTGCCGTCGGGCAGCTACCTGGCGATGTCCATCGGCACCGCCGAGTTCGCGCCCGACGAGGTGGGCCGGGTCGCCCGCGAGTACGCGGCCCGCAACATGCCGATGCGGCTGCGCACCATCGACGAGGCCCACGCGTTCTTCGACGGCCTGGAGCTGGTGGAGCCGGGCATCGTCCAGGTGCACAAGTGGCACCCGGACGGCACCGGCGAACAGGGCATCCGCGACGAGGACATCGCGATGTACGGAGCGGTCGCCCGCAAGCCGTGACATGACTCCGTGCCGGGGCCCGACTCACCTTCCCGGCCCCGGCACGGTCGTTCCACCTGGCCGGCTCAGGCGTTCGGGTCGAACGAGATCCCGGACGGCATGGAGTACCCCAGGTTGGCGTTGAACGAGCCGTCCTTGATCTTGATGGTGGCGTCGCCGAAGTCCGCGTTCATCAACTTGTCGCGGTAGCCCGCCGGGTAGCCGTCCCAGCCCACCAGCCGCGGGAAGAACCAGCCGCCGGTCACGTTCTCCGGCGGGTCGTCGTTGGAGTTGGCGAACCGGAAGTCGTGGGTGGACAGGCCGTCCTTGTGGTACACGATCTTCGGGTGGGTGCCGTCGAACCGGATCGCCGAGGCGGCCGCCACCTGGTAGCTGCTGTGCTGCGACACCGAGACGTACTGCACCTGGTTGTTCTGGATCCACACGATGACGTGTTCCCAGTCGTGCCGGTGACCGATGGCCAGCGGCCCGTACGTCGCCTGGTCCTTCTCGAAGTAGCTGGCGTACATCACCGCGCACCAGCCGTTGTTGCACTTCTCGCGCGAGTAGGTGTTGGCGTTGGCGAGCTGCGCGTAGTCGTGGCAGTGGCCGTTGACGTCACCGCCGAGCGAGAGACCGGGGTTGATGGTGCCGTCGGCGCCGATCGCGGCGGTGGCGTAGCAGCCGTCGCCGTCGTAGTCGTAGGCCGGGGAGAACGTCTGCTCCAGGCCGTCGGCGTTCTGCGGCAGCAGGGTCAGGACGTCGGCGTGCGCGGTGGCGGGCACGGCGACGACCAGCGCGAGCGCGCCGAGGGCAGCGGCGAGGGCCTTGCGCAGCGGCCGTCTGCGGGTGGGGGACTGCAGGTCGGGCATGTGGGCTCCCTGTCGGTGAAAGGCGATGCGGAGTCTGGCAGTCGGCTCCGGCCGGTGACCACCCTTACGACTTAACTTTGACCCAAAGACAATTGAACAGAAGGCCCAACTGCTTTGGTGTCAGAGGCTGTTGACCTGCTGTGAGTCCCCCGGTTGCGGTTGCCGTGCGCTCCGTCGGTGGTCAGGCTGCTCGTCGGTTCGTCCGCCCCCCACCGCCCGAAAGGGAACCCCAGTGAGCGACACAGACATGCCCTCCGCCCGGCTGAACCGGCGCGGCTTCCTAGGCGCCGCCGCCGCGGCCGGACTCCTCGGCACGCTGGCCACACCGGCCGAGGCGAAGACCACGGCCGCCACGGTGATATCGACGGAGTCCGGCCAGGTCACCGGAGTCCAGGGCAGCCTGCGGGGCGTCACCGTCTACAAGGGCATCCCGTACGCCGACACCACCGCCGGCGCCAACCGCTGGCGCCCGCCGCAGCCGGCCCCCTCCTGGGACGGGGTCCGGGCCGCCGACTCCTGGGGCCCCGCCTGCCCGCAGCCGGTCACGGGCATCCCGGCCGACCAGGTGCCCGAGCTGGGCGAGGACTGCCTGAACCTCAACATCTGGACGTCGGCCACCGGTTCGGGGAACAGCCGCCCCGTCCTCGTCTGGCTGTACGGCGGCGAGCAGGCCCTGTGGTCGGGCCAGGAGATCTACAACGGCTCCCTGCTGGCGTCCAAGGGCGTGGTCGTGGTGACCCTCGACCACCGGGTCGGCCCGCTCGGCGGTCTCGCCCACCCCGAGCTGACCGCGGAGTCCGCGTACGACGGCTCCGGCAACTGGGGGATCCTGGACGTCGTCGCCGCGCTGGAGTGGGTCCAGCGCAACATCGGCGCGTTCGGCGGCGACACGGACCGGGTCACCCTGGCGGGCTGGGCACAGGGCGCGTCCATCGTGAACATCCTGCTCGCGTCCCGGCGCGCCAAGGGCCTCTACCACCGCGCGCTGCTCTCCTCGGGCGTGCGGTACACGAAGGACCCGGGGCTCGCCCGGGGCACCGGCCGCTACCGGAGCCTCGCCGACGCCGAGGCCGACGGCACCGACTTCGCCGCCCGGTCGGGCGCCGCCGATCTCGCGGGCCTGCGCGCGCTGGACGCCGACGACATCGTCACCCTGGCCGCCGCCGACACCACCGCCGACTTCGGCCACGTCCTCGACGGATACGTCCTGCCCGACAGCTACACCGCCGTACTGAAGGCCTGCGCCGAGACCGACGTGCCCGTCCTCACCGGTGTCTGCAAGGACGCGAACGGCGCCTCGCCCGACCTGAAGCTGACGCTCGACGCGTTCAAGGCCTACGCCCGGTCCGAGTTCGGCCCGCTGGGTCTCGCGGACACCTTCCTCGGCCTGTACCCGGCGGACAGCGACACGGCGGCCGCCCAGCAGTACAGCGCCTACGCCCGGGACGAGGAGCGCGTCTCCGCCTTCCTGTGGGCGACCCAGTTCAAGGACACGGCCGCCAACTCCAGCGCCGTGCACACCTACTTCTGGACCCGCGTCCCGCCCGGGTACGACGACACGAACCCGGTCGTCGGCACCGGCGCGACCGGCGCCTTCGAGGGCTCCGACGTCTACTACCTGCTCGGCTACCTCTACAACACCGACCGCCCCTGGACCTCCAAGGACTACGACATCGCCGACACCACCGCCTCCTACGTCGCCCGCTTCGCGGCAGGCGGCGACCCGAACGGCTCCTCCCTGGCCAACTGGCCCGCCGTCGCCACCGACACCCCGCAGACCATGGAACTCGGCGCGAACTTCGGCACGCTCGCGGTGGCCGACAGCGACGCCAGACTCGCCTTCCTGAAGACGTACCTGCAGTCGCAGACCACGGAGTTCTGAGGCCGCGTTCCGAGGCCCGCGGCCCGCTACGCCCGGGCGGAGTCGTGGGCCGAGCCGTGGCCGAGGATGCCGTGGTGGTGACGGTGGTGCACGGTCGGGGTGCGCTGCAGGGCGATCAGGGCCGCGTCGTCGCCGAGGTGGCCGCCGGCGTGCGCCAGCAGGTCGCGCCGGATGTGGTGCATCAGCGCCTCCGGAGCGGCGTCGGTCCACTGCGCGACCCGCTCGGCGAGCGGGTAGAAGCGGCCCTGCGCGTCCCGGGCCTCGACGACACCGTCGGTGTAGAGCAGCAGGGTGTCGCCGGGCTCGAAGGAGAACACGTCCAGGGTGTGCTCGGCGCCGCCCGCCTCGGGTACGCCGAGCGGCGGCGACGGGTGCAGGCTCGGCACGGTGACCGCGTGCCCCGGGCTCAGCAGCAGGGGCGGCGGATGGCCGGAGCTGGTCATCCGGGTGACCGGGTCCTCGTCGGGGATCTCGACCAGCAGCGCGGTGGCGAACCGCTCGCCCGCCTCCTCCGGGGGCTCCAGGTCCGCCGCGTACCGCTGCACACTCTGCTCCAGGGCGGCGGCAAGGTCCGGCAGCGTGACGTGCCGGTGGGCGGACTCCCGGAAGGCGCCGAGCAGCAGGGCCGCCTCGCCGATCGCGGACAGCCCCTTGCCCCGCACGTCGCCGATCATGACCCGGACCTCGCCGTCGCAGCGGGTGGCCGCGTACAGGTCACCGCCGATCTGCGCCTCGTCCTCGGCGGCCAGGTAGAGCGAGGCGATCCGCAGCGGGCCGATGTGCTCGGGCAGCGGCCACATCAGGACGTGCTGCGCCGCCTCCGCGACCGTGCGCACCTGGGCCAGCTGGGCACGGCGCCGCTCGCGGACCGCGCTGTAGATCACCACCATCACCGAGAGGAGCGTCAGGGTGACGATCTGCACGATGTGGTTGGCGGTGGTCAGACCGCCGTGGAACACGGCGATCACCACCTGGGCGGCCACCGCCAGCGCCCCGACCAGCGCGGTCGACCGGGGACCGGCGAACGACGGGGTGAGCGCCGGGGCGATGACCAGGGCGGGGCCCAGATGGATGTCCTTCGGCGTGCGGAGGTCCGCCACCGTGATCACCAGGATGAGGATGATCGGGAGCAGCAGCAGCGCGTGCGACGACTGCCACGAGCGCCGCAGCCCCGTCGCACAGCTCTGCAGCTTGCCCATGCCACCAGCGTGCGCCACGGCCGGGGGACCGGCCACCGCGCGCCGGAGGGCGCCCTAGAGGTCCACGGAGCGCATCCCGGCCTCGTCGTAGCGCTCGCCCGCCGCCCGGGGCACCTCGGCCTCGATACGGGCCAGGTCCTCCTTGGTCAGCTCGACGTCGACGGCGCCCGCGTTCTGCTCCAGGTAGCCGACGCGCTTGGTACCCGGGATCGGGACGATGCCGTCGCCCTGCGCCAGCACCCAGGCGAGGGCCAGCTGCGCCGGGGTGACGTCCTTCTCGGCGGCGATCTCCTTCACCTTGGCGGCCAGCCGCAGGTTCGCGTCGAGGTTGTCGCCGGTGAAGCGGGGACCGGTGCGGCGCCAGTCGTTGGCGTCGAGGTCGTCGGGGGAGGAGAACCGGCCGGCGAGGAAGCCACGGCCCAGCGGCGAGTACGGGACGAACCCGATGCCCAGCTCCCGGCAGGTCGGCAGCACCCCGTCCTCGGGGTCGCGCGACCACAGCGAGTACTCGGTCTGCACGGCCGTGACCGGGTGGACCGCGTGGGCCCGCCGGATCGTCTCGGGACCGGCCTCGCTCAGCCCGATGTGCCGCACCTTCCCCTCGGCGACCAGCTCGCCCAGCGCGCCGACGGTCTCCTCGATCGGCACGTTCGGGTCGACGCGGTGCTGGTAGTAGAGGTCGATGTAGTCGGTGCCCAGGCGCTGCAGCGAGCCGTGCACCGAGCTGCGGACGTGCTCGGCCGAGCCGTCCTGCGGGCCGATGCTGCTCATGTCGCCGGGCACGGCGTGGTCCATCCGGTAGTTGAACTTGGTGGCGATCACGTACTCGTCCCGGTGCCCCCGGACCGCCTCGCCGACGAGCGACTCGTTGGTGAGCGGTCCGTAGAGCTGCGCGGTGTCGAGGAAGGTGACGCCGAGTTCCAGCGCGCGGTGGATGGTCCGCACGCCCTCGTCCTCGTCGGCGGTGCCGTAGAAGGCGGACATGCCCATGCACCCGAGGCCGATGCTGCTCACCTGAAGATCCCGCAGATTGCGCTGTCGCATGTGACTCCCAGCCTTTCCCGCTGACGCGTTCTCCTCATGGACGCTACGACTTGAAGAGCACTCGAAGTCAAACGGGCGGCGCCGATCCGGTACACCTGGACCCGGAGCCGTACCAGAACCCGTCGCCGAGCCCGCCCGCGGAGGCCGCATGCTGCTGCGCCAGCTCGAATACCTCGTCGCGCTCGCCCGGGAACGGCACTTCGGCCGGGCGGCCGCCGCCTGCCATGTCTCGCAGCCCTCCCTGTCCGCCGCGATACGGCGGCTCGAACACGAACTGGCGGTGCCGATCGTGCGCCGGGGCCGCCGCTACGAGGGCCTGACCCCCGAGGGCGAGGTCGTCCTCGCGTGGGCGCACCGCATCCTGGCCGAGGGCGACGCGCTCCGCCAGGAGCTGTCGGCGCTCCGGGACGGCCTCACCGGCACCCTGCGCCTCGGTGTCGTCCCCACCGCCGTCCCCGTCGCCTCGCTCCTCACCGGCCCCTTCTGCGACCGGCATCCGCACGCCCGGGTGGCCATGGAGTCCCTGTCGTCCGCCGACATCCGGCGCGGCCTCGCCGAGTTCGAGCTGGACGCGGCCATGACCTACCTGGACGACGACGAACTGCGCCACGTCCGCCGCTTCCCCCTCTACGAGGAGCGGTACGTCCTGCTCACCCCGGTCGGCGGCCCCCTCGGCGACGCGGTCACGGCCACCTGGTCCGAGGCCGCCGCCCTCCCGCTGTGCCTGCTCGGGCGGCGGATGCGCAACCGGCGGATCATCGACGACTGCTTCGCCGCCGACGGCGCCGCCCCCGTCCCGGCGATCGAGTCCGACAGCGTGGCCGGGCTGTACGCCCACCTCCCCGGCGGCCGCTGGTCCAGTGTGATCTCGCACGCCTGGCTGCACATGTTCGGCGTACCGGAGGGCATGCGCGTCGTCCCGCTGGATGGCCCCGCCCACGGCCCCCGGGTCGGACTCGTCGTCGCCCGCAGCGAACCCCAGTCCGTGCTCGCCCGCGCCCTGGTGAAGGTCGCCCGGGAGGCGGGGCTGAGAGACGCCCTCGACAGCCGCCTGCACGCGGTCCTGGACGGCCGCGCCCCATGATAGAAGCGGGCTATCAAGGCATAGCAACGTTCGCTTTGACCTGCGCAGTTGTCCCCGAGGATCGTGAAGGGCGCCCATCCGCAACGGAGTTGAGGAGCCGCCACCATGGCCAAGGTGCTCTGCGTCCTGTACGACGACCCGACCGACGGATACCCGAAGAGCTACGCCCGCGACGACATCCCCGTCATCGACCACTACCCGGGCGGCCAGACCACCCCGACCCCCGAGGCCGTCGACTTCACCCCTGGCCACCTGCTGGGCAGCGTCTCGGGCGAACTCGGCCTGCGCTCCTTCCTGGAGAAGGCCGGCCACACCCTCGTCGTCACCTCCGACAAGGACGGCGCGGGCTCGGTCTTCGACCGTGAGCTGGCCGACGCGGACGTCGTGATCTCGCAGCCGTTCTGGCCGGCGTACCTGACCCCCGAGCGCATCGCCGCCGCACCGAACCTCAAGCTGGCGGTCACCGCCGGCATCGGCTCCGACCACGTCGACCTGGACGCCGCGATCGCGCACGGGGTGACGGTCGCCGAGGTGACGTACTGCAACAGCATCAGCGTCGCCGAGCACGTGGTGATGATGATCCTGGGGCTGGTCCGCAACTACCTGCCCTCGCACCAGGTGGTGCTCGACGGCGGCTGGAACATCGCCGACTGCGTGAGCCGGTCCTACGACCTGGAGGGCATGCACGTCGGGACCGTCGCGGCCGGCCGGATCGGGCTCGCGGTGCTGCGCCGCCTCGCGCCCTTCGACGTCAAGCTGCACTACACCGACCGGACCCGGCTGCCCGAGTCCGTCGAGCGCGAACTGAACCTGACCTTCCACGAGAGCGCGGCCGCCATGGCCCCGCACTGCGACGTCGTCACCATCAACGCGCCCCTGCACCCGGAGACCGAGGGCCTGTTCGGCGACGAGCTGCTGGGCAGCATGAAGCGCGGCGCCTACCTCATCAACACCGCCCGGGCCCTGATCGTCGACCGGGACGCCGTCGACCGGGCGCTGCGCGGCGGGCAGCTGGCCGGCTACGCGGGCGACGTCTGGTACCCGCAGCCCGCGCCCGCCGACCACCCCTGGCGCACCATGCCGCACCAGGGGATGACCCCGCACATCTCCGGCTCCAGCCTCTCCGCGCAGGCCCGCTACGCGGCCGGCACCCGGGAGATCCTGGAGTCCTGGCTGGCCGGCCGGCCGATCCGCGACGAGTACCTGATCGTCGACGGCGGCCGACTGGCCGGCACGGGAGCCAAGTCGTACTCCGTGCACTCCCGCTGAGCGGGTCCTGCGGTTCGGCAGCGCCCCGTAAGGGGCGCGGGGAACTGCGCGACCAGCCACGACGGCGCCGCAGTCGGCTGACGGCCTATCGCGGCACTTCGGGCGAAGCGCTCAGGGATTCAGCCGCACCGGCAGCTCGAACAGGTCGTTCTGGGTGACCACCGGCTTGTTGCGCAGCTCGGACGCCGGTACCGCCAGGTCCAGGCCGGGGAAGCGGTCGTACAGCGCGGGCAGCGCGACGCCCGCTTCCAGGCGGGAGAGCGCCGCACCCGGGCAGACGTGCGGGCCGTGCCCGAAGGAGATGTGCCGGTTCTGCGTCTCCCGGGTGACGTCGAACTCCCCGGCGCTCGGCCCGTGCGCGTTCTCGTCGCGGCCGATCGCGGCGTACGACACGATCAGCGCGTCGCCCGCCGGGAGCACCTTGTCGCCGACCGGCACGTCCTCGGTGGCGAACCGGATCAGGACGTGCGAGGTCGGGGTGGACCAGCGCAGGGTCTCCTCGACCACCGCCGACCAGTCCACCTCCCCGGCAAGCACCTTGGCCCGCTGGCCGGGGTGGGTGGAGAGGTTGACCACCGCGTTGACGATCAGGGAGATCGTCGTCTCGTGCCCGGCCGCCACCATCAGCTGGAGGGTGGAGACGATCTCCGCGTCGGTGAGGTGGTCGCCGTCCTCGGAGGCCAGGATCAGCGCGCTGGTGAGGTCGTCGCCGGGCTCGGCCCGCTTGGCGGCGACCGTCGCCGCCATGATCCCCGCCAGCTCGGTGAGGGTCGCTATGACCTCCGCGGGCGGGGTCTGCGTCGAGAAGAACTTCTCGAACAGTACCTTCAGCCGGGGCAGTTCGGCCTCGTCGATGCCCATCAGGTCGGCGACCACGAACATCGGCAGCGGGTAGGCGAAGGCCGCCTTGAGGTCGACCGTCTCCTCGTCCGCCGGGAGCCCGTCGAGCAGGTCCTGGGTGAGCTTCTCGATCCGCTCCCGCATCTGCTCCACCCGGCGCGGGGTGAGCGCCTGTGCGACCAGCGTGCGCATCCTGCGATGGTCGGCGCCGTCCACGGTCAGCATCGAACGGCCGGGGTTGGCGAGGCCGATCAGCGGCCAGTCCGGCGCGATCTCCCCGCGCTGCCAGGCACCCCACACGTTGATGTCCTTGACCAGGCGCGGGTCGTTGAGCAGCGCCTTGGCCTCGGCATGGTGCGTGACGGCCCAGACGGGAACCCCGCCGGGCAGTTCCACGGCCGCGAGCGGGCCGGCGGCGCGCAGCCGCGCGCTCTCGCCTTCGAGGTCGGTGACGAAGGGGTCGAGGGCGATCCGGGCTTGTTCGGTACCGGTCGTCATCGTGGCATGCCTCCCAGGGCAGGGTCGGATAACTGCGCCATTCGGTGTGCTGCGCCTGTCTGTCGGTGCGAGGTATGGATCAGAGGGTGGGTACGGGCGTGAACCGGACGGGCAGTTCGGTCAGCCCCCGCAGCCAGGGCGAGGGCCGACGGGTGAGGGACTCGGCCGGAACCGCCAGGTCGATGTCCGGGAGCCGGTCGAGGACGACCTCGATGCCGGTCCTGGCGACCACCTCGGCGACCTCCTGGGCCGGGAACGGGCAGCGGTGCTCGCCGTGCCCGAAGGAGAAGTGCGCGTTGTTGCCGCCGGTCAGCGCGGAGGCGTCGGTGCGGACCTGCGGATCGGAGTTGGCGCCCTGCAGGCCGAGGATCAGCAGGTCGCCGGCGCGGATCCGGCGGCCGCCCAGCTGGGTGTCGCGGGAGGCCCAGCGGCCGGCGATGTTCTGGCTGGGGGTGTCCTCCCACAGCACCTCGTTCATCGCCTCGGCGACACTGTTGCGGCCGCCGAACAGGGAGGCGGCGAACCGGTCGTCGGTGAGCATCAGGCGCAGCGAGTTGCCGATCCAGTCGGCGGTCGGCTGGTGCCCGGCCGCCATCATGACCATCAGGTCCTGCATGATCTCTTCGTCGGTGAACCCGCTCTTGTCCTGGAGCATCCGCGACACCACGTCGTCGGCCGGGTCCGCCTTCCGGTCGGCCAGCAACTGCGCCATGGACGTGGCCAGATGCATCTGCCCGGCGAGCGCCCGCTCACGCCCGTCGATCATGTCGTTGAGCGCGGTGACCAGGCCGGGGCCCTCTTCGTCGGGGAAGCCGTACAGCCGGGCGAGGACCCGCACCGGCAGCAGCATCGCGTACTGGCCGATCAGGTCGGCCTCGCCGCTGGTGCACAGCCCGTCGATCAGCTCGTCCGCGAACCGCTCGGCGTGGCCGCGCAGTTCGAACGGGTCGACGGCCTCCAGCGCGTCGCTGATCATCCCGGCCCGCTCGCGGTGCCGTTCGCCGACGGTGTAGAGGATCGACGGCTGCTTGCGGCCGATCATCGGCAGCAGCGGCCAGTCGTCGGGGATCATGTCCCACTGGTTCCACAGGTCCGAGTCCCGGCTGAACAGCACCGGGTCCCCGGTCACCTGGTGCAGCTCGCGGTAGCCGACGACCAGCCAGGCGGGCACGTCACCGTCGAGCACGACGGGGGTGACGGCGCCGTGGTCGCGCCGCATCTCGCGGTACAGACGCGCCGGTTCGGTCTGGAACCGGGGGCCGCCGAGCGGCACGGCTTCGGGGGTCACACGAACTCCTGTCGGGGCAGGTCCGCCGGTGCGGACGGGCCGGCGTACCGGTTCTTGACGTGCTGGACGAGCGTGATCAGCACCTGCTTGCCGGACTCCCGGGAGCGGGCGTCGCAGTCGACCAGCGGGACGTGCGGATCCAGGTCGAGGGCGTGCCGGACGTCCTCGGGGCTGTGCACGGGCCCGCCGAAGTGGTTGCAGGCCACGATGAACGGCGTGCCGTGCTTCTCCAGCCGGTCGATGGCGTACCAGGAGTCGCCGATCCGCCGGGTGTCGACGAGGACGACCGCGCCGAGGGTGCCGGAGAACAGCCGGTCCCACAGGAACCAGAACCGCTCCTGGCCCGGCGCCCCGAACAGGTACAGCACGTTGCGGGCGTCCAGGGTGATCCGGCCGAAGTCGAAGGCGACGGTGGTCGCGGACTTGCCGCGCACCTCCCGGATGTCGTCGACCTCCTCACCGGCCTGGGTCATCGTCTCCTCGGTGTTGAGGGGACGTATCTCGCTGACCGAGCGGACCAGGGTGGTCTTGCCGACGCCGAAGCCGCCCACGACCACGATCTTGAAGCCGTTGTCGGCGGAGGCACCCAACGGGGTGCGCACGTCAGAGATTGCGGAGTCCAACGAGCACCTGCTCCAGGATGTCGGGGTCGGTGATGGCCGGCCGGTAGGGATGGCGGGCGCTGACCCGGCCGGCCGCCTGCAGGTCGCCCAGCAGGACCTTGGTGATGCTCACCGGCAGCTTCAGCTCCGCGGCGATCTCCACCACGGAGGTCGGGAACTCGGCCAGGCGCAGGATCGCCGCGTGCTCCGACTGCATGCCGGCAGCCGGCGCCGACTCCGCGACGACCAGGGTGACCAGGTCGAAGGGGCTGTCGGGACCGGTGCTGCTGCGGCCGCCGGTGATGGTGTACAGACGGTCGGGCGCGTCGTCCCTGCCGGGGCGGCTCATGACGTGCGGGGCTGCGCGGTCAGGTGTTCGCCGAGCTGCTCGACCAGTTCGCTCATGTTGTGCCCGACCAGCCCGGGTTCGGCGTCCTCGCTGGTCACCACGGCCAGGTGGGCACCCTCGCCGGCCTCCACGATGAACAGCACGCCCCCGTAGAACTCGGTCATCGCCGACCGCACGCCGCCGCTGCCGTCGCCGAACTCCACGGACGCCCCGTGCGACAGCGACTGGATGCCGGCGGCGATCGCCGCGAGCTGGTCGGCCTGGTCGACGGAGAGCTCCGGGGTACGGCAGAGCTTCAGCCCGTCGCGGGAGAGCACCAGGGCGTGCCGCGCGCCGGGGGTGCGCTCCAGGAGGCCCTCGATGAGCCAGGTGAGCTTGTCGTCGGCGGTGGTCCTGCCGGTCATGAAGTGGTGTCGCCTTCCGGGTACGCGTGCGGGTGGGAGGTGTGCTCGGGCTCGGACTCCGGCTGGAGAGCGGGGACCGGGTCGTGTACGGGGGTGGGCGCGTACGGCGCTGCTTCGACGGCCGGGCCCGAGGCGTCGGCGGAGGTCTCGGTGAAGGGGTCCGCGAGGCTCTCCGCGAGGGGTTCCGCGCTGTCGGGCGCGGCCGGGCGGACGGCCTGCCGGAAGCTGTTGAAGCGGGCGGCACGGACCTGGGCGTCCGCGGCGCCGGGCGCGGGGCGCGGCTCCGCGGGCTGCGGCGCCGACCGGCGCTCGGCCTCGGCGAGGGTCCGGCCGCGGCGCCGCCTGGGCAGCCCGGTGGGCCCTTCCTCGTCCTCGTCCGGCTCGGCGGACTCGTGCACGGGCACGGGGTCGAGCGGGGCCGGTACCGGTGCGGTCGGCTCCGTCTCCTTCGCCGCCGCGGGTTCGTCGGCGACCGGGCGGGTCAGCAGGTCCTGCGGGACCAGCATCAGCACCCCGGTGCCACCGCGCGCCGACGGCCGGAACGACACCTTCAGACCGTGCTTGCGGGCCAGCCGGCCCACCACCGCGAGCCCGAGCCGGGTGCCGGAGAGACCGCCCAGCTCGGTGCTGTCACCGGTGACCGCCCGCTCGGCGCGGCGCAGTTGCACATCGCCCATCACCAGCCCGCTGTCCTCCACGGACACGATGACCCCGGCCGGCACCTCCTCCACGTACACATGGACCTCGGCCGTGGGGGGCGAGAAGTTGGCCGCGTTGTCGAGGAGTTCGGCCAGCGCGTGCATGACACCCTCGGCGGCGTGTCCGGCGACGGCCGTCTCGCTCACCGAGTGCACCCGCACCCGGCGGTAGCCGCTGATGCGTCCCATCGCACCGCGCAGGATGGACTCCATGCTGATCGGACGCGCCCAGCGGCGGCCGGAACGCGCTCCGGTGAGCACGGCGATGGAGTCGGCGAGCCGGCCCGCCTGGGCCGTGCGGTGGTCGAGGTGCAGCAGGTCGGCGAGCACGTCCTCGTCGGTGTGCCGGTCCTCCATGGCCCGCAGGTCGGCGAGGGTGGCGGTGGCGAGGGCCTGCATCCGCCCGGCCGCGTTGCTCGCGGCGGCGATCGCGGCGGCCCGTTCCCGGGAGGCCCGCTCCAGTTCGTCGGTGAGCCGGGCGTGCTCCTGCTGGTACCAGTCCAGTTCCTGGCCGCTGTCCTGGTGGATCCGCGCCCGCTCCTGCTCGAAGGAGTCGGCGAACTCGCTGCGCTGGTGGGCCAGTTCGTCGATCAGCCGCTGCTGCTCCTGGCGGGCCTCCTCGGTGGTCCGGGCCTGCTGCTGGAGCAACCGGCCGATGTCCTGACTCACCGCCTCCAGCCGGCGCCGGGCGCCGCGGGCGGCCCGTGCCGCGTGCGCGGCCCAGGCCACCGCCGCGCACAGCAGCAGTGCGGCGGCACTCGCGCCGAGGGCGAGAGGGGTGCGTACCGAGGCCGGCGCGGCGGTCACCGCGGCGAAGACCGCGAGGCCCGACACCACGCCGGTCAGCGCGAAGGCCGGAAGGAGCGTTCGGAGGGAAGGGCGGTCGCCGGGATGCATGGGCGCGGTCATCGGTCCGGTCAGGTCCTCGGAGCAGGTAGGGATGTGTGTCCGGTAAAGGAGTTGTGACGCTCGGTGCTGAAACTGCGCGTCACTATACGAGAGTTCGTGATCGAAACAGAACGGTTCCGGTCTCATTGCAGAAAACCGGCTACGGAGAAGGCGACTTGCTGTGTCCCGGCTGTGAACGATCTTGTTCAACGTGGCGTCCGAAGATGTCCGCCACCACCGTCGCGGTCGCTCTGACCAGGGGAGAGCCGGCCTCGGCGGCGGCGTCGGCGGGAGTGGAGAGGGCGGCGACCGCGACATCGTCGGCGGTGTCATGGCCGCCCGTTCCGGTCCTGGCGCCGACCGTGGCGGTGACCCGTCCCGGTTCCGCCGAGTCGAGCTCCGGCGCACCGGTCCCGCCCGGTTGCTCCAGCAACAGGTTCACCGCGGTGTTGCCGCGGTGCGGGACCGTCGCCGCGCACGACTCCGCGACCTCGTTCCGGATGACTGATCCTCTGCCGGGACGGCGGTGAGGGGGACGCGAACGCGGCCGAGCGGGTTCAGCCGTGGACGGGTGATAAATCCGACGTTGCTGTCCGACCGACCGTAGCTCCCGCATCGTCGCAAATGATCCAAACGTCTATACGATGGCGCGTGGAACGGCCTGGGCGCGGAGAACCTCTTGGGGGGCGCAGGCCGATGACGGGGGCGGTGTCGATGGGGGCGATGCCTTTCATGGAAGGCGACTGGAGCCAGGTGGCCGCGCGGGCGGTCCGCTTCGTGCGGCGCGCACTGCGCGACGAATGGCACGCGATCGTGGTGGAGCCGGTACGGCAGCTGGTGCGGCGCGGACTCTCCGGGCTGGTGCTGGCGTTCGTGGCCGCGTTCGGCGTCATCTTCTTCCACGCCGTCGCCCAGCACCCCTTCGGCAGAAGGACGGTGTGGCACCTCGGCGGCGTCACCGCCGACCTGCCCCTGTGGCTCTCCCTGCTCCGCACCCCGGTGTCGCTCTACGTCCCGGCGCTCGACCTGCCGGTCTGGGCCGGCATCACCCAGCTGTTCCTCGCCTTCGCGCTCGCCGAGCTCACCCTCGGCCGCGGCCGCACCCTCGCCGTCGCGTACCTCACCACCCTCGCCGGCACGATGACCGCCCGGGTGATGGTCGCGCTCGGCCCCGGCTGGTGGGGTTTCGGGCTGCCCCCGGAGGCCGGCCGGATCCTCGACACGGGGCCGTCCGCCGCCGTGGTGGGCCTCTTCACCTACCTGGCGGTGGTCCGGCGCGCCCCCGTCGTCTTCCTCCTCACCGGCGGCTCGATGGTGTGGGAGTCCGTCGCCGTACCGAACCTCGCCGGCCGCGAGCACCTGATCGCCGTGGCCTCCGCGATCGTCCTCGGCCTGCTGCACGGCCGCCGACTCCCGCTCCCCGCCCGCCTCGTGGAACACCTCGGCACCACACCGTCGCCGCCCCGGTCGGACCCGCCGCTGCCCCGCCCGGGCCCCCCGCGCCACCCCGTGCCGTCCTTCCGGTTGCCCTGAGGACTCCCCGACCCACCAGGCCACCCCGAAACCCCATATGTCACGCGGCCGACCCGCCCAAGTGCTCAACGACGTCAATGTGATGGTTTTCGCACTTCAGCCGGTTCGGGCAACCCCTAATGTTGCGGCGAGCTACGGACGGGCGCGGCTGACACCATGGTGTTCGTCGCCGGCAGGCTGAAGGGATCCAGGGATGTTCCGCAAGGTGCTGGTCGCCAACCGTGGAGAGATCGCCATCCGCGCATTCCGCGCGGGCTATGAATTGGGTGCGCGCACGGTCGCCGTGTTCCCGCACGAGGACCGCAACTCGCTGCACCGGCTGAAGGCCGACGAGGCCTACGAGATCGGGGAACCCGGGCACCCGGTGCGCGCCTACCTGTCCGTCGAGGAGATCGTGCGCGCCGCCCGCCGGGCCGGGGCCGACGCCGTCTACCCCGGCTACGGGTTCCTCTCCGAGAACCCCGAACTCGCCCGCGCCTGCGAGGAAGCGGGCATCACCTTCGTCGGGCCCAGCGCCCAGACGCTGGAGCTGACCGGCAACAAGGCCCGCGCGGTCGCCGCCGCCCGCGCCGCCGGGGTACCGGTCCTCGGCTCCTCCCAGCCCTCCAACGACATCGACGAACTCGTCCGCGCCGCCGACGAGGTCGGCTTCCCGGTGTTCGTGAAGGCCGTCGCCGGCGGCGGCGGCCGCGGCATGCGCCGGGTCGAGGACCCCGCCGCCCTGCGCGAGTCCATCGAGCAGGCCTCCCGGGAGGCGGCCTCCGCGTTCGGCGACCCGACCGTCTTCCTGGAGAAGGCCGTCGTCGACCCCCGCCACATCGAGGTGCAGATCCTCGCCGACGGCGAGGGCAACGTCATCCACCTCTTCGAGCGGGACTGCTCGCTGCAGCGCCGCCACCAGAAGGTCATCGAGCTGGCCCCCGCGCCCAACCTCGACCCGGAGCTGCGCGACCGGATCTGCGCCGACGCCGTCCGCTTCGCCCGCGAGATCGGCTACCGCAACGCCGGCACCGTCGAGTTCCTCCTCGACCCGGACGGCAACCACGTCTTCATCGAGATGAACCCGCGCATCCAGGTCGAGCACACGGTCACCGAAGAGGTCACCGACGTCGACCTGGTCCAGGCCCAGATGCGCATCGCCTCCGGCGAGACCCTCGCCGACCTGGGCCTCTCCCAGGAGACGGTGAAGCTGCACGGCGCCGCCCTCCAGTGCCGTATCACCACCGAGGACCCCGCCAACGGCTTCCGCCCCGACACCGGCCGCATCAGCGCCTACCGCTCCCCGGGCGGCTCCGGCATCCGGCTCGACGGCGGAACCACCCACGCGGGCACGGAGATCAGCGCGCACTTCGACTCGATGCTGGTCAAGCTCACCTGCCGGGGCCGGGACTTCAAGTCCGCCATCGGCCGCGCCCGGCGAGCCGTCGCCGAGTTCCGCATTCGCGGTGTCGCCACCAACATCCCCTTCCTGCAGGCGGTCCTGGACGACCCGGACTTCCAGGCCGGCCGGATCACCACGTCGTTCATCGAGCAGCGCCCGCACCTGCTCACCGCCCGCACCTCCGCCGACCGCGGCACCAAGCTGCTCACCTACCTGGCCGACGTCACCGTCAACAAGCCGCACGGCGAGCGTCCCCACCTGATCGAGTCGACCACCAAGCTGCCCCCGCTGCCGGACGGCGAGCCCCCGGCCGGGTCCCGCCAGCGGCTGGTCGAACTCGGGCCGGAGGGCTTCGCCCGCCGGCTCCGCGAGTCGCCCACCGTCGGCATCACCGACACCACCTTCCGCGACGCCCACCAGTCCCTGCTCGCCACCCGCGTGCGCACCAAGGACCTCCTCGCCGTCGCCCCGGTCGTCGCCCGCACCCTGCCCGAGCTGCTCTCCCTGGAGTGCTGGGGCGGCGCCACCTACGACGTGGCGCTGCGCTTCCTCGCCGAGGACCCGTGGGAGCGGCTCGCCGCCCTGCGCGAGGCCGTCCCCAACATCTGCCTCCAGATGCTGCTGCGCGGCCGCAACACCGTCGGCTACACCCCTTACCCGACCGAGGTGACCGACGCCTTCGTCCACGAGGCCGCCGCCACCGGCATCGACATCTTCCGCATCTTCGACGCCCTCAACGACGTCGGCCAGATGCGCCCCGCCATCCAGGCCGTACGCGAGACGGGCACCGCGGTCGCCGAGGTCGCCCTCTGCTACACCGCCGACCTGTCCAACCCGAACGAGCGCCTCTACACCCTCGACTACTACCTCCGTCTCGCCGAGCAGATCGTCGAGGCGGGCGCGCACATCCTCGCCGTCAAGGACATGGCCGGCCTGCTGCGCGCCCCGGCCGCCGCCAAGCTGGTCTCGGCGCTGCGCAGCGAGTTCGACCTTCCGGTCCACCTGCACACCCACGACACCGCGGGCGGCCAGCTGGCCACCTACCTCGCCGCCATCCAGGCGGGCGCCGACGCGGTGGACGGCGCGGTCGCCTCCATGGCCGGTACGACCTCGCAGCCCTCGCTGTCGGCGATCGTGGCCGCGACCGACTACTCGGAGCGTCCCACGGGACTCGACCTGCGCGCGATCGAGGACCTGGAGCCGTACTGGGAGAGCGTCCGCAAGGTCTACGCCCCCTTCGAGGCCGGCCTCGCCTCCCCGACCGGCCGCGTCTACCACCACGAGATCCCCGGCGGCCAGCTCTCCAACCTGCGCACCCAGGCCGTCGCGCTCGGTCTTGGCGACCGCTTCGAGGAGATCGAGGCGATGTACGAGGCCGCCGACCGGATCCTCGGCCGGCTGGTCAAGGTCACCCCGTCCTCCAAGGTGGTCGGCGACCTCGCCCTGCACCTGGTCGGCGCCGGGGTACGGCCGGTGGACTTCGAGGCCACCCCCGACAAGTTCGACATCCCCGACTCGGTCATCGGCTTCCTCCGCGGCGAACTGGGCACCCCGCCCGGCGGCTGGCCCGAGCCGTTCCGCACCAAGGCCCTCCAGGGCCGCGCCCCCGCCAAGCCCGCCCCGGAGCTCACCGCCGAGGACCGCGAGGGCCTGGCCAAGGAGCCCCGCACGACCCTCAACCGGCTGCTGTTCCCGGCCCCGACCCGCGAGTTCGACACCCACCGCCAGACCTACGGCGACACCAGCGTCCTCGACAGCAAGGACTTCTTCTACGGGCTGCGCCCGGGCAAGGAGTACTCGGTCGACCTGGAGCCCGGCGTCCGGCTGCTGATCGAGCTCCAGGCCGTCGGCGAGGCCGACGAGCGCGGCATGCGCACGGTGATGTCCAGCCTCAACGGACAGCTGCGGCCGATCCAGATCCGCGACCGGGCGGCGGCCTCCGACATCCCGGCCACCGAGAAGGCCGACCGCGCCAACCCCGGCCATGTCGCGGCCCCGTTCGCCGGAGTCGTCACCCTCGCGGTGGCCGAAGGCGCGGAGATCGAGGCGGGCGCCACGGTCGCCACGATCGAGGCCATGAAGATGGAGGCCACCATCACCGCCCCGAAGGCCGGCCGGATCTCCCGGCTCGCCATCAACCGCATTCAGCAGGTGGAGGGCGGCGACCTGCTGGTCGAGATCGCCTGAGGCAGGGCGGCCCCTGGGGACGGGGAGGACCGGGTGGACCGGCCCTCCCCTCCGGCTACGAGCGGGAGAAGTGCGCGCCCAGCCGGGCCTTCACCAGGTTCGGGTCGCGCTGGGTGAGGTAGCCGGCGCTCGCCACGAACACGTCGCGGTCGCGTACCGCCAGCGAGGTCGGGTTGGACAGCCCCTCCTGCACGGAAAGGACGGTGCTGTGGCTGCCGTCCGGGCCGACCAGCACGACCTCGTTGGACGGGTTCAGCGCGGCGAGCACCAGGTCCGAGCGCCCGGGGAAGACGAAGTCGTCGACCCCGGTGAGGCCGGTCGCCCGCGTCTCGGCCGGCCCCGCCGAGCCGTCCGCGCCCACCGGGATGCGCAGCAGCGTGCCCCGGTCGGTGTTGGTCACCCACACCGCGTCCTGGTGGACCTTGATCCCGTTCACGCCGAAGCCGGTGGCCGACGGGAGCCCGGTGAGCGCGGTGCCCGTGGCCCAGGCCGTGGCCGTACCGCCCGACGCCGGGATGCGCCACACCGTGCCCAGCGCCGAGTCGGCGGCGTAGAGCACGCCGTGCTTCTCGTCGAGGGCCAGTCCGTCGGGCAGGCCGTCCGCCGGCAGCCGGCCGATCTGCTCGGGCGTGCCGCCGCCCGCCGGGATGCGCCAGACGCCGGTCCTGCCGGTGCCGGTGGCGTAGTTGACGTACAGCGTGCCGTCCTGCGCGCGGGCCAGGCCGTGCGTGACCGCACTGCCCACGAGGGGCGTGCGGGGGTTGTTCTCGTCGGGCAGGGTCGCGAGGACCCGGACCCGGCGCTCCCGGGTGACCTTGACGACCTGCCGGGCGTACGCGAAGGAGACGTCGACCGTGCCGCCCCGCTCGGCGACGACGCTCTCGGGCGTCTGCCCGCGGGCCAGGTCGAAATGGGCGACGGTGTGGGGACGGGAGAGGACCGGCTCGTCACTCGCGGCCGGAACCGCCGCGAGCAGGCCGATCGCGACCGCGGCCGGGGCGGCGACGGCCCGGCGGGGGAATCGGGGCATGTGACCTCTTTCGACGGGAGCGCGGAGCTCCGGCGTACCGGTCACACCAACATGAGGCTTCGCCGTCCCCGGGCCGCGGCAGCCGTGGCCGCGACGTCGCCCGCCCGGCGCACGGCCGGGCCCCGCGTGCCGCCCAGCCGGGTGACGGCCCCGCTCAGTTCCACATCGGGTAGTTCATGACCTGCGTGTATCCCTCGGGCCTGGCACCGGAGTAGGTCAGGTTCATCCGCGTGAAGTGCTGTACGTTCGGGTGCTTCGTCCAGGCCGTCGGGCGGTCGAGCCGTACGGTCACCGGATACTTGTGGAACTTGCCGGCCGCGCAGTACGGCTTGCAGTCGTTCACCACGTTCACGCCCTGGGCGACCGCCGTCCTGTCGTTCCACTGGGTCCAGTGCATGCCGGTGAGGATGCTGTTGCCGTCGCCGCAGGCCAGCAGGAAGTCGGTCGGCCGGAACCGCTGGTGCCAGAGGCAGTCCACGAGCACCGGGTGCTGGACCGACGCCGGCGACGCGGACGGTGTCGGCGGCGTCGCGGAAGCAGTCGTCATGCCTGCCGTGAGCAGCAGGGCCGCCCCGAGTCCGATCGCCGTTCCCACCACTGGTCTGCGCATGGTCGCTCCCGCCCGTTCGGCCGTACTTGTTCTCTTCGACGCTACGACCGTCCAGCGGGATGTACCACTTGCGGCGTATTCGCCAGTCCGTTCATGTCGTGGTCGCCGGTGGAGCGGGAGCCGATCTGGGTGATCAGGCCGAGGACCAGGAAAACCCAGATCAGGACCTTCGCGGCGGTGTCCAGGACCAGCGGCCGGGTGGCGGAGCGGGCCTCCTCCTTCGCGACGGGCGGGTCGCCGAGCAGTCCCTTCGGGTAGACGGGCGACAGCATGCTGAGGTAGGCGCCGAACCGCATCCGGTAGCGGGCGACCGCGGCCGTCGCCCCGAAGACCGGACCGGGCAGCCGGCCCAGCACGATCCCGATGATCCAGAAGATCCAGCCGATCGCGAACCAGCCCGTCGTCACCAGGTTCGCGATGATCGCCGCCGGGATCATCAGGATCAGCCGGAACAACACCGCCGGCCGGTTCAGGGTGGTGGGCCGCAGCTCGATCTGCACGGGGTAGTCGGGCGCGGTGAGGGCGAACGGCGGATACCGGTCGACCAGGAGCATGGAGCTGGCCGCGATCCGGGTCTCGTAGGCGAGGTACTTGCCGAGGAACGAGGCGATGGAGTCGGGCAGCCGGCCCAGCACGAGCGCCGCGAACCAGCCGGCCACCGTCACGAAGAACGCCGCGATGCCGAGCAGGCAGAGCACGACGAACTGCGGTACCAGCAGCAGCCAGCGCAGCAGCACCGTCCAGCGGCGCTGCTGCCCCGGCCCCGGGATGTCCAGCTCCGGCCGCCACTCGGGGCCGTCAGCCGTGGCGGGAGGGCGTGGCCCCCAGCTCTGCGTCATGAGTCCTCCCGTCGTCCGGCCGCGGCGCGGACGGCCTCTCCATCGTGCGGCGGAACGACGGCCCCCGCCAGGGTGGACGAGCCGAACTCAGCCGTGTGTGACGGTCAGACCGTAGAACGCGACGCGGGCACCGTTGGTCGTGCTGTCGGAGGACGACTGGTTGTACGAGCCCGCCTTGAAGTACTGCTTGTACGGATTGAAGGAGGACGGAATGGCGTAGTGGGTCGTAGTGCCGTTGACGGTCAGGTTGATGGTGTTCCCGCCGGAGACGGAGATGGTGTACGACCAGGTCTTGCCGACCGACACGTTGCCCACGCTGTGCGTGGTCTGGCCGCCGTCCGGGGAGTTCTCGGTGCCGAGCACGATGTCGCCGTTCGAGCGGTAGTACAGCTCCAGCAGCGGCTTGGTGGACGAGCCGCCGGTGCCGAGGTGGATCTGGCCCACGCACACGTTCTTGGTCACCGAGACCACCCGCAGGGTCGCGCTCATCTTGTGGCTGCCGCTCAGCGACCAGTTGGCGGCGCTGCCGTCCCGGTTCATCTCGCGCAGCTCGGAGCGGGCGTAGTTGGAGTTCGGGGTGGTGACGCCCTTCTCGGGCGCCCAGAAGGTCATCGCGCCGTCGCGGGTGTCGGTGTAGAAGTACGCGTCCTGGTAGCCGTTGGCGCCCTGGAGCCGGGACGAGGAGATGGTGGTCGGCGAGCCGGGGGAGCCGACCGGCTCCTGGAGCTGCCATATCGACAGGTCGAAGTTGCCGCCGGGCGCGACGTTCGGGTTCGCCGCGTCCGCGCTGCCGCCGAACAGGACGGTGAGGGCGAGGGCGAGGCCCGCGGCGGTCGGCGCCGCGAGCAGCCGGGATCGGTTCACGTGGGGGGTCCTTTCGTCGGAGGGATGCGTCCGGAGTCCGCTGCACGAGATCCGGAGAGGTTCATGTGCATGAACTCCGGCCGCATCCGTAACCCTCAATGACCCGCGAAGGTAAAGGTCCGGACCAATCCCGTCAAGGGGTCAGCAGGCGCCCTCGTCCTGCCAGGGACCCCACTCGGAGGCGCCGGGCACCTCGTTCTGGGTCCACCACTTGGCTTTCCAGTTGTGGCTGTTGTACGAGACCTCGTTCCCGGCCGTGTACACCGCCGACGCACTCCAGGCGGTCTTGCAGGAGGTGGGAGTGGGTGTCGGGGTGGGCGTGGGAGTGGGGGTGGTGGTCGGCGGGGTGACCCCCGCGAACTTCACCGAGTACGTCGCGAAGTCCCAGGCGCTCTGCGCCACGCTGGAGCAGGTTCCGGACGTGGTTCCGTTGTTGTCGACCGGGGAGCACTGGCGGTCGCGGTTCAGGGACCAGAACGTGAAGCGGTCCATGTTGTGGCTCGTCGCGTAGTCGAGCACGGTCTGGAAGTCGGCCTGGGTGAAGTACTCGCCGGTGTCGCTGCGCCCGTTCATCCCGGAGAAACCCTCGTGGGCGTAGGCGGTCGCCTGGTCCCAGCCGAAGGTCGACTGCAGGATCGAGTTGAAGTTGGTGAGCGCGCTGGTCTGCGAGGCCGCCCCGCTGAAACCGCCGTCGAACGGCATGATGGAGAAGTTGTTGGGCGTGAACCCCTGCGACTTCGCCTCCAGCAGCATCTGCTTGCCGAACCAGCCGGTCCCGTCCGCCGTGCCGGCCGTCGTCACCGACACGTACAGGCCCGGGTTGTTCTGCTGGAGGATCTTCGCGGCGCCGATCTCGTTCCTGATCGCCGCGGTGTTCTCGTACTCCGGCTCCTCCAGGTCGAAGTCGATCGCGTGCAGCCCGTACTTGGTGATGACCTGCTGGTAGGCCGCCGCCGTGGAGGCCGCGTCCGCGCAGGTCTGCCCCAGCTTGGTGCCGCCGTAGCCGCCGATGGAGACGGAGACGTCGCCGCCCTTGGCCCGGATGGTGTTGATCACCGACTGGACCGCGGTGTCCGAGGAGACCGCCGCCGTGCCGCCCCAGGTGGGCGAGCAGCCGCCACCGTTGGGGGCCAGGACGAACGCCAGCTGGAAGGCCTTGAGGCCGCTGGCGTCCATGATGGCGGCCGCGTCCGGCGGGTTGTTGTCCAGGGGCATCAGGTAGGGGGCGGCCGCATACCACCGGTTGCTCAGCGCGGTGGTCGCGCCCGAGGCGTTGCTCGCGACGAGCGCGGTGGTGCCGGCGGCGGCGAGGGTGACGGCGGCCGCCGCGCCCAGACATGCGCGAAGGGGTCTCACTGGTGCCTCCAGGGGGCCGGGGAGGTGGGGTGGTCCCAGCTTCCGGAGGTGTCGCGGTCACGTCAATAAATTGGACTGGACCAAAGCTCCCTTTGGACTAGACCATACGAACACTTTACCTGGCGTGGCGCAGCAGTTCCATCGTCCCGAACCGCACCTTCACGCCGGGCGACCAGAGCACGCTGACCGGCGGCCCGGACAGTGCGGGCAGGCCGGCCGCCGCCACCAACTCGTCGTCCAGATCCAGCAGTTCGGCCCGGTGCAGCGGCCAGGGCGCATGTTCGTTCGGCAGGTGCGCGGTACGGCCGTGCCAGGTCACGTGCAGCCCCCAGCGCGCGGTCAGGAACTGCTCCAGCGGTGAGGGCTCGGCGATCGGCGCCCCGATCCGGACGACCGCCCGGCTCGCGGCCGCCGGGCGCCGCCGCCGGCAGGTGTACGTGATCACATCGCCCTCTCGGCGCAGCCGCATCGCGGACCAGATGTACGGCAGCCGGAACCCCAGCCGGCCCATCAGCACCGGGAGCAGCCGGGTCGCGTCCAGGGACCTGAACACCACCCCGCGCCGGCCGTGCCCGTCCACCGAGTACAGCCGTACGTTCGTCTCGCAGAAGGTGCCCAGATACGGCAGCCCCGGCCCCGGCCCGAAGCCCGTGCCCCGCATCAGGAACGGGACGAGACCGACGTACGTGACCCCGTCCAGCGTGTCCGGCCGGGTGCCGGCGGGCAGCAGCCCCGCCACCCGCTCCGGCTCCACCGGCCAGTGCAGGAAGGTCAGTTCGTGCCACCCCTGCACCATCGTCGGCCACCGTACGGGCCGCGGGGTGGACGGGGTGATCGGCTCGGTCGGCACAGTCGGCACGGTCTCCATGGAACATCGGTGATAGCACGCCAGTACGAGGGGGTGGTGGGCGGGGGCGGCCTGGGGGAGCCGACGGCGATCGCCGCGCGGGAGCGCACGAGGCGCCCGGCCGGGAGGGCCCGGCCGGGCGCCTGCGACAGGGTCCCGCCCGGCACCTACCGCGTGTGGCCCGGGAGCGTCACGCCGTCCCCGCCGTCCCCGACAACGACGGGCTGGTGCGGCAGGGCGGTGGCGTGGCCCGGCTGCACGTCGGTGGGCTTCACGCCCGGCACCTCGGTGAGCGTGATGCCGGGGTCCTCGGTGAGAGTGGCGCCGTCCACCGGGGTGAGAGTCGCCGGCGTCCAGTCGGTCGGCACCGCGCCGGGCACCTCGGTGAGCGTGATGCCGGGGTCGTCGGTCGTGCCGTCGTCGCCGGAGGCCGCCGCGGCGACCCCGCCCGAGGCGAGGAGCGCGACGGCGACGCCGGTGATCAGCAGGCCTCGGCGGCGGGAGACGCCGCGCCAACGTGTCTTCATGGGATCAGCTCCTTCTGGGGTGACGGGACGTGGGGACACCGGACCCGGTGCGGCCTCCGGTCCCGTCGGGAACGAGTACGTCCCCGACTCTCGCCGCCGTCCGCTGAAGATCCGCTGAACGTCCTGAAGATCCCCTTCAGCACCGCGCGTCACCGGTGAGGCAAGGTGTACGACATGCGTGTGCTGGTGATGGACGACGACGCCCGGCTCGTGGAGCTGCTCCAACAGGGCCTGCGGGCAGAGGGGTTCGCGGTGGACGCCGTGGGCGACGGCCTCGACGGCCTCGCCAGGGCGGCCGCCGACAGCTACGACGTGATCATCCTCGACGTGATGATGCCCGGGCTCAACGGCTACAAGGTCTGCGCCCACCTCCGTGCGGCCGGCGACAACACCCCGATCCTGATGCTGACCGCGAAGGACGGCGAGTACGACGAGGCGGAGGGCCTGGAGACCGGCGCCGACGACTACCTCACCAAGCCCTTCTCCTTCGTCGTCCTCATCGCCCGGCTGCACGCCCTGATGCGCCGCGCACGCCCCGAACGGCAGATCGTCCGGCACTTCGGGGACCTGGAGATCGACACCGGCGCCCGCCGCTGCCGCCGCGCCGGTACGGACATCGCCCTCACGCCCCGTGAGTTCGACGTCCTGGTACTGCTTGCGGCATCCCCGGACGTCGCCATCACCAAGGCCGCCATCCTCGAACACGTCTGGGACAGCGCGTACGAGGGCGGTCCGAACATCGTGGAGGTCAACGTCAGTGCGCTACGCCGAAAAATCGACCGGCCCTTCGGCCGGGCCAGCATCGAAACCGTACCCGGCGGAGCCTACCGACTCCGCTCCGACGGATCCTGACCGCAGCAGGCGACGGCGACGCCCGCGGCTGTGGCCCCGCACGGTGCGGGGCCGTGCCACCCTGGCCGTCGCCCTCGTCGCCGGTATCGCCCTCGCCGCCAGCTCGGCGGTCCTGCTCTACGCCGTCCACACCCACCTGGTCGGCTCCGCCCGGACCGCGGCCCGCGACCACGTCGAGCAGGCCGCCCGCCGACTCGACGCGGGCGCCCCCGTGGCTGAGGTGCTTACCGCTCTGCCGGACGTCACCGTGGTCACCGGGGACGACTCCCAGGGCACGCAGACCGGTGAGCCGGACGACGGCGAGGCGACCGCCTCCGTCGACACCGCCGCCGGGCTGATGCTGGTGCAGGCGTACCCCGACCTGGCTCCCGCCCGCACCGCCGTCGTCATCCTGACCTGGGCCCTGGTCCCCGGCGCCGCCCTGATGGTCCTCCTGGTGGCCGGGCTGAACTGGTACGCCATGGGCCGGGCGCTGCGGCCGGTGGAGGACATCCGTGCCGAGTTCGCCGACATCACGGCCCACAGTCTCCACAACCGGGTCCCGGTGCCCGGCTCCGAGGACGAGGTCGCCTCGCTGGCCGAGACGATGAACGGCACCCTCGACCAGCTCCAGCGCGCCGTCGAGCGGCTGCGCACCTTCACCTCGGACGCCTCGCACGAACTGCGCGGCCCCCTCACCACCCTGAAGGCCCGTCTCGAACTGGCCCTGGCCCGCCCCGACCGTGCCGAGTGGCCCGCCGTCGGCCGCGAGGCGCTGCGCGACACCGTCCGCCTGGAGGAGATCGTCGACGAGCTGCTGCTCCTCGCCCGCCTGGACGCGCACCGACCGCTGAAACTCCAACCGCTCGGCGTGACCGACCTCCTGCGCCGGACCATAGCCGAGCGCTACCCCCACCGGCCCGTCGTCCTCGTCGCGCCCGCGGAGCCCGACGAGCCGGTCCTCGGCAGCCGCACCGCACTCGCCCGCCTCTTCTCGAACCTCCTGGACAACGGCCTGCGGCACGCGCACCACACCGTGACCGTCGAGATGCGCCACACCGAGGGCGAAGCGGTCGTCGAGGTCCGCGACGACGGGCCGGGCATCCCCGAACCCGACCGCGAACGGGTCTTCCACCGCTTCACCCGGCTGGACAACGCCCGTACCCGCGACGCGGGCGGCACCGGCCTCGGGCTCGCCATCGCCCGCGACATCGCGACCGCCCACGGCGGGACGCTCACCGCCCAGCCACCTCGCGCCGCCGACCCCGGCGCCCGCCTGGTCCTGACCCTGCCCCGGCCGGCCGCCGCCCTCACCCGTTCATGTGAGGGACAGGCCGCCCACGGCTGATCGACCCTGGTGCGGAGCCGGCCGGGAAGCCCTTTTGAGGCCGGTCGCAGACTCCGGGGAGAGGTGGATCCGATGGTGCAGAGCTACACCGAGGCGCCGATCAGCAAGGTGACGGCCGCGGGCGGCGTGGAGTACGCGTACCGCGAGGTCGGCGAGGGCGGTGTGCCCTTGGTCCTGCTGGTGCACTTCCGCGGCAACCTCGACAACTGGGACCCCGCGCTGGTGGACGCCCTGGCCCGGGGCCGGCGCGTCATCGCCTTCGACAACACCGGCGTCGGCGGATCCGGCGGCACCACGCCGGGCACGGTGGCGCAGATGGCGGTGGACGCCATCGCCTTCATCGACGCGCTGGAACTGGGCCAGGTCGACGTCCTCGGGTTCTCCCTCGGGTCCTTCGTGGCCCAGGAGATCACGCTGATCCGGCCGGCGCTGGTACGGCGTCTCGTGCTGGCCTCGTCCGCACCCCAGGGGGCGCCCGGCATGCACGGGTGGGCGCAGTGGGTCATCGATTCGGTCGGACAGGTCAGGACCGACCCCGCGAAGATGCTCGACGTCTTCTACACCCGGTCCGCCGAGAGCCGGAAGTCGGGCGAGGCCGCGCTCGGCCGCATGTTCACCCGGGGCGAGCTGGACACGCCGACGACGTGGCAGACGCGTCAGGCGCAGTACGACGCGGTGTGCGCCTGGGGCATCCCCAATGTCGGGCTCCTGGAGCGGGTGACCGCGATCCAGGTGCCGGTGTTCGTCGCCAACGGCGACAGCGACCCGATGATCCTGCCGCGCTACTCCCACCTGCTGGCCGGGCTGATCCCCGGCGCGGAGCTGCGGATCTACCCGGACGCGGCGCACGGGTTCCTCTTCCAGCACCACGAGGAGTTCGCCGCCGACGTCACCCGGTTCCTGGCCCGGCCGCAGGCCGCCGAAGGGAACGACGCCGCGTGAGCGACCTGCTGGATCTCGTCCTGCACGCCCACGGGGGCCTCCCGCGGTGGCGAGAGGCGGAGACCATTCACGCCACGGGGTCCCTGGGCGGGGTCCTGTGGTCCCAGGTCGGTCAGGACGGCATCCTCGCCGACGCCGACATGAGCGTCGACGTGCAGCGCCAGCGACTGGTCTTCGAGCGCTTCACCGGCGCCGAGCTGCGGGGTGTGTTCACGCCGGAGCGGGTCGCGGTCGAGCGGCGGGACGGCGACGTCGTCGCCGAACGGGCCGCTCCGCGCGAGGCCCTCGTCGGCCACGACCCGGACACCCCGTGGGACCGGCTCGACGTGCTGTACTTCGCGGGCTACGCCATGTGGAACTACCTCACGGCCCCCTACCTGCTGACCCGGCCCGGCGTGGTCGTCGAGGAGACGGAGTCGTGGCGGGAGGCCGGCGCGGAGTGGCGCCGGCTGCGGGCCCGGTTCCCGCACGACATGGCCACCCACTGCACGGAGCAGGTCCTCCATTACGACCACTCCGGTCTGCTGCGGCGCCACGACTACGCGCCCGACGTCCTCGGCGGCACCCCCGCCGCACACTTCGCCGAACAACACGTGCAGGTGTCGGGACTGGTCTTCCCCACCCACCGGTACATCGTGCCCGTGCAGGACGACGGGCACGCGCTGCCCGAACCATGCCTGATCACCATCGATCTCGACGAGATCTCCGTCGTCTGACTCCGTTGTCCGAGTCCGTCGTCCGACGACGGGAGAGGTTGAGAGCATGACCGAAATCCGTACGTTCCCCTCGACCACCGGCGGACGGTCCGTCGCTCCCTCGAAGGACCTCGTCCTCCCGGTGGGCGCCCACGTCGACCAGCTCTTCCGGCGGGCCATGACCGAGCCGTTCGTCCTGCAGAGGCTGTCGGAGCGCTCGTACTGGGTCGAGGTCGGGGTCTTCGCCACGCTGTTCCACGTGGGGGAGGAGTCCGTCCTCCTGATGGACCCCATCGAGCACTGCTACGACGGCGTCGTCGCGGCGATCGCGTCGGTGACGCCCAAGCCCGTCTCCACCGTCGTCTACACCCACTTCCACGCGGACCACATCGGTGACGCCCCCAGGTACGTCGAGGCGGCACGGCACGACGGCCGCGCGCTGCGGATCGTGGCCAGTGAGAAGACGGCCCGGAAACTCGGGGCCGTGGACAGCGTGCTGCCGCGTCCGACCGAGACGGTCGCGTGGCCGGAGGGGAGTTTCACCTTCGAGGACCTGACGGTCCGGATGCACGGTTTCGAGTGGGCGGCGCACACCGACGACCACTCGGCATGGCTGCTGGCCGGCGAGAACATCGTGCACTGTCCCGACCTGATGGGCCCGGACCAGCCGCCCTTCTGGCACTTCACCGGCAACGAGCGGTTCCTGTTCGCGGACCGCAACCTGACCGAAGTCCGGGACATGACCTGGGACTTCCTCTCCGCGGGCCACGGAAACGTCGGCTCCCGCGCCGACGTCGAGTTCGAACTCGGCTACTACCGGGACATGCGGGACGCGGTCACCCAGGCCTTCAAGGCACATCCCATCAGCGACTTCATCGACCCCTCCCAGGGCGCCCACTCGGCCTGGTTCCCGGCGCAGCTCGCGGCCGTGGCGCGGGACGCGGTGGACCTGCTGCGACCGAAGTACGGCGAGTACTACGGCTTCGAGGCGAGCGCGCCGGCCAATGCGGAGATGGCGGCCTTCACCGTCTTCTCCTTCCGCTGACGCAACCGGCCCCCCACCCCGCCCACCTGGGTAAACTGGGGGTGCCACGCAGGTCTTGAGGAGGAGGGTCCGGGATGCCGCCGCACACCTCTTCCGCGGCCGGGCTTCCGGGCGAGGGCGACGAGCAGAGCGGTCCCCCCGTCCGGCAGGCGCTGTCGGACAGCGTGTACGAGAGCATCAAGGCGATGGTCATGGACCACGAGATCGCCCCCGGCGCCCGCGTCGGCATCGACGCGCTGTCCCGCGCCCTCAAGGTCTCGCCCACCCCGGTCCGGGAGGCGCTGGCCCGGCTGGAGTCCGACGGACTGGTGGTCAAGCGCGCCCTGTCCGGATACCGGGCCACGGAGCTGCTGACCCGTCAGGGCCTCGCGGAGCTCTTCGAGATGCGGCTGCTGCTGGAGCCGAGGGCCGCCGCCCTGGCCGCCGGCAACGCCACCGAGGAACAGCTGGACGGCCTGGAGCGGATCCTCGAGGAGATGCAGGTCCAGCCCAGCCCGAACGGCCGGTACGCGTCCTACCGCGACTTCGCCGGACTCGACCAGCGCTTCCACGAGGCGATCGGACAGGCCGCGCACCGGCCGCTGCTGGCCGACGCCGTGCAGCGCCTCCACGCGCACCTGCACATCTTCCGGCTCGGCGACGTCGTCGGGGCCGGCGGCCCGACCGTCGCCGAGCACGAGCGGATCGTACGGGCCGTGCTGCGCCGCAACCCCGAGCGGGCGGCCGAGGCGATGACCGAGCACCTCACCCGCAGCATGGAGCGCCAGCTCGAGGACGACGGCGGCGCCGAGCCGCCTACTCCATGAGGAAGACCTGTTCCGCCGTGGCCCACCACTCACCCGGGGTAGTCGGGGTGTGCCGCTTCGCCGGCGGGTGACCGCGGCGACCGACAAGGTCGAGTCGTTCGACCGGTCAGTCGATGCCTTCGACGATGCGGAAGTCGCGCTCGACGCCGTCGGAGAGGGCGACCAGCGCCTCCTGGTAGGCCGCACTCTCGTGCGCCGCGACGGCCTGCTCGAAGCTGTCGAACTCGATCAGGACGGTGCGCTCGGCGATGCCGGCGTCATGCGCCACGACCCGGCCGCCCCGGACGAGGACCCGGCCGCCCCCGGCCTTGACGGCCAGAGGGGCCAGCTTGTTGTAGGCAGCCAGCTTCTCAGGGTCTGAAATGGTGCGGTAGACGCTGACCCAGTAGCCCTTGGGCATGGAACCTCCAGTGTCGGGACGAGTGCATCTGACTTACGGGTTGGTCTCGGACGAGCGTCGGCGGGCGAGAGCGAGGCCTGTCAGTGTCGTGATCGCCATGGCGCCGATGCCGACCAGCGCCGCGGTGGTGTAGGCGCTGTCGTCGGGGAAGAGGTGGCCGGGGCCGGTGCCCGCGGTGAGGATCAGGCCGCCGAGGGCGCTGCCCAGGGAGTACCCGACGCTGCGGACGACGTAGTTGAAGCTCATGGCGCTCGACGTCTCGCTCCTGGGGGTGACGGCCAGGATGACGCCGGGCATCGCGGCCGAGAAGCCGCCGACGCCGAAGCCGAGCACGCCCATCGCCGTGAACAGTTCGGCCAGGTCCGACCGGGCCGCCGCGAACAGGGCGAACCCGCCGCCGACCACGACGGCGCTGCCGGCCAGGAGCAGGGGGTCGGCGACCCGCGTCCGGACCCGCGGCGTGAGCTTGCCGGCGACGAACCCCAGCACCGAGAACGGGATGAGGACCAGCCCGGCGACGAAGGTTGTCAGCCCGAAGCCGTAGCCGGCGCCGTGCGGCGTCTGGGCGTACCGGGTGATGAGCGTGAGCAGGAGGTACATGCCGATCCCGCCGACGAACATGGCGAGGTTCGCCCCGGCGACCGCCGGGTGCCGCACCGCCCGAACGTCGACCAGGGGCGTCGTGCTGCGCAGCTCGACGACGGCCCAGACGCAGAGCAGCACCACCGCGACGACGGCGAGGCCCGCCGCCACGGCGAGGTGCCGGCTCCACAGATTCCGCTCGCCGGCGAGGAACAGCACCAGGAGCAGCGCAGCGGCCAGGACGACCGCGCCTGCCACGTCCACGTGAGCGGAGCGGCCTTCGGGGGCTTCGGGCATGGAGCGCCACGCGGCCAGGAGGGCGGCGGCGGTGACGGCCAGGCCGAGGCCGTAGGCGGCCCGTACCCCGCCGAGCTCGGAGAGCAGTGCGGCCACCGGGTAGCCGACGCCGGCCCCGATGATCGAGACCACCGAGATCAGGGCGATCACGGCCGCGCCGCGCTCCTCGGGGAGGTGGTCCCGGGCCACGCCCATCATCAGCGCCGTCAGCCCGAGCCCGACGCCCTGGGCCGCCCGGCCGGCCAGCAGCCACGCGAAAGGCAGCGGCAGCACGGTGAGCGCGCTGCCGGCGACGACGACCGCCAGCGTGGCGAGGATCGTGGCCCGCCGGTGCCGGCCGGCACCGAGCCGGCCCAGGACCGGCGTGGCGACGGCGCCGCTGAGCAGCGCGACGGTCAGCGTCCACTGCGCGCTGCCGAGCGAGACGTGGAACGAGGTCGCCACGCTGGTGATGAGCGGCGTCCCGAGGCTGGCGACCGCCGCCACGACCAGAGCGATGAACATCAGGGCGGGGACCAGCAGCCGCGCCTCGGAACGCGCCACCGGGAACGCCTTCGCCGCGACCCCGCCGTCGGGTTGCCCGGTCACTGCTTCGGCCCTTCGCGGTCCTGGCTTTCGAGCTCTGCCAGATGCTTCAGCGCCGGAAGGGCCGCCACCAGCGCCTCGACCTCGTCGCCGGTGAGCTCGCCGATCAACCGCTCGAACGCGTGGACGCCCGCCCGGTGCCGCGTCCGGACATAGGAGGCGCCGGCCTCGGTCAGGCACACCAGCGTGACCCGCTTGTCGGACGCGTCGCCCCGCCGCTCGACCAGGCCGGACCCCTCCATCACCCGGACCAGGGCGGTCATCGCGGGCTGGGTGACGCCCTCGACCGCGGCCAGATCGGTGATGCGCCGCGGCCCGGTCCGGTCCAGGGTGGCCAGAGTGGCGGCGGACGTCAGGCTCATGTCCCGGGGCAGACGTCTCGCGGCCCTGGTGGCCAGGGAGTAGAGGGCTGCCCCGATGGCGGCGGACGCGCCAGGAGCGGTGTCTTGACGACTCACGCTGGAAGCATAGCATTTTTATATTCATAGTTTATGCAAATGGGATCCGACAGCGCAGAGGGATACCCGCGCTGTTCTGCCGGCGGCAGAACACCGGCCGGACCGGGCTCGACGATCACTACGGTCCAGTCTCATGACGACGATGACGACGCGTACGGTCGAGTATCCGGCCGACGGTCTGACGATGATCGGGCACCTCGCGCTCCCGGCCGGTGTCGACCGCCGGCCCGCGGTGCTGCTCGGACCGGAGGGCATGGGGCTCAGCGACGTCGAGCGCCGTCGGGCCGATGCTCTCGCCGAGCTGGGATACACAGCGCTGGCCTTCGACCTTCATGGCGGGCGCTATCTGGGCGACCCCGAGGAGATGCTGGCCCGCTGCCTGCCGCTGCTCGCCGATCCCGAGCGGATGCGGGATATCGGCCACGCGGCGCTCGACGTGCTGCGCGCCGAACCGCGGACCGACCCCGACCGGATCGCCGCCGTCGGCTACGGCACGGGGGGCGCCATCGGGCTGGAACTCGGGCGCGACGGCGTCGACCTGCAGGCCATCGGGACAGTCAACGCACTGACCACGGGCCGACCGGGCGAGGCGGCGCGCATTCGCTGCCCGGTGTGGGCCGGGGTCGGTTCGGAAGACCCGATCATGCCGCCCGCGCAACGCAACGCGTTCACCGCCGAGATGCAGGCCGCGGGCGTCGACTGGCGCCTCACGGTCTACGGCGGCGCCTTGCACGCCTTCCACCACCCGACGGTCGGCCACCCCGTGGTCCCCGGCGTCGGCTACCACCCACGGCACGCGCAGCGAGCCTGGCACGACGTCGTCGACCTCCTCGCCGAGTGCCTGCCCGTGACCGAACCCGGGAGCGGGGGGCGTACTTCAATGTGACAGCGCCGGAGCCGGTCCGGCACCGGCTCCGGCACCTTGCGGTGCAACTCGCGGTACCTGTCGAGCTGTTCCGGTCGTACGGCGATGACCTGGGCGAGCCGCCTCAGGAGCGCACCGCGTCGCGGTCGTGGATCAGGCGGATGATCCGGCCGCTCATCCGGTCGTAGTCCCGGTCGTTGTCGACCTCGCCGCGGACGCGGTGGTCGGTCATGACGACGATCCGGTCGGCGAGGGTGACCATCTCCGCGAGGTCGCTGCTGATCAGCAGGATCGGCAGGCCGTCACGGGCCAGGTCCCAGAGGAGTTCGTGGAAGGCGCGTTTGGTGCGCACGTCGACGCCCACCGTCGGTTCGTCGACCACGAGCAACCGGGTGTCGGCCGCCAGCCACTTGGCGAGGCTGACCTTCTGCTGGTTGCCGCCGGAGAGTTCGCCGGCGTTCTGCGCGAGGCCGGTGATCCGGATGCCGAGCCGGTCGACGAGGTCCTGGGCGACGGCGCGTTGCTCGCCCGCCGGGACGAACCCGAGCGCCCTGGCCAGCCTCTTCCACACCGTCACCGTGATGTTGCGGACGATGGGCTGTTCCAGGAAGACGCCCTCCTCCTTGCGGTTCTCGGTCACGTACCCGATGCCGAACTCGTGCAGGGCCTGGCGGGGCGAGCTGATCCGCACCGGCCTGCCGTGCACCCGGACCTCGCCGGCGGTGATGCGGTCGAGGCCGAGCACCGCCTTGACCAGCTCGCTCCGGCCCGCGCCGACCAGCCCGTACAGGCCGAGGATCTCCCCGGGCCGCACCGCCAGGCTGATGTCCCGGTGCCCGCCGGCCGTCGCGACCGCGTCCAGCTCCAGGACCGGCGCGGCGGACCGGTCGACCGTGCGCGGGCGCATCTCGGCCGCCGCGTGGGCGCGGCCCACCATCAGGCTCACGATGTCGTCGTGGGAGTGGTCGGCCAGCGGCGCCGACTCCAGCACCGACTTCCCGTCCCGCAGCACGGTGACCGTGTCGCAGAGGGCGAAGACCTCCTCCAGTTTGTGACTGACGAAGACGACACAGGCACCGCGCTCGGCCAGCCGCCGGACCACCGCGAACAGCCGCTCCGTCTCCTCGGGGGAGAGGGAGGCGGTGGGCTCGTCCAGGAGCAGCACCCGGCTCTCGGTGTACAGGGCCTTGGCGATCTCCACCAACTGCTGCTGGGCGACGGACAGTTCGCGCACCGGCCGGTCCGGGTCGAGGTCGACGCCCAGCTCCGTGAGGCAGGCGACGGCCGGTTCGGTCATGGCCGCGTAGTCGACCAGACCGCGGCGCGCGGGCGGCTTCTGCAGGGTGATGTTCTCGGCCACCGAGAAGCCGGGGATGAGGTTGCGTTCCTGGTGGACGACGCCGATGCCGGTCCGGGTCGCCTCAAGGGGAGAGCGCAGCTGGACCCGTTCACCGCACCAGGCGAGGGTGCCGCCGTCGGGGGAGTGCACCCCGGTCAGGACCTTGATGAGGGTGGACTTGCCGGCGCCGTTCTCACCGAGGAGCGCGTGCACGGAGCCGGCGGCGAGCCGCAGCCCCACGCCGTCCAGGGCGCGGACGCCGGGGAAGACCTTCACGAGGTCGTGGCATTCGAGGAGGACCGTACTCATCGGGCGCCTCCCGGCTGCGGTGACGGCGGCAGTGATGACGGCATGGCGGCCTTCGCCAGCCGCGTCTGGTGCAGGTGCCCGCCGGCCACCGTGCCGAGCACCACCAGGCCGATCAGCAGGTTGACCCAGCTCGGGTCCAGCGAGAACTGGGCGCGGGCCGCGTCGATGAGCCGGGTCACGAAGGCCGCGAGGACGGTCCCGAACACCGCGATGGAACCGCCGGTCAGCGCGACCCCGCCGATGATCGGCGCGGCGAAGCTGGGCAGCAGCCAGTCGCCGCCGACGCTGCGGTTGACGCCCGGCAGCGAGGCGGTCGCGGTGACGGCGGCCACGCCGACGAGCAGCCCGGACAGGGTGTGCGCGGCCACGATCTGCCGGTCGGTGGAGATGCCCGAAAGGCGGGCGGCCAGCGGGTTGCCGCCGGCCGCGAGCAGCCGCCGCCCCGCGACCGTGCGGTACATGAACGCACCCAGCAGGACGGCCGCGACGATCGCCGTGACGAAGACGAGCGGGATGTCCAGCGGCGCCGCCGTGCCCAGGTCGCGCAGCGTGGCGGAGTAGCCGTCGACGGTCCGGGTGCCGACCAGCCGGTACTGCGCTCCCAGCAGGATCGTCATCGTGGCGAGGGTGACGATGAACCCGTTGATCCGCGTGGCCACGATGGCGACACCGGTCACCAGGCCGACGGCGGTCGCCGTCAGCAGCCCCACGAGCACGGCGACCCCCGCGGGTACTCCGTGGTCGGCCATCAGGACGCCCGTCAGGCAGGCGGTGAAACCGCCCAGGGCGCCGACGGCGAGATTGAGCTGGCCCACGCACAGCGCCACCATCTGGGCGAGGCCGATCAGGATGGGTGTGGCGAGGTACTGGAGGAAGACCCGTACCGAGGGGCCCTCGAAGAAGGAGCCCGACGACGCCACCTCCAGTGCCACCGCCCCTGCCACGACGACCAGCAGCAGCATGGCCGTCGTCGTACGGGAGAACCGGTGCAGCGCCGCGGCTGCCCGGCTCTGCCGGTCGCGGATCGTGCTCATGCGGCTCATGTGGAGCGCACCACCTTGCGATAGGACACCACGGTGCGGATCCGGTCGGCCGACAGGGCCAGGAGCAGGATGCAGCCGAGGTAGATGTTGAGGCTTTCCAGGCCGACGCCGAGCAGGTCGAGCCCCTTGCGGATCACGCCGACCAGCGCGGTGCCGAGCAGCGTGCCCAGCACGGACACCACCCCACCGGTGAGCAGGGTGCCGCCGAGTACCGCGCCCAGGAAGGACGGCAGCATGAAGTCGTCGCCGATGGAGGCGCGGAACGTGCCCGTCCCGGCGGCGGCCATGAACCCGGCGAGCGCCGCGAGGAGCCCGGAGAGGGTGTGGGCGAGCAGCACCCGGCGTCCGGTGGGGACGCCGGACAGTTCGGCGGCGGCCGGGTTCGCCCCGGTCAGCAGCAGCTCCCGGCCGATGCGGGTGCAGCCGTACAGGAAGCCGAGACCGGCCATGGCGAACACGGTGAACTGGGCCAGTTGCGGGATCGCCGGGGAGCCGCAGACCGGGCCCACGCAGATGTCCGCCAGCGAGTAGGACCGCAGTGCATCGATGCCGGCCGGGCGGGTGGTGAAGGCGGCGTCCTCGGTGAGCGCCGAGTACATCAGGGACACCAGGCCCAGCAGGGCGAAGTCCATCGCCAGCGTGACGACGAAGGAGCTCACCCCGGTACGGTCGATCAGCCAGCCGGTGACCGCGCCGATCGCCGCGCCCGCGACCAGGCACAGCAACAGGCCCACCTGCATGGGCAGATGGAGCTTGTCGTAGCCGAGGCCCGCGAACATGGCGCCGAAGGCCGCCATCCGCCCGACCGCGAGGTTCATGTGCCCCACGGACAGGGCGACCATCTGGGCGAGCGCGACGACGGTCAGCGTGGCGACGTCCCGCAGCAGCGGGAAGAGCACCAGGCGCTGGTCGAGGAAGGCGGGCCGGAGCGCGCCGAACAGGATGCCCAGCGCGATGACCAGCACCAGCAGACCGAGCCGCTGGTTGACCCAGAACGGTATCCGGTGGGCGGCCGCCCGCTGCTCCGGGACGGACTCCGGCGGGCTGACGGACGTCGTCATGCCACCCTCCGGTCGTCGAGGGCGTCCAGGTCCCAGTCGATGCCGATCCCCGGCACGTCCGGGGCCACCGCCAGGCCGTCGCGGATGGCCAGCTCGGTCCGGGTCACGGCCCGCAGCTGCGGGATGTACTCGACGAAGCTGCCGTTGGGCACCGCGGCGGCCAGGCTGACGTGCAGCTCCATCAGGAAGTGCGGGCAGACCGTCACGTTGTGGCTCTCCGCCAGGTGCGCGACCTTCAGCCACGGGGTGATGCCGCCGATCCGGGCCGCGTCGACCTGCACGACGGACGCGGCGCCCGTCTCCAGGTAGCTGCGGAACTGCATGAGCGAGTACATGGACTCGCCGACGGCCACCGGGATCCGGGTCGCCCGCGCGAGCCGGGCATGGCCGCTGATGTCGTCCGCGGGCAGCGGCTCCTCCAGCCAGTACGGGTCGTACGGCTCCAGCGCGGCCGCCAGCCGGAGTGCCGAGGACGCCGTCTGGGACTGGTTGGCGTCGGTCATGACGTGCAGCGTGGGACCGACCGCCTCGCGCACGGCGCGCAGCCGCTCCGCGTCCTCGGCGGGATGCGGCCTGCCCACCTTGACCTTGACGCCCGCCCAGCCCGCCTCCTGGGCCCGCAGGGCGCCCTTGACCAGTTCCTCGGTGCTCAGATGGAGCCAGCCGCCCTCGGTGTCGTAGACCGGCACCTCCTGGCGGTGTCCGCCGGCCAGCCGCCACAGCGGCTCCCCGGCCCGCCTGCACCGCACGTCCCACAGGGCGGTGTCCACGGCGGCGAGGGCGAGGGAGGTGATGGCGCCGGTGGTGGTGGCCCGGGTCAGGGCGAACAGCCGCTGCCACAGCGCCTCGACGTTGCGGGCGTCCTGTCCGACGAGGGCGGGCAGCAGATGGTCCTGCAGCAGGGCCAGTACGGAGGTGCCGCCGGTGCCGATCGTGTACGCGTAGCCGGTGCCCGCGAGACCGTCCGCCGTCGCCAGGTCGACCAGGACCGTCTCCTGTTTGACGAAGGACTGCACCGCGTCGGTGCGGTCCGTCTCGACGGCGATGTCGACCAGCCGGGCGGTCGCGGTCGTGATGATGCTCATCGATGTCCGTTCTCTCTCGCGCTCTTCGGGCTCATCGGGCTCTTTGGAGGCGGTCAGCCGCACGAGAGGTACTTGTCGGCGAACTCCGTCTTCAGCTGCCTGGTCTTCTCCTGCCGGGCCTTGTCGTAGTCGCCGACGTTCGCCTTGGTGACGACGAACGAACCCGAGTCGACCTTCACCCCGGGGTCGCGCATGGTGCACTGCTTCGTCTGGAGCAGTGCGAGCGCCCAGGTGCCGATCTCGGCCTGGCCGGTGGGGTTCTGTACGACGGTCGCCGTGACCGTGCCCGCCCGGATGCCGCTGAGGATCTTGGCGTCGTCGTCGATGGCGATGACCTTCGCCCTGGAGCCGGACGACCTGACGGCGTCGGCGGCGGCGACGGCCGGGTTGTAGGCGGTGGCGACGATGCCCGTGATCCGGTCGCCCTTGGCCGCCATCAGGTCGGAGACGGCCTTCTGCGCGGTCTGCAGGTCGGTGTCGATGTCGGTGACGGTCTGCAGGAGCTTCACCTTGCCGCCGGACTCCTTGACGGCCCGGGCCACGCCCTTGATCCGCAACTGGGTGTTGGCGTCCACGTTGTTGCCGGTCAGATGGACCAGGGTGCCCTTGCCGCCCATCGCCTCGATGGCCGCCTTCGCGGCTTTGTAGGCGGCGAGTTCGACGTCCGTGGAGAGGCAGAAGTCGGCCTTGTCCGTGTCGCTGGCCGGGCAGGAGCCCAGGGAAGCCACCGGGAAGCCCTGCGACGTGAGGTCGGCGAAGGTGGTGTTGATGTCGGTGGGGGAGACGCCGAACACCCCGAAGGCGTTGTAGCCGCGGGCGGCGAGCGTGGACAGCAGGTTGTTCTGCTTCTGCTGGTCCCACTCGGCCGTCTCGTCGAAGGTGACGTCCCCGAGGCCGTAGGTCTTCTTGGCGGCGGCCCCCGCCGTCTTCCACGGCTGGAAGTACGGATGGGCGCCGCCGGGCACGAGGGCCACCTTGGTCCCCGACCCGTCGGCCAGGTCGGCGCCGTCGCCGGTGCGTCCGGCGGTCGAGGCCTGTCCGGTGGCGGTGGTGGGTGCGTTGCGGTAGGTGCAGGCCGCGGTCCCCGTGGCGAGCAGTGCCGCCGTGAGAACCCCGGACAGGACGGATCTGGTCGGGAAGTACATCTCCCACCCCTGCAGGATCAGATAGGAAATCGATGCGGTGATCGTGGGGCAGGGGGAGGTGTGCGTCAAGGTCTTGGACGGAAACCGTTTCAAGCAGGGGGGATTCAATGAACGGTGCAGTCGATGTCGTCGAGAGGGTCGACAGATCCTATAGGAAAGGCGGAAATGCAACTCGGCTTGCCTGTAAGGCAGTTCGGCCGCGATCCGGTCGCGCACGACTCTGGTCCACGGCTCCCACCATGGGCTACCGTCGGTAACACCTGGCCGTCCCGGCAGTCCCAGTCATGTCTCCCGCACCGCCCGCGTCCGTACGGAAGGCACCCCCGCCATGGAGAATCCCAGCGCAGGCACCGGCGCGACCGAAGGCTCCGAGCAGTCGTCCCGGTTCACCCGCCGTCAGGTGCTGACGGTGGCCGGCGGCGCGCTCGCCGGTATGACCCTCGGCCAGGCCGGTGCGTTGGCCGCCGAGTCGCAGGACGCGGACGCGATCGTCGTCGGCCACGGCCTCGCCGGTCTGGTCGCGACCGCCGAACTCGCCGCCGCCGGCCGCAAGGTGCTGCTGCTCGACCAGGAGCCGGAGGCTAGTCTCGGCGGCCAGGCGTTCTGGTCCTTCGGCGGTCTGTTCTTCGTCGACTCCGACGAACAGCGGCTGATGGGCGTCAAGGACTCGCACGACCTCGCCTGGCAGGACTGGCTCGGCACGGCCGGCTTCGACCGGGGCGTGGGCGACCCGAGCGGCCAGGACTACTGGGCCTACAAGTGGGCCGAGTCGTATGTGAACTTCGCCTCCGGCGAGAAGCGGTCCTGGCTCTCCGGGCTGGGCGTGCAGTGGTTCCCGATCGTTGGCTGGGCCGAGCGCGGCGGCGGCCTCGCCGACGGGCACGGCAACTCCGTGCCCCGCTTCCACGTGACCTGGGGCACCGGTCCGGCCGTCGTCGAACCCTTCGAGAAGAAGGTCCGCGCGGCGGTCGCCGCCGGGAAGGTGACCTTCAAGTTCCGCTACCGGGTCGACGAGCTGGTGACCACGGGCGGGGCGGTGACCGGTGTCCGGGGCGCGGTCCTGGAGCCCAGCAGCGCGGCCCGCGGCACCCCCAGCAGCCGTACCGTGGTCGGCGACTTCGAGCTGCGGGCCCCGGTCGTGGTGGTCACCTCGGGCGGCATCGGCGCCAACCACGACCTCGTACGGCAGAACTGGCCGGCCCGGCTCGGCACCCCGCCCAAGTTCATGGTCACCGGCGTGCCCGCGCACGTGGACGGCCGGATGCTCGGCATCACCGCCCAGGCGGGCGGCCGGATCGTCAACCCCGACCGGATGTGGCACTACACCGAGGGCCTGCGCAACTACGCCCCGATCTGGCCGAACCACGGCATCCGCATCCTGCCCGGCCCGTCCTCCATGTGGTTCGACGCCAAGGGCCGCCGCTTCAACACGCCGGACATCCCCGGCTACGACACCCTGCACACCCTCGGGTCGATCACCGCCTCCGGCTACGACTACTCCTGGTTCGTCACCACCCAGAAGATCATCGCCAAGGAGTTCGCGCTCTCCGGCTCCGAACAGAACCCCGACCTCACCAACAAGAACGTCTGGCAGCTGCTCTCCCGGATCTGGCAGACCCCGGAGCCCATCGAGAAGTTCAAGAACAACGGCGCGGACTTCGTGGTCGCCGACAACCTCACCGATCTGGTCACCGGCATGAACAAGCTGACCGGCGACAACCTCATCGACCTCGCCGACCTCAAACGGCAGATCGAGGCCCGCGACCGCGAGATCGACAACCCGTACACCAAGGACGTCCAGGTCCAGGGCATCCGCAACGCCCTCAGCTACATCGGCGACTCCCTCAGCCGTACCGCCTCGATCCACCGGATCCTGGACTCCAGCGCAGGGCCGCTGATCGCCGTCCGGCTGAACATCCTCACCCGCAAGACCCTCGGCGGCCTCCAGACCGACCTCTCCGGGCGCGTCCTGAACAGCAGCGGCTCGCTGGTGCCCGGGCTGTACGCCGCCGGTGAGGTCGCGGGCTTCGGCGGCGGCGGGGTGCACGGCTACCGCTCGCTGGAGGGCACCTTCCTCGGCGGCTGCCTCTTCTCCGGCCGGCAGGCGGGGCGTGCGGCGGCCGCAGCGACGGCGACCTGACGGAGGCGGCCCTGACGGCGGCCTGGCAGAAAGGACCGAGATAGTCCGACTTACCCACCCCCAACCCGCCCCGACAGTGGCACCCTTGACAGCGTGCGTACTGTTTCGCGACGTTTGAGCGACACCTCCGGACCGGCGACCCCGTCGCCGGTCGCGGAACGACGGTGTACAGCGGGGAACAGGAGCTGTTCGTAGACACGGCAGAACGGCAGAACGCGGCATACGCGTTATGGGGGGGAGCGGTCGCCCATGCGATCCCAAGGTCAGTGCAGTCATGCGCCACACACCTCGTCAGCCGAAGGGCGGTTGATCTGAGGTGGACGTAACGATCCACAGACCCGGCGAGCTGACCCAGTCGCTCTGCCGGGCCTGGCACCGCGCGATGGACGAGTCGCCGGAGTACGCCAACCCTTTTCTGGCCCCGGAGTTCACGATCGGCGTCGGCAAACACCGCGCCGGCGTGCGGGTGGCGGTCCTGCGCGAGGGCGGTGAACCCGTCGGCTTCCTCCCGTACGAGCGCAACGCCCTCGGTGTCGGCCGGGCCGTCGGCCTCGGTCTCTCCGACTGCCAGGCGCTGGTGCACCGGCCCGGAGTCGCCTGGGACGCCCAGGAACTGCTGAGCGCCTGCGGGATGTCCATCTTCGAGTTCGACCACCTGGTGGCCGAGCAGAGACCTTTCGCCCCACACGTCACCGGCACCTTCGCCTCCCCGGTGATCGACGTGAAGCCCGGCGACGCCGGCTACCCCGAGTGGCTGCGGGCCACCTATCCGGGCCTGGCGAAGACCACACTGAAGAAGGAACGGCGCCTCGGCCGCGACATCGGCGACCTGCGCTTCGAGTTCGACGAGCGCGACCCCGCGGCCCTGCGCACGCTGATGCGCTGGAAGTCCGCCCAGTACCGGCGGACCGGACGCATGGACCGCTTCGCCCGTCCCTGGATCGTCGACCTCGTGGACCACCTCTTCCACGTCCGCGAGGAGCACTTCACCGGCGTGCTGTCCGTGCTCTACGCCGGCGACCGGCCGGTCGCCGCGCACTTCGGCCCGCGCTCAAGCACCGTACTGGCCGCCTGGTTCACCGCCTACGACCCCGAACTGCACTACTACTCACCGGGGTTGATGATGCATCTGCGCACCGCCGAGGCCGCGGCGCGCGGCGGGGTCACCCTCGTCGACCTGGGGCGCGGCGACAAGGAGTACAAGGACTGGCTGAAGACCCGCGAACTGCGGGTGGGCGAGGGGTTCGCCACCCGCACCCACCCGGTGGCCGCGGCGCACCGCCTGTGGCGCCGGCCGGTCCGCGGGCTGCGCAACACCGTCCTCGCCCATCCCCGGCTGCGCGACCCGGCGGACCGGCTGCTGAAGACGGTCGGCACACTGCGCGCGTCCCGCCGCCCGGACGGCCTGGACAAGGGGTGAACCGAGCCGCCCGGCGACGGCCTGCCGCACCCGGCCGTCGCCGCCGCGGCCACCCGCCCAGCCACCCGCCCGCCCACCGTTCGCACTATGATCCTGTAAAGGTGAAAATCTAGGGGTTTGCCCTGGTAAGGACGGAGCCTCGGCCGGAGTGAACCATGCCCCGCAAGCGCTCAACGGACGACGACGAGCTGCTGGCCAGACTCAGGTCGCTCACCGCCCAGGCACGCGAGCGGGCCGAGTACCAGCGTTCGCAGGTGGAGCTGGCCATCGCCCTCCAGCGCGGCATGCTGCCCCGGGACCTGCCCGACACCCCCCGCTTCCACCTGGCCGTCCGGTACGCGCCCGCCTGCTTCGGGCTCAACGTGGGCGGCGACTGGTACGACGCCTTCACCCTGCCGGACGGGCACATCGGCCTGTCCATAGGCGACGTCCAGGGCCACAACATCGAGGCGGCCGCCTTCATGGGCCAGGTCCGCGCGGCCCTGCGGGCACTCGCCTCGGTGACCGGCGATCCGGGCGAGCTGCTCGCCCGCACCAACGACCTGCTGGTGTCCCTGGGCAGCGACCTCTTCGCGACCTGCACCTTCATGCGCCTCGACCCGGAGACCGGGGTGCTGGAGAGCGCCCGGGCCGGCCACGTCCCGTTCGTCTGGGCCACCGCCGACGGAAAGTCCGGGCTCGGGGAGGACGAGGGCGGACCGCCGATGGGCATCGAGCCCGGCACCGACTACCCGGTGGCCCGGTACCGGCTCACCACCGGCGGCATGGTCGTGCTGCTCACCGACGGGGTGGTGGAGGGGCCGTCGATGCCCATCGAGGAGGGACTCGACCAGGTGGTACGGCTCGCCGGTGTCGCCGCCGTCGCCGGACTCGAGGCACAGTCCCTGGCCGCCGCCGTGATCAAGGGCGCGGAACGCGTCGGCCACGAGGACGACGCGGCCGTCCTGGTCATGGGCCACGACGGCCTGGACACCACACCGTAGCCCCGGGGCACCGGTACCGGCCACGTCGCGTCGGCCGCGGGCGGCGCCCGCCTCGCCGACCCGGCCGCCGCGGTGTCTGATGGCTGGTGTGGTGGGTAACCAGGAGCTGCGCCGGCCGGCCGTCCTCGCTCTCCGGACGCTGGCCGTCGCCACCTGCTACTACGCGGCAGGACGGCTCGGCCTGCTGCGCCGGCTCACCGTCGAGGGCGCCGTCTTCACCCCCGTCTACCCGCCGACCGGTGTGGCGCTGGCCTGTCTGCTGGTCTTCGGACTGGGCTGCTGGCCGGGCGTCACGCTCGGCGCCCTCTTCCTCGTGCTGTCGCTCGGCACACCCGGGCCCGACGTCCTGGGCATCCTCGTCGGCAACACGGCCGGGCCGGTGTGCGCGTACCTGATGCTGCGCCGGGTCGGCTTCCGCACCCAACTGAGCCGGCTGCGGGACGGCGTCGCCCTGGTGTTCCTCGGAGCGTTCACCGCCATGGCGATCAGCTCCGGCATCGACGTGGCCACCCTCGTCCTGGCCGGCAAGCTCGACACGACCCATTTCTGGCCGATCTGGCTGGCGTGGTGGGTGGGCGACGCGATGGGCGTCCTGATCGTCACCCCGGTCCTGCTGGTGCTGTTCGAGACCCGGGGGCCGCCGTCCCTGGCCCGCTGGAAGGAGGTCCTGGCCCTCGCGGCCGTCGCGGCGGTCCTGGTCCCGGTGGCCACGCACAGCTCCCTGAGCGCGCTGTTCCTCGTCTACCCGCTGCTGATCTGGGCCGCGCTGCGGTTCCGGCTGGCGGGCAGCATGCTCTGCGCCCTGTTCACGTCGGTGATGGCGACGGTCGCCGCGACGGACGGCACCGGCGCGTTCGCCCGGCTGTCCCCCGTGGAGGTGATGGTGAAGCTGCAGCTGTTCAACGGCTCCATGGCGCTGACCGCGCTGCTGCTGTCGGCCGTCATCACCGAGCAGCGCAACACCCGGCTCTCCGTCGCGGAGGCCTGCAAGGAACTGGCCGAGGTCCTGGAACACCTCACCGCGCACGACTCCCCGGCCGGGCGCACCCCGCCGCAGGGGGCGGAACCGCGGCGCGAGCGCGACGCCCGGTGACCGACGCCGCGGGGGACCGGGCCAGCCGCCCGGTCCCCCGCGGAAAGACGATGTCGGGAGATCAGACGGTGCCGCTCGCCGTGATCTCGACCTTGGCCTTCGGGGCACCGCTCTGGGAGCCGTAGCCCTCGATCCTGTCGACGATGTCCTGGCCCTCCACGACCTCACCGAAGACCACGTGCTTGCCGTCCAGCCAGGACGTCACGACGGTGGTGACGAAGAACTGCGAGCCGTTGGTGTTCTTGCCCGCGTTGGCCATGCTCAGCAGGTACGGACGGTCGTGCTTGAGCTTGAAGTTCTCGTCCTTGAACTTCTCGCCGTAGATGCTCTTGCCGCCGGTGCCGTCACCGCGGGTGAAGTCACCGCCCTGGAGCATGAACTGCGGGATGATCCGGTGGAAGCCGGAACCGGCGTACCCGAAACCGTTCTGCCCGGTGGCGAGCTCGCGGAAGTTGCGGGCCGTGTCGGGCACCACGTCGTCGAACAGGCTGAACACGATCCGGCCGGCCGGCTCGTTGTTGATCGAAATGTCGAAGTAAACGTTGTCGCTCATGCAGGTCAACCTATCGCGAACCGTCCCACGGGGCCGCACGGCCCGGGGTGTCGGGGCGCCCGGGCCGCTCAGGAACCCACCAGGGTGTCGAGCAGCTCCCGGCCGACGGGCCAGTCACCGAGACCGCTCGCGGAGTTGAGATGCCCGTGCGCGCCGACGGAGTGCCACGGCGCCCGCCAGCCCGATGCCAGCGCGGCGGAGGCCGTGGGGTCGGCGTAGGGGTCGTCCTCGCTCGCCACCACCAGGGCCGGGCCGGGCAGCGGGCGGGCGGACAGCTCCAGGAACGTCGGCGCGGCCGTGCCCGGGAACGCCGGTCCCCGGGGGTCGGGCGGTGCGGCCAGGAACGCCGTGACCTCCGCGGGCCGCGCCCACGCCAGCCACTCGGCCGCCGCCCAGCAGCCGAGACTGTGCGTCACCAGTGCCACCCTGCCGTCCGCCCCGCCTTCCGCCCGGCCGCCCCGTGCGACGGCGACGTCGTAGGCGGTCTGCACCGCGGCCACCCAGTCCCGCAGCTCGGGCCGGGTCCACGACCCGGGAGCGATCCGCACCGCCGCCTCGCCCCAGGCCCGCTCCCACCGGCTCTGCCAGTGCCTGTCGTCCGACCCGTCGATCCCGGGGATGATGACGTACGCGACCACCGCCGACCGCCCTTTCCGTCGTGACCCGGCCCCTGCCGGGCCCGTCCTGCGGGCGATTCTGGACGGACCAGTGGCGGCGGCGCGGCCCGGCAAGTGATCCAGAGGAAAGTGGGGACGAGGACGATGGAATCACTCGACGACATCGACCGGGCCATCCTGGAGCTGCTCCAGACCGAGGGCCGACTCACCGGAGCCGAGGTCGGACGGCGTGTCGGACTCTCCCAGCCGGCGGCGGGCGCCCGCATCCAGCGGCTGGAGAAGAGCGGTGTCATCACCGGCTACCGCGCCGTCGTCGCCCCCGCCGCGCTCGGGCTCAACATCCACGCCGTGGTCCGGCTGCGCACCACGCACGCCCAGCTGCCGACGGCGCTCGCCCTCGCCGCCCGGACCCCGGAGGTCGTCTCGACGCTCCGGGTGACCGGCGAGGACTGCCTGCTCTTCGACGTGCACTGCAGCCACGCCGAACGCCTCGAGGAGGTCGTGGACTCCCTGGCCCGCCACGGCCCGGTCACCACGTCCCTCGTCCTGCGCGGCTATCCCCCCAAGCCGCTGCCCACGAACCCCTAGTAGCGCCGCTCCAGCCGGTTCAGCACCGCCCCGGCCATGGCTGCCTCGCCCTTGGCGTTGGGGTGGGCCGGGGCCGCCGGCGAGGTCGGCTGGAGGGGCTCGATCCAGCGGTCGGCAGGCGCCTTGCACATGTCGTGGCCGACGGTCGGGCCGTACGTGTCCACGTACCGGGCGCCGTTCCAGGCGGCGACCATGCGCAGCATGAGGTTGAGCCGCTTCCCGGTGTCCCGGAGGTAGGGGAAGTCCTTGGCGGCGAACGGGACCGTCGGATAGCAGCCGCTGCCGTCGTCGGGCAGCAGGTCGGGGTAGCCGACGACCAGGATCCGGGCGTGCGGGGCCCGGGCGCGGATCGCCCGCAGCACCTTGTCGACCTTGGGCGCGGCCTGCGCGATCCTGAGCGTCAGTTCATCGGTGCCGGACGCGTTGTAGTACTGCTGGCAGGGGTTGCCCGTCAGGTCCTTCGAGCTCAGCGCCGCGCAGGTGCCGATGATCGAGCTGAACCCGATGTCGTTGCCGCCGATCTGGACGGTCACCAGGTCGGTGCTCCGCTGCACGGCGTCGAGCTGGGGCCCGTTGGTGCCCTGGGCCTTCCACATCTCGGCGGTCGTCGCCCCGGAACAGCTCACGTCCTTGAACGCGCTCACATGCCGGGCCGCCGCCACCAGCGAGGGGTAGTTGTGGTCGGAGCGGGCGCAGTTCGCGTCGACCTGCGTCGGGATGACCGGGCCCGAGGTGTAGGAGTCGCCGAGCGCCACGTAGCTCGTGCCGCGGTCGTGACCGGGACCGGGGCCGCCGCCGTGCGCCGCGGCCGGTGTCGTGGACGCGGCCACCAGGGCGCAGCCGCCCAGCGCCGCCGCCACGGTGGCCTTCCGCCGGTGCCGTCTCGCCGAACCGTCGGACGGGATGCCGTACGCCATGGAGATCCCCCCAGGAACCAGGACGCGTACGGAACCGGTCCCGACGGGCGGCCCGCACGCGTGTGTCGGGGGTCTGTATACCGCCCGGTAGGAGTCCGAAGCCAGAGGTCGGACGCAAGGAACTGGATCGAGTAACCCGCCCTGCCCGTAAGGGCATCCGGTCCTGCCCGCGATCACGTCGCGCCGATCCCCGCCCTCCGCGATTGAACCTGGAAACCGATCGGTTTACGATGGGCGGGACCCGATGGAAACCGATCGGTTTCCCATCTCTTCGCATGTCTGGAGCGTGAGTGTCATGACCGCGATCAAGGATTCCGTCGTCCTCGTCACCGGCGGCAGCCGAGGCGTCGGAAAGGCGCTGGTGGAAGAGCTGTACGCGCGCGGCGCCGGCAAGGTCTACGCCACCGCCCGCGACCCGCGCACCGTCACCCACCCCGACGCCGTGGCGCTGGCCCTGGAGGTGACCGACCCCGACTCCGTGGCCGCGGTCGCCGAGCAGGCCCAGGACGTCACCATCCTGGTCAACAACGCCGGGGTCGCCACCGGCACCCGCTTCCTGACCTCCTCGGTGGACGACATCCGCCAGGAGTTCGAGACCAACTTCTACGGCCCCCTGCTGCTCACCCGTGCCGTCGTCCCGGTCATCGAGCGCAACGGCGGCGGTCACATCCTGAACGTGCACTCGGTCCTGTCCTGGCTCGCCGAGGGCGGCGCCTACAGTGCGTCCAAGGCGGCGCTGTGGTCGCAGACCAACAGCCTGCGCCTGGCGCTCCAGCCGCGCGGCATCGGCGTCACCGGCCTGCACATGGGCTACGTCGACACCGACATGGCGGCCCATGCCGACGGCCCCAAGGCGAAGCCCGAGGACATCGCGGCGGCCGCCCTCGACGGCATCGAGTCGGACGCCTGGGAGGTGCTCGGCGACGACCTCACCCGCTGGGCCAAGGGCGCCCTGTCGGGCGACCTCGCCGCCATGTACCAGCAGCTCGCCCGGTGAGGGGGACCCGGCATCCGAACGGCACCGCCCCCTTCCGTCCCGGTGTCCGGGTGGGCGGCCCGTTCGGCGGGTGTGCGGGGCCGGTCGTTGAAAAATCCGCTGCCGAAGGGTTGTCGCCGGGTTGCCTCATCACTTAAATCAAATCCTGAACTAAGCAGTGGGGTGCGTCGGTTGGACGTACCCCCTGCCCACCTCAGGGAGCCGCTGATGAGACTGAGATCCTTGGGCGTCGCGCTCGCCGCCATGGCAGCGTTGCTGGCCCTCCCCGTCGCGCACGCGCCGGCGGCGCAGGCCGCTGACACCCCGTTGTCCCAGGGCAGGACCGCCACCGCGTCCTCCGAGGAGAACGCCGGGACCGCCGCCGGGAACGCGGTGGACGGCAACACCGGCACCCGCTGGTCGTCCGCCTTCACCGACGACCAGTGGCTCCAGGTCGACCTCGGCGCCACCGCCCAGGTCAACCAGGTGGTCCTCAACTGGGAGACCGCCTACGGCAAGGACTACAAGGTCCAGATCTCCGCGGACGGCAGCAACTGGACCGACCTGCAGTCCGTGACCGGCGGCGACGGCGGCACCGACACCCTCACCGTCTCCGGGCAGGGCCGCTACGTCCGGATGCTGGGTGTGCACCGCGCCACCCAGTGGGGCTACTCGCTCTGGGAGTTCCAGGTCTACGGCACCACCACCGGCACGCCCCCGGTCCAGGGCGGCGGCGACCTCGGCCCCAACGTGATCGTCGTCGACCCGTCCACGCCGAACCTCCAGGCGACGTTCGACTCCGTCTTCGCCCAGCAGGAGTCGGCCCAGTTCGGCACCGGCCGCTACCAGTTCCTGCTCAAGCCGGGCACCTACAACGGCATCAACGCCCAGATCGGCTTCTACACCTCGATCTCCGGGCTCGGCCTCAACCCCGACGACACCCAGATCAACGGTGACGTCACGGTCGACGCCGGCTGGTTCAACGGCAACGCCACCCAGAACTTCTGGCGCTCGGCGGAGAACTTCGCCATCACGCCGTCCAACGGCACCGACCGGTGGGCCGTGGCTCAGGCGGCCCCCTTCCGCCGTATCCACGTCAAGGGCGGCCTCAACCTCGCCCCGAACGGCTACGGCTGGGCCTCCGGCGGCTACATCGCCGACTCGAAGATCGACGGCACGGTGGGCCCGTACTCCCAGCAGCAGTGGTACACCCGCGACAGTTCCGTCGGCGGCTGGACCAACGGCGTCTGGAACATGACCTTCTCCGGAGTCGAGGGCGCACCCGCGACCGACTTCGCCACCGGCTCCTACACCACGCTGGACAACACCCCGGTCTCGCGTGAGAAGCCGTTCCTCTACCTGGACGGCAGTGCCTACAAGGTCTTCGTCCCGGCCAAGCGCACCAATGCGCGGGGCGTGTCCTGGCCGGCCAACGCGGGCACCTCCATCCCGCTGGACCAGTTCTACGTCGTCAAGCCCGGCGCCACCGCCGCCACCATCAACCAGGCCCTCGCCCAGGGCCTCAACCTCCTCTTCACCCCGGGCGTCTACCACCTCGACCAGACCATCAACGTCACCCGCGCGGGCACCGTGGTCCTCGGCCTGGGCCTCGCCACTCTGGTGCCGGACAACGGCGTCGACGCCATGCACGTCGCCGACGTCGACGGCGTCAAGCTCGCCGGGTTCCTCATCGACGCGGGCACCGTCAACTCCGACACCCTGCTGCGGATCGGCGACCCCGGCTCCACCGCCGACCACTCCGCCAACCCCACCTCCATGCAGGACGTGTTCGTCCGCATCGGCGGCGCCGGACCCGGCCTCGCCACCAACTCCGTGGTCGTCAACAGCAACAACGTGATCATCGACCACACCTGGCTCTGGCGCGCCGACCACGGCAGCGGCGTCGGCTGGGACACCAACCGCGCCGACTACGGCCTCAGAGTCAACGGCAACGACGTCCTCGCCACCGGCCTGTTCGTCGAGCACTTCAACAAGTACGACGTCTACTGGAACGGCGAACGCGGCCGCACGATCTTCTTCCAGAACGAGAAGGCGTACGACGCCCCGAACGCCGCCGCCATCACCCACGACGGCGTCGTCGGCTACGCGGCCTACAAGGTCGCCGACACCGTGACCACCCACGAGGCCTGGGGCCTGGGCAGTTACTGCAACTACACGGCCGATCCGACGATCGTGCAGTCCAACGGCTTCCAGGTGCCGACCGGTTCGGGCATCAAGATGCACGACCTGCTGGTGATCTCCCTCGGCGGCATGGGCCAGTACGCCCACGTCGTCAACACCACGGGGTCGCCGACCTCGGGGACCAGTACCACCCCGTCCAAGGTGGTCCAGTTCCCGTAGCCGGCCGGGCCCGGCCGGACTAGGCCGTCCGCCGCCGTGCCGGACGCCGCCGCAGCAGCAGCCGTCGCGCGGGACGCTCCACGCCCTCGTAGAGGAGCCAGGACAGGCCCAGCGACACGGTGAACGCGACGGCGGCGACGACCGTGCCGGTGAACAGGTCGAAACGCGGGCGGGTGCCGAGCAGGTGGGTGCCCGCCCGCAGCACCAGCAGATGGACCATGTAGAACGCGAACGACAGTTCGCCGAGGCGGACCAGCCACCGGCGCCGCCACAGCGAGGGCAGGCCGTGCAGGTCCGCGACGGCCGCCGCCGGGATGAGCAGCGCGAAGCCCGTGATGGTGCAGGCGGTCGCCGCGTACTCGGCGGTGACCTGCGGGACCAGGAAGTAGCCGATGACCGCCAGCGCCAGCGAGGCCTCCAGACCGGGTCCGCGCCACCGGCCGAGCAGCACCAGACGCGCGGTGGCCGCGCCCAGCACGAACTCCGGCAGCCGGGCGGCCGGGAAGGAACTGATCGGCTGCGTCCACCAGTGGTGCGCGTCCGTCCAGGCCAGCGCCAGCACCGTCAGCAGGGCCAGCGCGGCCAGCGCCGTGGCGCCCCGCCCGCCCAGCCGGCGCAGCAGCAGCGCCAGCAGCGGGAACGCGGCGTAGAAGAACGCCTCGCAGGCCAGCGACCAGCTGACCGGGTCCAGCGTCTGCCACCACGGCCGCCACCAGGAGTGCACAAGGAACACGTCGGCGAGGCCCTGCAGCGGGGTCGGCCTCGGCTGGCGGGGCAGCGTGCACACCATGACCAGCGCGACGGCGACGGTGACCAGGTGCACCGGGTAGACCCGGGCGACGCGCCGCCACCAGAAGCGCGTCGCCCGGTCGCCCGGCCGCGCGGACCACATCAGGACGAACCCGGAGAGGACGAAGAAGAACGACACCCCCGAGGCCCCGGCCTCGAACCCCCAGGACACGATGCGGCCACCGGTGCCGCCGAAGTAGCGGAAGTTGTGCACGTGCAGCCCGAAGACCAGCAGTGCGGCCATCCATCTCAGTCCGGTCAGGGAGGGCAGCGAAGGGGCGGAGGCGGACGGCAGGGTGCGGGCGGGTGGCGCGGCGGCCGGAGCGGTCGGAGGGGCCTGGGTCGCCGTCGTCATCGAGTCACCTGCCGGAGGGTTCGCGCGTGGAGCATGAAACGGAGCGTTGCCCGTTCCATGCCTTTCATTCCGGCTTTGTACAAAACATCACACCAACGCCGAGGCGCAGCCTCCGCCATCCGGGCCGTGGCCCCCGCCGCGCTCCGCACGCACCGGAGTGGCGCCTTGACCCGCGCCTTTGGGGCGCGGGCGGTGCGTCGCAAGACGGGGGCACGGACGGATGACGCCGGCCGCCGCCGCGTTGACGGTGCGGCAGTGCCCCACTTCGAAAGGAGCGCTCATCGCGTGGCCGCCGTGGCGACGGCGCTCGGCCGGTACTCGGACGGAGTGCCCCGGACCGCCGACGGGACCGTGGACGCGGCCGCCGACGGCCCCCGGGCGGGAGCCTGTGTGGTCCCCCGTTGCGTGGGCGCGACACTCGGGCGCGGGCTGGGGGTGGCGGGAGCCGGGGATCCCGACGGGTGGTGCGGGGCGGTGGGGCTGACGGTCGGCGGCGCGAGGGGGACCTGGGGGGAGTGCGGCGCGGCAGGCGCCGTCAGATGCAGCGACAGGGCGACGCCGACGGCGACGGCACAGGTCACCCCGGCTCCGGCCACGGTGCGGACGAGCCGGCGGCGGCCCGCGGACCGGCGGATCTCCTCGTAGCGGCCCGGCGGCGGACCGAGGTGCGCGGCCGGCGGCCGCAGGATGACCGCGAGGGGGTCGTCGGGGCCGTCGAACTCGGGTTCGTCGTCAAAGCGTGTGGTCAAGGCTTCTCCTCAGTTGGCCGCGGAGCAGTTCTCGGGCCGCGTGCAGATCGGCCTTGACGGTTCCTTCCTTGCGCCCGGTCAGCTCGGACACCTCCCGGATCGGCATGTCAGCGTAGTAGTGCAGCAGGATCGGCACCCGCAGCCGCTCGGGCAGCGACTGCACCAGCAGCCGTACCGAGGGGTCCGACGGCTCGGTGTGCGGGCGGATCGCGGCCTCCGAGCCGGCGCGGCGCACGGCACGGCGCTCGCGCTCCAGCTTGCGCCAGTGGTCCCGGACGAGGTTGGCCGCGGTGACGTAGAGGAAGCCGCGCGGCTCCTCCACCTTCGTCCACCGGGCCCACAGCCGGGTGAAGGCCTCCGAGGCGATCTCGTGCGCCGTCTCGTCGTCGTCGACCAGGCGGCGGCACCAGCCGGCCAGGCGCGGGTACAGGGCGGCGAAGAGCTCGGAGGCCGCCGTGTCACGGGACCGTTTCAACGTTCTCCAGGGTCGAAGGGGGCGAGCGAAGGTGCTCGCTCGCCGGGGAGGATGCGGGACCGGTGGCGTACGTTCCACCGGTCCCGCATCCGATCCGGCGGGTCAGGGTGTCGTGCCGGTCAGCGTGGCGAAGACGATGACGTTGTCGAGGTAGCCGTCGCCGCCGCGCGGACCGCCGCAGGTGATCAGCCGCAGCTCCGGGCGGTCCACGTCCCCGTACACGTCCTGCGTCGGGAACGCGGCCTTGGCGACCGTACGTACCTCGTCGACGGTGAACACCGCGGACCTGCGGTTCTCCAGGCGCACCGCGACCTGCTCGCCCCGGCGCAGCTCCGCGAGCCGGCGGAACACCCCGTCCCCGTAGGCGCCGACCGTGACATGGCCGAGGATCACCGACGGGCCGGTCTGCCCCGGGGTGGGGGAGTGGCGGTACCAGCCCGCCCGGTCGTGCGCCGTGATCGGCGGCACCTGCACCGTGCCGTCGGCCGCGAGGCCCAGCCGCAGCAGCGGGGTGTCCACCCCGATCGCCGGGATGCGCAGCCGGACCGGCACGGAACGCCCGAGCGCGGCGGGGGTACCGGAGGCGGCCGTCTCCGGGGACGGCGAGGTCGCCGTCCGCCGGTGGGCGGCCGGGGCGGTCCGGTCCGGTGCCCGGCCCGCGCAGCCCGCCAACAGCGAAGCCGTCGCGGCGGTGGCGAAGGCGCGCCTGGAGAGCGGGGTCATGCCCCGGTCGCCCGGCGGCGGCGGACGGCGAACACCGTCGCGCCCGCGGCGAGCAGGGCCGCCGCACCCCCGCCGATCAGCGCGCTCTCGGAGCCGGAGCCCGTGGACGGCTCCGCCACCCCGGTGTCGGGGGCGCCCGCCGGCACCGCCGCGACCTGGTGCGCGTCCCGCGTCGGCGCGGGGGCCGCGGTCCGGCTGGGCACGGCGGACGGCGCCTCGGACGGGACGGCGGACGGTTCCGCGGACTGGGCGGGGGACGGCGCCACGGTGGCGACCGGGCTGGGGGTGGTGCCGTCGGCGAACGCGGGCACGGTGCCCGCCAGGACGGCGGTGCAGGCGAGTGCCGTGGCGCTCAGGACAGTTCGGCGCATGAGGACGCTCTCTTTCGTCGGCCCGCGGTGGTCGGGGCGGGCTGAGTTACGGATCGAGCGGAGAGACGACCCGGCACCCGGACAGGTTGTAAAGGAATGGCAAAGTCGTGCGGCGGTGACGCCCGGGGCGGACGTTGTCCGGATCGCCACCAGACTTGAGTGGTTTGTTTTCTTGAATCACTCGTGTTTAAGGCGATAGGTTGACGTCATGACCGCATCCCAGCCCCCGACGACCGCCGCTGAGCTGCGTGGCGCCGGCCTGCGGGTGACGGCCGCCCGCGTCGCGCTGCTGGAGACCGTCCGCCACGGCGACCACCTCGACGTCGAGGCGATCGCCTCGGGCGTCCGGGAGCGCGTAGGCCACATATCACTTCAAGCCGTGTACGACGCGCTGCACGCGCTCACCACGGCAGGACTCATACGCCGCATCGAACCGGCCGGCAGCCCGGCCCGGTTCGAGGGACGCGTCGGCGACAACCACCACCACGTCCTGTGCCGGTCGTGCGGTGCCGTCGCCGACGTCGACTGTGCGGTCGGAGACGCCCCGTGCCTGACCGCCTCGGAGGACCACGGCTTCGCGATCGACGAGGCCGAGGTCATCTACTGGGGCCTGTGCCCCGCCTGTTCCACCGTCAGCAGTTCCTGAGTACGTCCAGCAGTTCCTGAATACGTCCAGCAGTTCCTGAGTACGTCGATCCGCCCATTCCGGAAGGATTTCCCCCATGTCCGAGACCCAGGAGAACGCCGCGGGCCAGTGCCCGGTCGCGCACGACCGCGCACCGCACCCCACCCAGGGCGGCGGCAACCGCCAGTGGTGGCCCGACGGGCTCAACCTGAAGATCCTTGCCAAGAACCCCGCCGTCGCCAACCCGCTCGACGAGGGTTTCGACTACGCCGAGGCGTTCCAGAGCCTCGACCTCGCGGCCGTGAAACGTGACATCGCGGAAGTGCTCACCACCTCGCAGAACTGGTGGCCGGCCGACTTCGGCAACTACGGCCCCCTGATGATCCGCATGGCCTGGCACAGTGCGGGCACCTACCGCATCTCCGACGGCCGCGGCGGCGCCGGCGCCGGCCAGCAGCGCTTCGCCCCGCTCAACAGCTGGCCGGACAACGGCAACCTCGACAAGGCGCGCCGTCTGCTGTGGCCGGTCAAGAAGAAGTACGGCCAGGCCATCTCCTGGGCCGACCTCATGATCCTCACCGGCAACGTGGCCCTGGAGTCGATGGGCTTCGAGACCTTCGGCTTCGGCGGCGGCCGCGTGGACGTCTGGGAGCCGGAGGACGACGTCTACTGGGGTCCCGAGAAGGTCTGGCTCGACGACCAGCGCTACACCGGCGACCGTGACCTGGAGAACCCGCTCGGCGCCGTCCAGATGGGCCTCATCTACGTCAACCCGGAGGGCCCCAACGGCAACCCGGACCCGATCGCCGCGGCCCGCGACATCCGCGAGACCTTCCGCCGGATGGCGATGAACGACGAGGAGACCGTCGCCCTCATCGCCGGCGGCCACACCTTCGGCAAGACCCACGGCGCCGGCCCTGCGGAGAGCGTGGGCGCCGAGCCCGAGGGCGCCCCGATGGAGCAGCAGGGCCTCGGCTGGAAGAGCACCTACGGCAGCGGCAAGGCCGGAGACGCGATCACCAGCGGTCTGGAGGTCACCTGGACCACCAAGCCCACCCAGTGGAGCAACGACTTCTTCAGCATCCTCTTCGGCTACGAGTGGGAGCTGACCCAGAGCCCCGCCGGCGCCAACCAGTGGGTGGCCAAGGACGCCGAGGCGATCATCCCCGACGCGCACGACTCGTCGAAGAAGCGCCTGCCCACCATGCTCACCACCGACCTGTCGCTGCGCTTCGACCCGATCTACGAGCCGATCGCGCGCCGCTTCCACGAGAACCCCGGCCAGTTCGCGGACGCCTTCGCCCGGGCCTGGTACAAGCTGACCCACCGTGACATGGGCCCGAAGTCCCTGTACCTCGGCCCGGAGGTCCCGGCGGAGACGCTGATCTGGCAGGACCCGCTGCCCGCGGCCGAGGGCGAGGCCATCGACGCCGCCGACGTGACGGCGCTGAAGGCCAAGCTCCTCGACTCGGGCCTGACGGTCTCGCAGCTGGTCTCCGCCGCCTGGGCGTCGGCCTCGACGTTCCGCGGCAGCGACAAGCGCGGCGGTGCCAACGGCGCCCGGATCCGCCTGGAGCCGCAGCGCGGCTGGGAGGTCAACGACCCGGACGAGCTCGCCCAGGTGCTGCGCGTCCTGGAGGGTGTCCAGCGGGACTTCAACACCGGTGCCAAGCAGGTCTCCCTGGCCGACCTGATCGTCCTCGGCGGTGCCGCGGCGGTGGAGAAGGCCGCCAAGGACGCCGGTGTCGACATCGAGGTGCCGTTCGCCCCGGGCCGGGTCGACGCGACCGACGAGCACACGGACGCCGAGTCCTTCGCGGCCCTGGAGCCGACCTCGGACGGCTTCCGCAACTACGTCGGCAAGGGCAACCGCCTGCCCGCCGAGTACCTGCTCCTCGACCGCGCCAACCTGCTCGGCCTCAGCGCCCCCGAGCTGACCGTCCTCGTCGGCGGTCTGCGTGTCCTCGGTGCCAACCAGGGCGGCTCGAAGCACGGCGTCCTCACCGAGACGCCGGGCGTGCTGACCAACGACTTCTTCGTCAACCTGCTCGACATGGGCACGACCTGGAAGTCCACCTCCGAGGACCAGTCCACCTTCGAGGGCCGCGACGACAGCGGCGCGGTCAAGTGGACCGGCACCCGTGCCGACCTGGTCTTCGGCTCCAACTCCGAGCTGCGCGCCGTCGCCGAGGTCTACGCGAGCGACGACGCCAAGGAGAAGTTCGTGAAGGACTTCGTCGCCGCCTGGACGAAGGTCGCCGACGCGGACCGCTTCGACCTGGTCTGACCTTCCGGCACCTGATGCCCGGGCCGGCTCCCCGTGAGCCGGCCCGGGCGCTGTCGTCTTTACGGCTCCTTGGTCAACTCCCCACCGGGGCAGGTGCGTAGCGCGCTGCACATGAGTCGTTCTTTACCCCACCATGACCTCGACGCCCGTTGTTCACGCGACCTTCGCAGACTCTGCACGTCCTGAACCACCCCCCGTACCGGCCGCCCACGGGAGTTCCGAGCATGAGTCACGGACACAGCCACGACCACGGTCACCCGCACCACCATCACCACCACGGGGACGGCGACGCCGCCTCGTCGCTGCCGCCCGCCCTCGATCTGTCCGTCCCCGACGAGGAGCTGACGCCCGGTCAGCTCTCCCGCCGCTCGATGCTGCGCCGCACCGGCCTGCTGGGCGCCGGTCTCGCGGCGGGCAGTGTCCTCGCCGGTGCGGGCCAGGCCGCCGCCTCGGTCGCCTCCGCCCACTCCCAGAACAGCCGCTCCGGCGGCTACCTGTGGCTGGCCGGCGACCACCACATCCACACCCAGCACAGCTCCGACGCCAAGTACCGGGTCATCGACCACGTCCGGCAGGCCAACGCGCACGGCCTGGACTGGATGGTCATCACCGACCACGGCAGCGAGACCCACGCCAAGATCGGTGTCGAGAAGGTCAACCCGGACATCGTCGCCGCCCGTGACGAGATCGACGACACGCTGGTCTTCCAGGGCCTCGAGTGGAACATCCCGGCCGCCGAGCACGGCACGGTCTTCGTCCACCCCGGCAAGAACGAGGTCGCCGTCCTCAAGGAGTTCGAGAACTCCTTCGACGGCTCGGTGAAGGGCGCCTCCGCGGGCACCCCCGCCAACGAGGCGCTGGCCATCTCCGGCCTCAACTTCCTCGCCGAGCAGGTGCAGCGCCGCACGGTCAGGGACGCGCTGTTCCTCGCCAACCACCCGGCGCGCAAGGGCATCGACTCCCCGCACGAGATACGCGCCTGGCGCGACGCCCAGCCGTCGATCGCCGTCGGCTTCGAGGGCGCCCCCGGCCACCAGGCGGGCGGCCTGCCCAAGCCGAACGGCCCCGGTTCGGCCCGTGGCATCTACGACAACAGCCCGAGCGCCGACTCCTTCGCCGGCTACCCGCTGGAGAGCTACCGCACCTGGGGCGGCTTCGACTGGATGACCGCCACCGTCGGCGGCCTGTGGGACAGCCTGCTCGCCGAGGGCAAGCCCTGGTGGATCACCGCCAACTCCGACTCCCACAACGTCTACGCCGACACCGCGGTACGCGGCCCGAACAGCGACTTCAACGCCAACGGCCGCTACAACGACCCGGTCTACGGCACCGGCATCAGCCTCACCGACACCGACTTCTGGCCCGGCCAGTACTCCCGCACCCACGTCGGCGCCGCCTCCTTCTCCTACAAGTCGGTCATGGACGGCATCCGCGCGGGCCGGGTCTGGGTGGACCACGGCGGTCTGATCAGCGGCCTCGACGTCAAGCTGGGCTCGGGCTCCCGCGCGGTGACCCTGGGCGGAGTGCTCCAGGTCCGCAAGGGCAGCCGGGTGGACCTCGTCATCGAGATCAGCCTCGCGGGCGGCCCCAACTGGGCGCAGTTCGTGCCGTCGCTGGCCCGCGTCGACGTCATCCAGGGCGATGTCACCGGTGCCGTCTCCGACAAGGACACCTTCGCCACGCCCACCACCAAGGTCGTGAAGTCCTTCGAGGTCAACCAGGCGACCGGCTCGGTCAAGCTGACCTACTCCCTCGGCCGCCTCGACAAGCCGGTCTACGTCCGGCTGCGCGGCACCGACGGCAACCGCTCCGCGGTCGGCATCAACGGTGCCGCCGTGGACCCGGCCGGCCCGGCCATCGACGTCCTCGGCGACGCCGACCCGTGGAAGGACCTGTGGTTCTACTCCAACCCGATGTGGGTCCTGCCCGCATGACCTCCCCGCACCACGCGTCCGGCGTCCACTCCGTCATCGGGGTGGACGCCGGTACGGCGACCCTGCGCGAGGCCGACCACCTGATCCACCGGGTGCTCGGCCAACTGGCACTCACCGAGGGCGTGTTCGCCTGCACCCACCTGTACCGCACCGGTGAACGCCGGGGCACGGCGGTGTCGCTGGCCGTCCCGGAAGCGGACGTGGACGTGGACGCGCTCTGGCCGGAGCTGCTCGGCATGCTCCCGGAAGGCGCCGGCCTCGCCCTGGCCGGCCGCAGCCACGGCCCGGACGACGCGGTGGACACCGCCCGCCTGGCGGCCGCCGCACCCCCCGCCTCCGGCCGGGCCGTGGCCTACCCCGGCGTGGCCCACCTGACCGGCACCGTCACCGTCGCGGACCTGCTCGACCGCACCGCCATCGAGCAACTGGTGGTCCTCGGCGCACCCGCCGCCGAACTCCCGCCCGCCACCCGGGTCCTGACCCAGGACCACGTACGCCCGGAGTGGCGCGACGGCGTCCTCACCCTCACCCTGGTCCCGGCGGCGGGCGGCCTGCTGGCTCCCTTCGAGGTCCCCAACCCCACCCCGTGCTGCGCGGACCACATCTGACCCGAGGGTAACCCCTTAGTGACATGCCCTGGTCAATTCTGTCAGGCTTCGAACTCGCACCTTCGTAACGCGTGACCTGTGGCCGCTCTCCGGCACACCCCTGCCGGACGGGCGGTCTCCGAGCAGGCCGGAATCCCGGCCGGCGTAAAGGAGTTTCGTGTGAGATCGACCCCCCACAAGGCCTTCGCCACCAGCGCGTTGGCCATCGCGGCGCTCGCCGCGGCCCTGCTCCCCGGCAGTACGGCATCGGCCGCCGAGCAGGCGGCCTGCACCCCGGCCCAGGTGGTCACCAACGGCGGCTTCGAGAGCGGCACCTCACCCTGGACCCAGTCCTCGACCAGCGTGATCACCAGCCGTTCCGGCCAGACCGCCCACGGCGGCTCCAGTTTCGCCTGGCTGGACGGCACCGGCGGCACCCACACCGACTCGCTCTCGCAGAGCGTCAGCATCCCCTCCGGATGCGCCGCGACGCTCAGCTTCTGGCTGCACATCGACACCGCCGAGACGACCTCGTCCACGGCGTACGACAAGCTCACGGCGAAGATCGGCAGCACCACCCTGGCGACCTACTCCAACCTGGACAAGGCCACCGGGTACGTGAAGAAGTCATTCGACGTGTCCGCGTTCGCGGGCCAGACCGTGACCGTCGCCTTCAGCGGCGCCGAGGACTCCAGCCTCCAGACCAGCTTCGTCCTGGACGACGTCGCCCTCGACACCTCGGCCGCCACCACCCCGGGCGACAGCACCCGTACCCCGGCCGCGCCGTCCTACACCGTCAGCCTGACCAGCAACTCCACCGGCACCGGCTGGACCGGCCACGAGAGCGTGACCTTCACCAACGCCTCCTCGACCGCGCTCAGCGAGATCTACCTGAGGCTGTGGGACAACTACCACGGCACCTGCTCGGCCCCGCCGATCACCGTCAGCAACGTCACCGGCGGCACCGCGGGCGCCCTCTCGGTCGCCTGCACGGCCCTGCAGATCGCCCTGCCGACCCCGCTGGCCCAGGGCCAGAGCACCACGGTCGGCTTCGACCTGGGCATCACCGTCCCCAGCGGCGCCGACCGCTTCGGCTACGACGGCTCCTTCAGCATGATCGGCAACGCGCTGCCCGTCCTCGCGGTCCAGGACGGCTCCGGCTGGCACCTTGACCCGTACACCAACAACGGCGAGTCCTTCTACTCCCTGGCCGCCGACTTCAAGGTGACCCTGGACCACCCCACCAGCATCCTGGTCCCGGCCACCGGCACCTCCGTCGACACCGCCGGCTCCAGCGGCCGTACCATCACGACCGCCACCGCCACCAAGGTCCGTGACTTCGCCTGGGCGGCCGGGCCGTTCACCAAGATCTCCGGCACCTCCCCGGGCGGGGTCCCGATCAACATCTACTCGGTGTCGGGCATCAGCTCCTCCAGTGCCCAGTCGATGCTCACCACCGCCAAGTCGGCTGTGGACGCGCACGCCGGACGCTTCGGGGCCTACCCGTACGGCGAGCTGGACGCGGTCATCGACAACAACTTCTGGTTCGGCGGCATGGAGTACCCCGGCTTCGTCCTCGACCTCGTCAGCACCACCGCGCTCACCCACGAGATCGGCCACCAGTGGTGGTACGGCATCGTCGGCGACGACGAGTACAACAGCCCCTGGCTGGACGAGGCGTTCACCGACTACGCCACCGACCTGGCGCTGGGCAGCACCGGGACGAACTGCTGGAACAGCGTCTCCTGGGCCTCCTCGGCGGAGAACATCACCAACTCGATGGCGTACTGGGACGCCCACTCCTCCCGCTACTCCACCGTCGTCTACGGCTACGGCAAGTGCGCCCTGCACGACCTGCGCCGCCTGATCGGCGACACCGCCATGACCAACCTCCTCAAGAGCTACGCCAGTGCGCACTGGTACGGCGTCTCGACCACCGCCGAGTTCAAGGCGGCGGCCCAGGCGGCCACCAGCACCGACCTGACGTCGTTCTGGACCACCCACCGCATCGTCGGCTGACACCCCCGGCCCCGCAGGGCCGGACAGGCGCGGGACGGCCGCAGGCCAGGGCCGTCCCGCGCGCGTCGATGCCCGGAAGGGACCGGGAATCTCCTCAACGGGCAGGTGTGCGCACCGGGCGAACTCTCCCGCCCCGTGCGGACACCGCCGTGTGGTACCTCTTGCGTCGTCCGCACGCCGACGAGCACCTGGTGTCCTTCACATGAGCAACTCCCGCCCCTTCGTACTGCGTCGCAGCGAGATCGTCGTGAGCCCCGAGCGGCTGTCGATGCTCGGCGACGCCATCTTCGCCATCGCCATCACCCTGCTCGCCCTCGACATCACCGTCCCCGAGGGCCTGCGCGACGCGGAGGTCCCGCACGCAGTGCGGGAGCTGCTGCCCGCGATCGGCGCGTATCTGCTGAGCTTCGTCGTCATCGGCATCCTCTGGCTGACCCAGCACGCTCTGTTCCAGCGGATCGCGACCGTCGACCGCTCGCTGCTCTACCTGTACTTCGCCCTGCTCGCGGTCGTCGCGGCGCTGCCCTTCCCGACCAAGCTGCTCAGCGAGTACGGGGAGACGGCGACGGCGACGGCCTGCTACTCGGGCGCGATCGCGCTGTCCCTCGGATTCCTCTGCGCGATGTACGTGCGCCTGCTGGCCGCCCCCGCGTTGGCCGTCCCGGACACGGACCCCGAGGAACTGAGGAGGACGGTCCGCCGCAACGTCCTGCACATCCTGGTCTTCGTCACCGCGATCCCGCTGGCGTTCTGGTCTCCCGACCTCGCCAAGTACTGGTGGGTGCTGGTGATCCCGATCCGCGCCGTCCACCGCACGCCCGCCCCGGCCGTACCGTCCGCACCGGCGTCGGCCGGGGAACAGCCGGGGAACTGAGGACAGCGGGAGGCCGCGGCCCGGTTCGCGGACCTAGGACTGGCCGGAGACGGCTTCGGCGGCCTCGGCGATGACAGCCGCCACCGAGGCCGGGCGGGACGACCCGTGCACCCACCGGTCGGAGAACCAGTGCATCGACTCCGCGCAGTCGAGGACCGCCTCGTCCTGTCCGCTGCCCGCCGCATGACGCAACGCGCCGAGCCAGTTGTCGACATTGACGCGCAGCCACGCCTCTGCCTCCGCCAAGGAGGACAGGGCGACGAGGCCGGACTCGTCGACGCCCGGGCGGCCGTACGCGGGCTCGAACCACCGCCCGGCGGTCGTGGCCGTACGCAGCAGCCACGACGTCGTCCGGTCGACCAGCGCGGCCCGCCGCGCCGCGGTCTCCTCCTGCTGCAACCGGTCCCGGGCGAAGAGCCTGACCAGGTCGTGGAAGCGGTACCGGCCCGCGGCGCCGTCCAGCAGCAGACCGAGGTCGACGAGGTCGTCGAGCGCGTCCCAGGCCTCCTCGACCGACGTACCCCCGGCCATGGCGGCGAGAGTGGCGTCGAAGTCCCGGCCGGGCACGACGGCCAGCCTGCGGAAGATCCGCCGCGCGGCGGGCGCAAGCTGCTCGTACGACATCCCGAACGCATTGGCGATCTTGAGGTCGCCGGCCTTGAACTGCTCCAGACGGCGCTCCTCGTCGGTCAGCCGCCGGGCGAGCTCGTCCGCGCCCCAGTCGGGCCGGCTCACCAGGCGGTTGCCGATGATCCGCAGCGCCAGCGGCAGTCCGCCGCGCAACTGGGCGAGCCGGGTGAGCGCCGGCTCTCCGTCGGTTTCGGACCGGTCGCCGAGGATGCCGGTCAGCAGCTCCGTGGCCTCGGGCAGCTGCAGCGGGCCGAGGACGAGTCTGCGCACGCCCTCCAGGCCGGACAGCAGCCGCCGGCTGGTGACCAGCACCCTGGCCGCGCCGCCGCCCGGCAGGAGCGGTCGCACCTGCTCCTCGGAGGCGGCGTTGTCGAGCACGACGAGGGCCCGCCGCTCCCGCAGCAGTGAGCGGTACAGGGAGGCACGCCCCTGGATGTCCGCGGGCAGCTGCTGATCGGCGACCCCGAGCGCTCCGAGCAGCAGCCCCAGGGCGTCGTCGACGGCCAGCGGCCGCTGGGACATGCCGAACAGGTCGAGGAAGAACACCCCGTCCGGAAACCGCGCCCGCACCGCGTGGGCGGCCCGGACGGCGAATGTGGTCTTCCCCAGCCCGGCCGACCCGGTGATGAGCCCCACCACGGCGACCCCGGGCGCGAGTTCGTTCCGGACCAGGTTGTCGATCCACCCCAGTTCGGCCGCACGACCGGTGAAGTCGTCGACGGACCGGGGGAGTTCGCACAGCCCGGTCGGACGTGTCCAGTGGTCCCGCAGGCGGGCGTCCCGCGCCAGTTCCAGGAGCTGCTGACGGGCGTCGTGCGCCAGGGAGAGCGCGTCCGCGACGGCGACGACCGTCCGGTGCTGGGGCCCCTTGCTCCGGCCGCGCTCGATGTCCGACAGGGTCCGGGCGCTGACGCCCGATGCCTCGGCGAGCTGTTCCAGGGTCAGCCGGGCCGCACGGCGATGGTGCCGCAGCAACTGCGCGAAGGTCGGACGCTCGTCGATCGGGCTGCTCCTTCTCGGTCATGTCGGCACGTGACCTGCTTCGCTCGGCCGCAAGCCTACTCGGGCCCCGAACTCCCCCCTGCGCCCTTGGTCCCTGTCAGGGGGCGGACCGTGAGGATCTGCGACGCGTGTCCGACCGGGCCGTCCAGGTCGTGCAGGACCGTGCTGGTCAGCCCCTGTCCGGTGGGGCCGAAGGCGACCTTCGTGTCCAACCCCGTCCAGGGGCCCCGCGGTTGGCGGTGGAGGTGGATGGTGAGGTCGACGTTGGGGAACATCCACTCGGTGGGCGGCTGCCGGACGGCGATGCCGTTGGCGGTGTCGACCAGGGTGAGGAACGAGGCGACGGGGCTGACCGGAACACCGGCGACCAGCTCCAGGGGAGTGGAGAGCCAGGCGGCCGTACGGCCGGGGCGCGGTGGTGCGATCGGGCGGATCTCCACGGAGTTGATGTAGCCGCCGGGCCAGAGTTCGCTCGCCCGCCACGGGGTGAGGGAATCCGGTGGGGCGAGGCGGACGTCGGGGCCGCCCGCGACCGCGGTGGTGTCGAGCCCGGCCAGGTACCAGGCGCGGGCTCGCAGCACCGGGCGGCCGGCGATGCGTACGACCGCTTCGAGGAGTTCGATGGTGCGCCCGGGACGGATGGTCTCCACCTCGATCTCGCACTCGTCGAGGGCGAGGCGGCCGAGGATGTCGTAGCTGATCCGGGACAGCAGGAGACCGGTGTCCGGACCGGCCGCCCGGTACCGGTCGAGGGCGTGGACGACGAGCCCGGCCAGCGGGCTGACGTGCTGCTCCTCCGCGGCCCAGGCCCCGCCCGTGTGGGGCGTCGGCTTGTAGCGGCGGTCGCCGACGGCCTCGAAGAAACTGTCGTGGGACACGGACGGGATGGACAACGGACATGTCTCCTTCGGGGCGGCCACTACGGACGCTACCGGGATCCGCACGTCTCGCCGCGTGAGAAAGTGCACAGTGCAATTATCGTGCGGCCGCCGGTCGGGCCACGACCTCCGTTAGGGAATGGCCAGTTCGGCCCAGATGGTCTTCCCGGACCCGGTGTAGCGGGTGCCCCAGCGCTGGGACATCTGGGCGACGAGGAACAGGCCGCGGCCGCCCTCGTCGTCCCGGCGGGCCCGCCGCAGGTGCGGTGCCGTGTGCGCGTTGTCGGAGACCTCGCACAGCAGGCTGCGGTCCTTGATCAGTCTCAGCAGCACGGGCCCGGTGGCGTACCGGATGCTGTTGGTGACCAGCTCGCTCACCACCAGCTCCGCGGTGAACGCCAGCTCGGACAGGCCCCACGTCTCCAGCTGGCGCTCGGTGTCCGTGCGGGCGCGGGCCACCATCGCCGGGTCCGGCGGCAGCTCCAGGTCCGCGACCTGCCCGGGGCCCAGCCGCCGGGTGCGGACCAGCAGCAGCGTGGCGTCGTCCGCCTGCGGCCCCGGCGGCAGGGTCGACAGCGCCCGGTCGCACAGCTCCTCCAGCGGACACCGCTGCCAGGTGAGCACATGGGCGAGGCGGTCGATCCCGCTGTCGATGTCGGTGCGCCGGTCCTCCACGACGCCGTCGGTGAAGAACGCCACCACGCTGCCGCTGGACAGGCTCAGCTCCACGTTCTCGTAGGGCAGGCTGCCCAGGCCCAGGGGCGGCCCCGGCGCCAGCGCGGACAGCGCCACCGAGCCGCTCGCGTCGGCCACGATCGGCGGGGGGTGGCCCGCGCTCGCCCAGACACAGCGGCCGCTGACCGGGTCGTAGATCGCGTACAGGCAGGTCACCCCGAGCGCCTCGTCGCCCAGCCCGTCGTCCGCGTGGGGCTCGGAGTCCTGCGCGACCAGGCCGTCGAGGCGGGTGAGCAGCTCGGCCGGGTCCAGGTCCAGCAGGGCCAGGGTCCGCACGGTGGCACGCAGCCGGCCCATGGTCGCGGCCGCGTGCACACCGTGGCCGACCACGTCGCCCACGGTCAGCCCCACCCGGGCACCGGACAGCGGGATCAGGTCGAACCAGTCGCCGCCCACCCCCACCCGGCTGTCGGCCGGCAGATAGCGGTACGCCACGTCGACCGCGCTCTGCTCGGGCAGGTGCTGCGGCAGCAGGCTCCGCTGCAGCACCAGGGCCGCCGCGTGCTGGCTGGTGTAGCGGCGGGCGTTGTCGATGCCGACGGCGGCGCGCTCGGTCAGCTCCACCGCAAGGGTCTGCTCCTCGGGCCCGAAGGGGTCGGGGTTGCTGCTGCGCAGAAAGGTGGCGAGGCCGAGGACCGCGTCCCGGGCGACCAGCGGGACGAACAGGCTGGAGCGCCGGTCGGCCGGAGCCGGCCCGCCCGCCGGGCCGTGCGGGGCGGCGTCGACGACGGGGCGGCTGGTGGCCAGGCTCAGCGCCTGCGGCGACGACGCCGGGTAGGAGACGGGAGTGGTCCGGAACTCCTCCGGGGTGCGGCCGTGCATCCGCAGCAGGCTGTGCCCCGGCGCCGAACCCGTCGCCGGCTGCCGGCCCTCGATGACCGCGGGCGGCAGGTCCACCAGCACCTCGTCGGCCAGCTGCGGCACCGCCACGTCGGCGAGCTCCGCGGCCGTGCGGCGTACGTCCAGCGAGGCGCCGATGCGCTTCCCCGCCCGCACCAGCAGGGACAGCCGCTCCTGGGCGCGGTAGCGGTCGGTGATGTCCAGGGACTCCTCGAACAGCCCCAGCGGCTCGCCCCGGGCGTCCACCAGCCGGTGGTACGAGCAGGACCAGACGTGCTCGCGTACCGGGTCGGCGGGGGCCCGCCCGCGATAGTGCATGCCCATGATCGGCTCGCCCGTCGTGAGCACGTGCTCCATGATCTGGTCCTCGTCCGGAGGATGGTGGCGGGAGATGAACTCCCCCTCCGGAAAGAGGTCCGCGGCCGGGCGGCCGATGTACTGGGCGATCCCCGCGAGCTCCAGATCGGTGGAGACGTTCCCCCACACGACGCGCATGTCCGTGTCGAAGATCGTCAGCCCCACGGAGGACTCCGTGGCCAGCCCCTGCAACATGGCCAGCTGTGCCTCCCAGCCGCGCAGCGCCGCCAGGTCGGCCGCGACCACGACGGTCGCGGCCGCGCCCTGGGGCGCGAGCGGGCTGAAGGTCACGGCCGCGCGCAGGGTGCGCCCGTCCTTGCAGGACAGGTCGAGGACCGTGCTGCGGGGCCGGTGCGCCGTGCAGAGCGCGGAGAGCCGCTGTCCCGGATCCGCCGCCAGCAGGCGGGCCGCGGACCGGCCGAGCACGTCCTCGGGCGGATGTCCGAGGAGGCGCTGGGCCGAGGGGCCCCATCCCGAGATGCGGCCTTCGGCGTCCAGCACCGCGGCCGCGGCCTTGGTGAGGTCCAGAGGACTGTGGAAGTCGACGTTGGCCGCGTTCGGAAAACGATCCATGGGCACCGCTTCCCTCCGTGCCCCCTCAGCATCCCGTGCCACAGGACGGACGACAACCGCACGCACGGCCGCCGCCCCGGCAGCCGCCGCGTCCCGGGGCGCGCCGGGAGGAGGCCGCCCTCCTCGATGGTCGGCTCCGAGCGCCGCGTCCGTCCGGCGCGGGGCCGCGGTCCGGACGGCGGACACCTCCACCTGCCGGATCGGGCCGGACACCGCCCCGCAGACCCGCCCGCTCCGCAGCCCGCCCGCTGTCGCAGGCCCGCCCGGCGGCGAGGGCCGCGACGGCGGCGCGCTGATCGCTGTGAGGCTGCCGAACGGCTGCCGACTCCTGCGCGCCAGCCGGTGTGCCCCTCGCCATGTCCGCCATGTCTGCCATGTCCGTCGTGGGCCGTGCCGTGGTCGAACTTCATCACCTCGTCGGGAGCGGTGCAGGGAGCCGGGGTGGCCGTCGCATGCCTGCTATCGGTCCGTTCCCGGAGTCGTCGGGGCCCGAAGCCACCGCTCTCGCGGTCGACCCGATTCGGCTACGCGTCGCGCCTGTGCAGCAGCAGGCCGCCGACCAGCAGCGCGGCCGCGGCCCACGTGGCCGGCACGCCCAGGCCGGCCCATGGTCCGATGGGCAGCTCGTGCAGATGGACGGTGGCCTGGACCGCGAGCCCGGCGGTCATGGGCGAGATCTGCTGGAGGTGGCGCTGCCACTCCGGGTCGTTGACCACCCGGGTGACGACCGGGAAGAGGTAGAGCAGACCGAGGACGATCCCGATGCCGGTCGCCGCCTCCCGCACCGCCGTCGCCACGCCGAGGCCGATCAGGGCGATCAGGGCGAGGTAGAGGACCGAGCCCACGGCCGCGCGCAGGGTCGGGCCGTCGGCCAGGGACAGCGGGGCATAGCCGTGCGCCTGGGTGAATCCGTTGCCGGGCAGGATGCAGCGGCCGACGAGGAGGGAGGCCAGGACGGCAGCAGCCCCGGATGCCAGGACGACCGTGGTGAGGACCGTCGCCTTGGCGGTGAGGACGATGAGCCGGTTCGGCACCGCCGTGAACGTGGTGCGGATCATCCCGGTGCCGTACTCGCCGCTGACGGCCAGCACCGCGAAGACGGCGATGACCGCCTGCCCGACGGTGACGCCGGTCAGGGCGAGCTTGACGGCGTCCTGGCCGCACCCCGCGTCCGGGCACTCCACGGCCTTGGCGGTACCGCAGCCGACGGCCACGGTCAGCGCGACGGCGAGCAGGAGCAACCTGCCCATCTCTCCTGCGGTGCGCAGCTTCGTCCACTCCGCGCGCAGGGCGCGGCCGAAGTCCCCTCGCCACGCGCCGTCCGCCGTGCTCGTGAGTCGTGCACCGCTCAGGAGACTCATACGTCCCTCCCGCGCAGCCGCACCACGGCCAGGCAGAAGGCGAGCGCGGCGTATCCGCACAGCACGGCGAGACCGGCCCAGGGGGCCAGCGGGTAGTAGCCGGTCGACGGCTCGTACACGCTGAGTACCTGCGCGTACCGCGGCAGGGTCTGCTGGATGGCGAAGCCCGCAGCCGGGGTCACCCGCAGCAGCCACTCCGAGACGCCCGGGGGCAGTACGCCGGACGTGGCAAGCAGGAAGGGCAGCACGATCGACGCGATGACCAGGGCGACCGCCGTGCCGCTGCGCCGCAGCAGGGCACCGACGCCGAGAGCGAGCACGGCGGCGGCCGCGCAGAGCAGGCCGGTGCCGACCACGACGCGCACTTCGGTCGCCGACGCGGCGGGGAAGACACGGAAGCCTCTGCCACGCGCGCTGCGTTCCCCGATGGGAACGGTGATCGCGGCGGCCACCAGGCCGATGGCGGACGCAACGCCCCCGACCACCAGCGCCTTGGCAGCAAGCACCAGGCCCCGCAGGGGAGTTGCCGCCATGGTCGTACGCAGCAGACCACGCCGGTACTCGCCGGTGATGAACACCGTGCCCACGGCGATCACCACGATCAGCCCGGCGAAGGTGCCGACGAGGAAGTTCTCGACGGAGAAGCCGACACCCATGACGGGCCCGCCGACGACCGGTGCGATGTCACCGGCCCCGGTCACGGTTAACCCGCCGCCGTCGGCCTGGGTGAAGCCGCCCTTGGTGGTGTTCGTGTAGCTGCCGGAGGTGCCCGCGTCGCCGCCCACCTGTGTGCCGCTCCACGCCCCCTGGGACCAGCCGCCGGTGAGTGCCGGGCGGCCGAAGGTGCCGGTGGCCACGGCGGGGCTGAAGCCCGTGCCCGCCGCCGTGTCCTGCCTCGCCTCCGGTGACGACACGAAGAGCCCGGCCTGCACGGTGCGCGCAAGCCCCGGCAGCTTCGCATGGCCGACCTCGGTCCAGCGGGAGCCGTCGGTGGAGGTGAACCCGGTGAGACTGTCACCGGAGCGGACCAGGCGCAGCCGGCGCGGGGACTCCTGGGAGACCTCGCCGGAGGGGCCCGCCGTGTCGTGGGTGTAGTCGTACTGCATGCGCACGCCGTGACCGCCGGTGGCCATGACCGCCGCGTACGAGGATCCCTGGGTGAGGCTTTCCTTCACGATGACCCCGGCCTTCGCCCAGGGCTGGGCGCCCTGGGCCGTCCTGCCGGTCCCGGTGTCGGCCGCACCGGTCAGTGACCGCAGGGGAACGGTGAGGGTGCCGTCGCCGGTGAGCGTCTTGTGGACGAAGTAGAAGCTGTCGTTGACGGCCTCGCCACCGGGGCCCTTCGGATACGAGGCGGAGTCGGCGCCGCCCCCGCCGGGGGCGGGGGCGGCCGTGCCGAGCAGGCCGACCACGATCGTCACCAGGAGCGCCCCCGCCATGGCGAGGACCCAGCCGCGTACCGTACGGAACTTCGTCCACTCGGCGTGCAGTGTCCTGAGGAACCCGCCCCGCTCAGCGCGCCTCGTGGCCGGGGGGCGGGGGGTGAGGCCGACGGTCATCGCGTGGCCTCCCCCGCCGGGGTGCCCCGGTATTCCACCGCGTCCCGGGTGAGCTCCATGTACGCCTCTTCGAGCGTCGCCCGGTCCCTGGACACCTCCGAGAACGGCACCCCGTTCCGGGCGAGCAGGGCCACGATCTCCACGTCGGGCAGGCCCGTGACGCCGAGGGCGCCGGGGCCGGTCGCGAAAACGGTGGCGCCCGCACCTTGCAGGACCTGGGCGGCGCGCGCAGTCGCGGAGGTACGCAGGGTGACCCGGCCGCCGGCCGCCTCGGCGAGCAGCTCGGAGACGCTGGTGTCCGCGACGACGCGGCCGCGGCCGATCACCACCAGATGGTCCGCGGTGTCTTCGAGTTCGTTCATCAAGTGACTGGAGACCAGGACGGCGCGGCCCTGCCGGGCCAGCGACGACAGGAAGCCGCGCATCCACACGATGCCGTCGGGGTCGAGGCCGTTGAACGGCTCGTCCAGCATGACGACCGGCGGGTCGCCGAGCAGCGCCGCCGCGATCCCCAGGCGCTGGCGCATGCCCAGCGAGAAGCCGCCGGCCTTGCGCCGGGCGGCCGTGCCCAGGCCGACCTGTTCGATGACCTCGTCCACCCGCCGGGGCGGCACGCCCTGTGAGTGGGCCAGCCACAGCAGGTGGTTACGGGCGGTGCGGCTCGGCTGGAGCGCGGAGGCGTCGAGCAGTGCCCCCAGATGCCGGAGCGGGCGACGCAGGGTGTGGTACGGCACCCCGCCGACCAGGGCCTTTCCCTCCTCAGCCGCGTCCAGGCCCAGGATCACGCGCATGGTGGTGGACTTGCCCGCGCCGTTCGGGCCGACGAAGCCGGTCACCCGTCCGGGCCGCACGGTGAACGTCATCCCGTCCAGAGCCAGTTGTGGCCCGAAGCGTTTACGCAGACCGATGACCTCGATCGTCGCCTTCGTACTCTCGTCGCTCATGGCCCCACCCTGTGACGGAGCGGGTTACAGGGGCCGAACGGCCACTGTCATCTCGCTGTTAGGCGCCTCGGCTTAGCCTGGCCCGGTACGTGTCCTGGTGCCGTGGCGGGAGGGGAGCATGCGGATGGAATGGGGTCCGGCCCGACGGCTCGTGGGCCTGACTACCCGGCTCGGCCTGCGCCGTGGCACTGCCCGCACCCGCTTCACCGCCTTGTACGTGACTCTGTTCCTGCTGTCGGGAACGGCGTTGCTGGCCATCGCGGCCGTGGTGGCATCCGGCGGATCGCGCTTCAGCCAGACCGCCCCCGACGGCGGCACCGATCAGCCCGCCACGGCGGCACAGTCCCAGGGCCGCATCGACGCGCTGGAGCAGCAGCTGGCCCAGGCGCACGACACCCAGTCCCGGCAGATCCTGCTCGGCTCCGCCATCGCGCTCGGCGTCATGGCGGTGCTCTCGGTCGGGCTCGGCTGGTTCGTCGCCGGCCGGGTGCTGCGCCCGCTGCGCGTGATGACAGCGGCCACCCGCCGGATCACCGCCGACAGCCTGCACGAACGCCTGGCCATCGGCGGCCCGGGCGACGAGGTGAAGGACCTCGCCGATACCATCGACGACCTCCTCGGCCGCCTGGAGGGCTCCTTCGACGCCCAGCGCCTCTTCGTCGCCAACGCCTCCCACGAGCTGCGCACCCCGCTCACCACGATGCGGGCCTCCCTGGACGTGGCCCTCGCCAAGCCGGGCCCGGTACCCGAGACCACGGCGACGCTGGCCGCCCGGATGCGCGCCGAACTCGACCGGGTGGACCGGCTGCTGGAGGGTTTCCTCGTCCTGGCTCGCACCCAGCACGGCGAGTTCACGGACTCGGCGCGCCTCACCCTCGGCCAACTCGCGCTGACCGCTCTGACCGGACGGGCAAAGGACAGTGCGGCCAAGGGCCTGACCGTGCGTGAAAACCGGATCGACGACTCCGCGTGGGTGTGGGGCAGCCAGACGCTGCTGCGGCGCGCGGTCGACAACGTGGTCGACAACGCGATCGCGCACAACGACCCCGGGGGCTGGATCAGTGTCGCGGTACGGACCGAAGGAGACGACCCTGACGCAGTGTCCCTCGTCGTCGAGTCCAGCGGACCGGTCCTCGACCAGCGGCGGGTGGCGGACCTCTCGCAGCCCTTCCGCCGCCTTGGCGCCGACCGGACCGGCACCGGCCAGGGCAGCGGCCTCGGCCTCTCCATCGTCGCGGCCATCACTCAGGCCCACCACGGCACCCTGGACCTGCGCGCCCGCCCCGACGGCGGCCTGCGCGTCACCATCACCCTCCCACGTTCGGACGGCAGGGCGACGGCGAAAGCTCCCGACAATGAGACGGACGGGGCGCGTTGAGAGTACTGGTGGTCGAGGACGCCCGCTCCCTCGCCGAAGTGATTGCCGAGGGACTGCGCGACCAGGGCATGGCCGTGGACGTGGCCCACGACGGGCTCGACGCCGCGGCCAAGCTGGACGTCAACGCGTACGACGTCGTCGTGCTCGACCGCGACCTGCCGGGCATCCACGGCGACACCCTCTGCCAGATGATCACCGAGCGGGACGGCCGCGTGATGGTCCTGATGCTGACCGCGGCCGACTCACCCGGCGACCGCGTCAGCGGCCTGACCCTGGGCGCCGACGACTACCTCGCCAAGCCCTTCCACTTTCCCGAACTCGTCCTGCGCATCCGCGCCCTGGCCCGCCGCCGCCCAGCCGCCCGGTCCCGCACCCTGAGCACGGCGGGCATCGAACTCGACCCGATGCGCCGCACCGTCAGCCGCGACGGCCATCAACTCGACCTCTCCGTCAAGGAGTTCGCGGTACTCGAAGCCCTCCTGGACGCGAGCCCCGCCTTCCTCAGCACGGAGAACCTCCTCGAACAGGTCTGGGACGAACACGCCGACCCGTTCACCAACACCGTCACGGTGACCATCAGCCGCCTGCGCCGCAAACTCGGTGACCCCCCGGTCATCGCCACCACACCCGGCGTGGGGTACCGGATCATCGACCCAGCCGTCCCACCCGACTGACTGATCATTTCCGGCCGGCTGTGTTCCTGCGCCGGAACGCCGATCGGCACGGTCCGGGGAGGAGGACCGTGCCGATCGGGTCGGGGCGGGGGAGGGGTCAGGCGGCCGTCCGCTGCCTGCCGCGCAGCGTCAGGTACGTGCCGGTGGCGCCGGCGGCCAGCAGGGCGCCCGCGCCGAGGCCGACCGGAAGGGCCGGGAACTGGCCGGAGCCGGTCGTGGCGGCCGTGTTCACCATCGCCGGGCCCGGGGTGATGCTGGTGCTCACCGCGGAGACGTGGCGGATCGGGCCGATGTGCTTGACGGAGCCGTCCGCGTTCAGCAGCACCTGCTTGTCGTTGGGGTGCTTGAAGTCGAACATGTTGGTCAGCGAGCCCGCGGTGGCGTCGAAGGAGTGGTCGCCGACGCGGCCGGTGCGCCAGTTGTCCTCGATGAAGCGGGTGATCGAGGACTGGTCGGTCTGGGTGTGGTCGACCTTGTTCACCTTGCTGTACGGCGAGATGACCAGCAGCGGCTGCCGGGTGCCGGGGCCGCAGCGGTCGGCGTAGCCGCCGGTCGCGGCCGGGCCCGCCTGGCAGGCCGCGCTGTCCAGGGCCTTGCCGTTGGAGCCGACCGTGGAGTCCGTGGAGCCGTTGCGCGGCTTGGCGTAGGCGTGGTCGTACCAGCCGTCGGAGTCGTCGTACGCGATGACGATCGCGGTGGACTTCCACTGCGGCGAGCTCTGCACGGCGTTGATCTCGTTGACGAGGAAGTGCTGCTCGTCGGTCGGGTCCGAGTAGCCGGCGTGGCCGTCCTGGTACTCACCGGCCTTCAGGAAGCTGACGGCGGGCAGCTTGCCCGCCTTGGCCGCCGCGGTGAAGTCGGTCAGGTCGTAGTTGTGGTTCGCCTGGCCGTTGTGACCGATCTCGTTCACGTTCTTCGGCGCCACGTGGTGCGGGTTGGACGTCGACTTGTAGTACGAGAACGGGTTGTGGTGCGGGCTGTAGTCGACCACCGAGGCGCCGCCGACGTTGGTGTGCGTGGTGTCGCACTTGGCGTAGGAGCCGGACGTGCCGCTGTACGCCGTGGACGGGCGGAAGCCGCCCTGGAACCAACCCCAGGTCACGTGCTTGGAGTTGAGCAGGTCACCGATGTTCCTGCCCTGCAGCGAGGCCAGCGCGCTGGTGCTGGTGTGGTCCTTGTCGGAGCAGTCGTCGTAGGCCGGGTCGGGGTCGTTGATGACCGTGCCGACGCCCTTGGCGTTCGGCGACGCGATGGCGTACGAGTCGGGCGTCGACGTCTGCTTGCCGGTGACCGAGTCCACCGAGATCGCTCCGTGCGTCTGACCCGAGATCAGGTTGAGCGCGCCGGGCGTGGACGGGCCGTAGACCGAGCTGTAGGAACGGTCGTTGAGGGCGTACTGCTGGGCGTAGTTCCACAGGCCGGTGACGGTGTTGCCGTCGTAGTAGTCCATCACCAGGCCCGGCTCGCCGAACAGGCCGCCCGAGCACTTGTCGACCTCGGTGTTCTGCACGAACTGGTCGGCCTTGCCGCCGTCGTAGGCCAGCTGCTCGGGCCCGTAGGAGTGGTTCTGGTCGCAGGTCATCGCCTGTGACGAGGAGAGCCGCTTGGGCGTGTACTGGTTCGGGTTCTTCGTCAGCAGCCCGGCGTGCGCGACGGTGTCGACGTCCTTCGGGGTCTTCTTGGACGCCGTGAACTTCGTGCCGTCGGTGTTCGCGGCCTTCGGGTAGGTCGCGAAGTAGTGGTCGAAGGAGATGTTCTCGTCGAACAGCACGACCACGTGCTTGATCGGGGTCGCGGTCGACGAGCCGCCGCCGTGCCCGGCGGGTACGGCGGCCCAACTGGGCGCGGTGCCCCCGAGGACCGTGAGTGCGGCGGCCCCCGCGAGAGCGCCGAGGCTCCTGATCGCCGTTCGTCTTCCTGTGCTGGCCATGCTGGTTCCCCTCCGGGCATGAACGTCACTGCGTCGTACAGGCAGGGATGCTTCGCCCGCTTGCGGGCGCTGCGGCGGAGCCATGATGGCGGGTGAATGAACACCGGGTCAGGGATGCTGGGGCAAATCTTGACGGTGTATTGACCGTTCGGGCTACGGATTCGCCAGGGAGTTGTTCGAACAAGCTCACGTGAGGAGAGCGCGTCCGAACCAGTCGTTCCGGTCCCGTACCCCGGGCAGGGCGAAGAAGTAGCCGCCGCCGAACGGCGAGATGTAGTCGACCAGCGGCTCCCCGGCCAGCCGCTTCTGCACGGTCTCGAACTGCCGGGCCAGGTCCTGCTGGTAGCAGCTGAACAGCAGGCCCATGTCGAGGTTGCCGTTGCTGTCCATGCCCCGGTCGTAGTTGTAGGCGCGGCGCAGGATCCGCTGGTCGGCGGTGGCCGTGGTGCGCGGGTTGGCCAGCCGGATGTGCGCGTCCAGCGGGATGACGTCACCCTTGGGGTCGTCGGCGTAGTCGGGCGTGTCGTGCTCGGCGTTCCCGTCCAGGGGCGCCCCGGACTCGCGGGAACGGCCGAACATCCGCTCCTGCTCGCTGAGCGAGACCCGGTCCCAGAACTCCACCAGCATCCGGATCAGCCGTACCACCTGGTAGCTGCCGCCGACCGCCCACTCCGGTTCGCCGGAGTCCTTGCCGACCCACACCAGCCGGTCCATCTCCCGGGCGCTGCCGGTCTCCGGGTTGGCGGTGCCGTCCTTGAACCCCAGCAGGTTGCGCGGGGTGCCGGACGGGCGGGGCGGACTGGTGAAGCCGTCCAGCCGCCAGCGGACCTGCATGCCGCCCCGGGTGTGCCGGGCGATGTCGCGCAGTGCGTGCAGCACGGTGTCGGTGTCGTCCGCGTGCAACTGCAAACTGAGGTCGCCGTGACACCACTCGGGCCGCAGGTCGTCGTCCGGGAAGGCGGGCATCGTCGTCAGCCGACGCGGCCTCAGTTTCCCGAGCCCGTACCGGTCGTCGAAAAGCGAGCCGCCGACGCCGACGGTCACCGCCAGCGCACCGGAGGGCAGTTGCTCGCCGAGGACGCCCGAGTCGGCGGGCGGGCCGGTGACCCCGACCGGGTCCGGGGTGCCGCCCGAGGTCAGGAAGCGGGCGCGGTCGGTGAGCGTGTGCAGCAGCTCGGTCAGCTCGGCGCGGCTCCCGGCGGTGACGTCGAGGGACGTGAACACGGTCGTCCGGCGGGGCGCGGCGATCGCGGACTGCTGGCGGGCGCCGTGGAAGGGAGCGATCGCGCCAGGGGTGGTGGCGCCGAGGGTGGCGGTGCCCGTGCCGGGGGCGGCCGCACCGCCCGCGGCCAGCCCGGCGCCCGCGAGGGCCGCGCCGCGCAGGAACCCGCGGCGGCCCACTCCGCCGCTGCCGGCCGTCTCGTTCGTGCTCATACCGTCCTCCGCGGATCGCACAGGGTCGCCACCGACGCCAGCCGCTCCACCAGGTCGCCGAGGACCGCGTCGACGTCCTCGCGCTGCCGGTGGCCGAGCTTCCCCGGCGGGGTCCAGGTGCCGCCGTGCCCGAAGCCGTCGAGGATCTCGCCGGCCTGCTTCAACTCGCTCTCCAGACCGGCCAGACCCGTGTACCGGGTGGCCAGCAGCGGGTGCAGCCGGGACATGACCTCCACCGTGCCGTCCAGGTTGGCGCGGGCGGTGGCGAGGTTGCTGCCGCTGCCGTAGTCGGTACGGCCGGTCAGCTCGAACTGCACCGTGTTCTCCAGGATCTCGTGCGCCCGCAGCCCCAGCTGGGCGGGGTCCATCCGGGTCTGCGCCCAGTCGTCGCGCAGCGCGGTGACCGCCTTGACCAGGTCCGCCGCCGGGCCCCGCAGGCCGGTCGCGGACTCGCCGTGCCACAGGCCGTACTCGATCCGGTGGAAGCCGGTGAAGTCCTTGTCGTGCACCCCGCCGCCCAGCCCCGCGTCGGTGCCGTTGATCGCGCCGTCGGCGTCCCCGAAGGCGTCGTACGCCGCGCCCAGCCGCTCGTACTCCAGGTGCGCCGGCAGCCAGGCGGTGCGGGCGGCGGCGAGATCACCACGGTCGATCGCGTCCCGCAGGGCGGTCGTCAGCCGTACGACGTCGGACAGGCCGCCGCCGACCCACTTCTGGTAGGCGAGCGCGGGCGGGATCAGGTCGTGCTCGGTGACCGGGGCCGCGGCAGGCCCGCTGCTGCCCCTGCCGATGCGGACCGTGGGCCCGGTGACGGCGTCGGCGTCGTCGGGCACGCACTTGAAGGCGTAGGCGCCCTTGCCGAGCCGGACGGTCAGCTCCCGGGTGGTGCCGGGCCCGATGTCCTCCACCTCGCCGTACACGGCCTCGCTCGTCGGGTCCTCCAGGAGGGCCTCGGCGGCCCCGTCGGTCGGGTTGTGCAGGTCGAAGACCTGGACGCCGGACACCGGGGTGCTCCATCCCCGGCCGCAGCGGCTGGCGGACACCTCCACGGTGGTGTGCGGCAGCGCGGCCGGGTCGGCGTGTGCGGGGCGTGAGTCGTGCGTGAGGGCCAGAAATCCGGCCACCAGGCATACGACGGCGACACCGACGACCGCCCAGGGACGCAACGACCTCCAGCCGAGGCCGGACAACACCATCCCGAGCTCCCGGGGGTTCGTACCGTTCGTGATCGCCTCATGTTAGGCAGCCCTTTGTTCTCGAACGGCCGTCCAGGGAAACCCATGACCAAGAGTTCCCTGCCGGTTCACCGGACCTCCGGGGAAGCCGCTCAGTCGGTACCGGGCTGGACCATCCGGAAGAAGGCGCGGGCACCGGCGCGCCGCACGGACTGCCGCAGCCGCGCGGGAAGCGGACGGGCGGGAGCCGGGGCGGGGGCGCCGGTCGCCAGGCGTGGGAAGAGCGCCTCGGCGTTGCCGCGGTCGACGGCCGCGAGGGTGCCGGGGTCGACCCCGCCGTCCAGCCCGTTGGCGAAGTACTGGCCCGCCGCGGCCGGCGCGAACGGCCAGTCGCTGCCGAACAGGACGTGCCCGGGCCGGGCGAAGGCGAGCAGCGTGGGCAGGGCGGCCGGGCTGGAGGACAGCGCCGTGTCGAAGTAGAAGCCGCGGAGGTCGTCCAGGATGTCCAGGGGGCTGCGCCCGGTGTCGGCCGCGAGGGCGACGGCCATGCGGTGGGAGGCGTACGGCACGAAACCGCCCGCGTGGCTGAGGACGAACCGGATGTGCGGGTACCGGCGCACGACACCGTTGCGGACCAGGAGGTAGGCGGCACGGGTGGTGTCGAGGAGGAAGTCGGCGGCGAACGGCGGGATCCCGTCCACCGCGGGTCCGGGCAGCTCGGCCGGGTGGACGAACGCGACGGCCCCGTGCTCGTCCAGGACCCGCCACAGGGCGTCCTGGCCGGCGGCCCCGAGGTAGTCGCCGCCGGTGTTGGCGAGCAGGGTGACGCCGTCGGCGCCGAGCTCGGCGAGCGTGCGCTCGGCCTCCTCGGCGGCAGCGGCGGCGTCCGGCAGGGGCAGGGTGGCGAACCAGCCGAAGCGGCCCGGGTGCGCGGCGGCGAGCGCGGCGGAGAAGTCGTTCAGCCGCCGGGCCAGGGCGGCGGCCTCGCCGGGGTCGGCGAGGAAGCCGGTGCCCGGGGTGGAGACCGACAGGATCGCCGTCTCGGTGCCGAGCAGATCCATCAGCTCCAGCGCCGCCTCGGGACTCCACGCGGGCAGCGCCCGGCCGCCCGCCTCGATGATCCCGCGCCCGGCCAGGGCGTCCCGGTAGAAGGGCGGGACCAGGTGCTGGTGGACGTCGATCCGGCGCGAGGCACTGGTCATGGGGCTGCTCTTCCCGTCGTGACGGCACGGGGCCGCCTACTGACGGCCTACTTACCGTAGCGCTGATTACAATTGGAGTAAACGCTACAGCAATGAGCTCACGAGGGCGTGGTGGCTGTGGGCCCCTGGGAGGGTGAGGGGTGGATTCCTCGCTCGCGCAAGCGCCCCGAAGGGGCGCGGGGCTGCATGGCATGTGCGGCTCACTCAAGCGCCCCAAAGGGGCGCGGGGAACTGCGCGACCAGCCCCCACGGCGCCGCAGGCGAACGACGGCGCATCGCGGCGATACCGGCGGAGCCCCTAGCTCAACGGCCTGCCCGCGTCGTCCGTCGCCGCGAGGATGCGGCGGCCGATCTCGTGCAACTGCCGGACCTGGGACCGGGTCAGCGGGTCGAGGACCGTCCGCCGTACGGTCGCCACGTGCCCGGGCGCCGAGTCGACGACCTTCTCCCAGCCGGCGTCCGTCAGCGTCGCCACGGTGAAGCGGACGTTGTCCGGGTCCGGCTCCCGGCGCAGCCAGCCCCGGTCCTCGAGCCGCTTGGCGACGTGGGAGAGCCGGGACAGCGAGCCGTTCGCGAACATCGCCAGCTCGCTCATCCGCAGGGTGCGGCCGGGTGCCTCGGAGAGTCCCGACAGCACCTGGTACTCGAAGTGACTGATCCCCGCGTCCCGCTGCAACTGCGCGTCCAGCTCCGCCGGCAGCCGGACCAGCACCCCGGCAGGGACGAGCCAGCACTGCGTCTCGTCATCCGTCAGCCAGCGAGGCTCGGGAGTCTCCATGGGAAGAGGCTGGCTTGACGGCTCAACTGTCCATACCCATGGGTAGGTTATCGCTCAAGGGTCTGACCAGCCCGGCTTGCCTTGCGAAGGACCTTCACGTCCCGGCCGGTCACTGCCTGTTCAGCCACGTCGTGGACGGACGGGCAGTTATTGAGGGGCGAACGGCCGCGGTCCGGGCGGATCGCGGGGTCCGGCACCGCCGAAGGTGTTACCGATGGTTACGTCGTACCTGGCGGCGGCGGGTGCGAGGGTCGGCGTGCCGTGGGCGGATCGGGCAGGAGAAGATCGTCCGTGACCCACGTGTCCACCCGATCCCGGAAGGAACCGACGAGATCATGCGCCTCATCGTGGCCCGCGGCCCGGCGGAGGTGTCCGGATGACCGGCGCCGAGCAACACGTCCTGCTGCACGTCGACGGACGGGCCGCGCACATCACGCTCAACCGGCCGCAGGCCATCAACGCGCTGACGCACGCGATGGTGCGCCGCATCGACGAGGCGCTCACCGCCTGGGAGCACGACCCGGCCGTCGAGACCGTCGTCATCACCGGCGCGGGGGAGCGCGGCCTCTGCGCGGGCGGCGACATCCGCGCTGTCCACGACGACGCCCGCGACGGCGACGGGTCGGCCGCGGCCGCGTTCTGGCGGGACGAGTACCACCTCAACGCCCGCATCGCCCGGTACCCGAAGCCGTACGTCGCCCTGATGGACGGCATCGTGATGGGCGGCGGGGTCGGTGTCTCGGCCCACGGCAGCGTCCGGATCGCCACCGAGCGGTCCCGGATCGCCATGCCCGAGACCGGGATCGGCTTCGTGCCCGACGTCGGCGGCACCTACCTGCTCGGCCGCGCGCCCGGCGAACTCGGCACCCATCTCGCCCTGACCGGCGCCCAGATCGGCGCCGCCGACGCGATGCTGTGCGGACTCGCCGACCACTACATGCCCTCCGGCTCGCTCCGGGCGTTCGTCGCCGACCTCGCCACCCTGCCCGTGCCCGAGGCGCTCGCCCGGCAGGTCCGGCAGGCGCCGGACGGGGAGTTGGCCGGGCACCGGGCGTGGATCGACGCCTGCTACCCGGCCGACACGGTCGAGGAGATCGTCCAGCGGCTGTTCGCGCACGGCGACCCGGCGGCGAAGGAGGCCGCGGACACCCTGCTCACCCGGTCGCCCACCTCGCTGAAGGTCACGCTGCAGGCGCTGCGCCGGGCCCGGCAACTCGGCTCCCTGGAACGGGTCCTGGACCAGGAGTACCGCGTCTCCTGCGCGACCCTCGCGAGCCCCGACCTGGTGGAGGGCATCCGCGCCCAGGTCGTCGACAAGGACCGCGCCCCGCACTGGTCCCCGGCGACCCTCGCCGAGGTCACCGACGCCGACGTCGACCGCTTCTTCGCCCCGCTCGGCGACCGCGAACTGGGCCTCGCCCCACCCGCCTGAACCGTCCCACCAGCCGCCCACCAGGCGCGAGATGAAGATCACGCCTGGTGACGCGGTCTTGGCCGTGCCCCTGACACGCGGTACGGTCTGTCCGATATCGACGACGGCGAGACGGAAGCCGGTGGAAATCCGGCACGGTCGCGCCACTGTATGCAAGAGCTCCAGGGCTGTTTGTGAGTCAGACCCGTGGCCGTCGTCCTGTGCACCACCGAGATGGGACGCGAACTCCCAGAGGAGGTCCTGCCATGGCGCAGACCGTCGCTCCGCCGACAGCCAACACCCCCGCCGTTCCCGCCAAGCTGCCGCTGTCCGCGATAGCTCCCTGGGCGGTCTTCTTCGGCATCCTGATGCTGGTCCTGCTCTACTTCGTCGGCGCCGAACAGGGCGCCACCTCCGTGTTCAGCGGCACGGACGTCCACGAGTGGGTGCACGACGCCCGCCACCTGCTCGGCTTCCCCTGCCACTGACGCGAGGGACGCCGTACCACCCATGAACTCCGCAACGGTCCGTAACCTCCTGGTGCGGGGCATGCTCGCCGGCCTGGCCGCCGGTCTGCTCGCCCTCGTCGTCGCCTACCTGCTCGGTGAGCCGAACGTCGACAAGGCGATCGGCTTCGAGGACGCCCACTCGCACGAGCACGAGATGGCGGTCGTCTCCCGCTCCCTGCAGTCCACCGCCGGCCTGGCCACCGGTGTCCTGGTCTACGGGGTCGCCTTCGGCGGCATCGCCGCCCTGGCCTACTCCTTCGCCCTCGGCCGTGTCGGCCGCTTCTCGCCGCGGGCGACGGCACTGCTGCTGTCCGGCTGCGCACTTGCGGTCGTCTACGTGGTGCCGTTCCTGAAGTACCCGGCCAACCCGCCGTCGGTGGGCGACCCGGACACCATCGGCAAGCGGACCACGCTGTACTTCCTGATGATGGTGCTCAGCGTGCTCCTCGCGGTCGCCGCCACCATCCTCGGCAAGCGGCTCCGGCCGCGGCTGGGCAGCTGGTGGGCGACCGTCCTCGCGGTGGTCGCGTTCGGTGTCCTCGTCGGGCTGGCGTACCAGTTCCTGCCGGTCGTCAACGAGGTGCCGAACGACTTCCCGGCCACCCTGCTGTGGCGGTTCCGGCTCTCGGCGCTCGCCATCCAGGTGGTGCTGTGGGGCGGATTCGGCCTGCTGTTCGGCGAGTTGGCCGACCGTGTCCTCAACCCGAGGCCGGCGAAGGCGCCGGCCGCCGCCCGCACGGTGCCCGCTCCGCACTGACCCGCGGTGCGGCACACCGAACGACACGAGAGGGCCCCCGGAACCGTCCGGGGGCCCTCCCGCGTTTTCCGGATCGGAAACCGTCGACCGGTGTCCGTGGACCCGTGCGTGTGCTGCCGTGCGCGATCAATGCCCGCGGACCGCCGTATCCTGCGGGCCGTGACGGTGACTTATGTACTGGACGGCAGCGGGATCAGGACCCTGGAGGACTTCTGGCGGGTGATCGGCGAGGCGGTCAACGGGCCCGGCGGCTACTTCGGCCGCAACCTCGACGCGTTCGTCGACTGTCTCCGGGGCGGCTTCGGCACGCCCGAGGACGGCGACTTCGTCTTCGAGTGGCGCGACCACGAGACGTCCCGTGCGCACCTGGGCCATGCGGAGACCGCCCGCCAGCTGGAGCTCCGGCTCGCCCGCTGCCACCCGACCAACCGTGCCGACGTCGCGGCGAAGCTGGCCGAGGCCCGCGCCGGACGCGGGGCCACCGTCTTCGACTGGCTGGTCGAGATCTTCGAGGAGCGGGCCCCGGACACGGTACGTCTGCTGTGAACCCGCCGTGAACCCGCCGTGTCTTCGGCGCGCGGCCGGTGCCGCACTCGCGCCCGCGGCCGCTGACAAGGAAAGATGGGCGGCGAGCGATCGATCAACGACTGCGGAGGAAGTGGACTCATGCCGCATGAGCGAGCGGGCCGGCCGGCGGCTCCGGAGGACCTCGTCGACGTGGCCCGGCTGGTCACGGCCTACTACGCACTGCACCCCGACCCGTCCGACCCGGGCCAGCGGGTGGCGTTCGGCACCTCGGGCCACCGCGGATCGTCGCTGACGACCGCCTTCAACGAGGACCACATCGCCGCCACCAGCCAGGCCATCTGCGAGTACCGCGGCGGCCAGGGCACCGACGGCCCCCTCTTCCTCGGAGCCGACACCCACGCCCTGTCCGAGCCCGCCAAGGTCACCGCCCTGGAGGTCTTCGCGGCCAACGGCGTGACCGTCCTGATCGACAGCGCCGACGGCTACACCCCCACCCCCGCCGTCTCGCACGCCATCCTCACCCACAACCGGGGCCGTACGACCGGCCTCGCGGACGGCGTCGTGGTGACCCCCTCGCACAACCCGCCCGCCGACGGCGGCTTCAAGTACAACCCGCCCAGCGGCGGCCCCGCCGCCTCCGACGCCACCTCCTGGATCCAGGACCGCGCCAACCAGATCATCGCGGACGGGATGAAGGACGTACAGCGGATCCCGTACGAGCACGCGCTCGCCGCGCCTGCCACCGGCCGGTACGACTTCATGGGCACCTACGTCGACGACCTGCCCAGCGTCCTCGACCTCGACGCGGTCCGGGCCTCCGGACTGCGCATCGGCGCCGACCCGCTCGGCGGCGCCTCCGTCGCCTACTGGGGCCGGATCGCCGAACGGCACGGGCTCGACCTGACCGTGGTCAACCCGTACACCGACCCCACCTGGCGGTTCATGACGCTGGACTGGGACGGCAAGATCCGCATGGACTGCTCGTCGCCGTACGCGATGGCCTCGCTCATCGAGAAGCGGGAGGAGTTCAGGGTCGCCACCGGCAACGACGCCGACGCCGACCGGCACGGCATCGTCACCCGCGACGCCGGCCTGATGAACCCCAACCACTACCTTGCCGTCGCCATCTCCTACCTCTACCGCCACCGCGAGCAGTGGGCGGCGAGCGCCGGCATCGGCAAGACCCTCGTCTCGTCCTCGATGATCGACCGGGTCGCCGCCGACCTCGGCCGCCAACTGGTCGAGGTCCCCGTCGGGTTCAAGTGGTTCGTGGACGGACTGGTCAGCGGGGCGATCGGGTTCGGCGGCGAGGAGTCCGCCGGTGCCTCCTTCCTGCGCCGGGACGGCTCGGTGTGGACCACCGACAAGGACGGCATCCTGCTCGCCCTGCTCGCCTCCGAGATCACGGCCGTGACGGACAGGACCCCGTCCGAGCACTACGCCGACCTCACCGCCCGCTTCGGCGAGCCCGCCTACGCCCGCATCGACGCCCCGGCGACCCGCGAGGAGAAGGCCCTCCTGGCCAAGCTCTCCCCGGCCCAGGTCACCGCCGAGACCCTGGCGGGGGAGCCGGTCACCGCCGTCCTCACCGAGGCCCCGGGCAACGGCGCGGCGATCGGCGGCATCAAGGTGACGACGGAGAACGCCTGGTTCGCGGCCCGCCCGTCCGGCACCGAGGACGTCTACAAGATCTACGCCGAGTCCTTCCAGGGCCCCGACCACCTGGCCCGGGTCCAGGAGGAGGCCAAGGCGGTGGTGATGGCCGCGCTCGGCAGCTGACGCCCCGGGCGGCGCGGTCAGGTCGCGAGGGTGCGGCGGCGTGCCCTGGCCTCGGCCAGGTCCGCCGCCGCCCGGCGGGCGTCCGCCGCGAGGTGGGCCGATCCCCAGGCGTGCGCGGTGCGTTCGGCCAGCGCGTAGCCCTCGGCCGCCGCCCGGTCCTCACCGAGGAGCCGGTGCAGGTCGGCGAGGGCGTGCGCGAGCGGACGGCTCGCGTACACCGCGCCCGCCGCGCCCGCCAGCTGGTCCCGCAGCGGGAGCAGGTGCCCGAGCAGGGCGGCCGCCGAGTCGTGGTCCCGGTGGAGCACGGCGAGCTGGGCACGGAAGTCGAGCTCCAGGCCGTAGAGATGGTCCTGCAGCGGCTCCGGGGCCACGGGCACGGCCAGGGCCTCGTCGAGTCGGCCCAGCCGGGCCAGGACCAGCGCCTGCGCCACCGCGACCGGGGCACCCGCGGACTCGTACACGGCACGGACCACCGGTTCGATCTCGGCCACCCGGCCCTGGACGAACCGCATGGTGATCACCGCCAGCGTGCGCAACCCGGTCGCGTGATGGGCGCCCACCCGCTGCAACAGGGTGTCCGCCTCCGCGTAGGCGGCCTCCGCCGCCTCGAAGCGCCCGGCCACGGTGGCCAGCATCGCGGAGGTCGCGGCGCTGAGCCCCTGCGCCCACACCATGCGGTAACGGCGGGCGAGGACCAGCCCCTCCGCGGTGTGCCGCTGCACGGCCGCCGGGTCGTTGCGGGCGGCGGCGGTCATCGAGTCCAGGTTCTCGCAGATCCACCGGTAGGCGGGCAGGTCGTGGGCGTGGGCGAGGTCGCGCAGTTCGGCGGTGAGCTGCGATCGGGTGGCGGCCCGGGTCTCGTGCGGCAGCAACCGCGCCGAGGTCATCAACGCGGCCGCCATCAGCGGGGCTTCGCCGTCGGCACGGGCGAGCGCCAGCTGGACGTGGGACGCCTGCAGGGCCCGCGGCGGATCCTCGGCGGCGACCGCGTCGACGAGGGCCTGCAGCACCCGGGCCCGGGTCGGGCCGTCGAGGCCGGGATCGGCCGCGAGCCGTTCCAGGCGGGCCAACGCGGTCCGGTCGTACGGTCCTTCGAGCCGGCTGCGCCAGGCCGCGGGCTCGGTCCACGCCCCGTACACGGCCGCGACCAGGTCGCCCCGGTCGGCCTGTTCGGCGAGTTCCACCGCACGCTGCCGGGTGCGCCGGGCCGCGTCCGTGGCGCCGGTCCGCACCTGCGCGCCCAGCAGCCGTACCAGCAGCTCGATCAGCCGGTCGGGCGGGGCGTCGTCGCCGGTGGTCGCGGTATGGGTGTCGATCGCCTGCTGGATCAGGGTGACGGCGACGTCGTGGGCGTAGCGCCGCTCGGCGGCCTCGGCGGCCCGCAGCGCGTAGTCGACGGCGAGCGGCGCGTCGGCCGCGCTGCCGGAACGGGCGAAGTGGTGGGCCAGAGCCGCGAGTTCGGCGGGGTGGTGGTGGCGCAGGAGGCGCGCGACGCGGGCGTGCAGCCGGGAGCGTCGGGCGCCGGACAGGTCGGCGTAGACGGTGTCGCGGACCAGGGCGTGCACGAACCGGACACGGCCCGGCCCGGGTTCGGCGAGCAGCCCGGCGGCCAGCGCCGCGTCCAGGCCCTCCAGCACCTGCTCCTCGTCCGCCTCGGCGGCGTCGACGAGCAGCGCCACCTCGGCCTCCAGTCCCAGTACGGCGGTGAGCTGTACGACGGACCGGGCGGCGGCGGGCAGCAGGGCCAGGCGACGGCGCAGCACGTCACGCACGCCCTGGGGGACCTCGGAGACCGCGACCAGGGCGCCTTCGTCGGCGAGGAGACGGGCGCTCTCCAGCACGTAGAACGGATTGCCGCCGGTGCGCTCGGCCAGCGCCGCCACGGTCGCCGGATCCACGGGCTCCCCGCAGACGGCGTCGACGAGGGTGGCGGTGTCCTCCGGGGTCAGGCCGCCCAGCGCGATCCGGTGCGGGGCGGCCGGGGCGAGCTGGGCGAGGGTCTTGAGGAGGTGCTCGTCGACCTCGGTGGGCCGGTAACCGGCGACCGTGAGCAGGGGCACCCCGGTGACGGCGGCCGCCGCCTCGACCAGCGCGAGGGTCTCGGCATCCGCCCGGTGCAGATCCTCCAGCAGGACGGCGAGGGGCGCCCGGGAGGCCGCGTCGCGCAGCCAGGCGGCGAAGGCGCGGTGCATGCGGAAGCGGCCGGCGGTGGCCTCGTCCTGGGCCGGGGCGGCCGTGCTCTCCGGCTCCCGCAGCAGCACCGCCAGCTCCTCCGGGCGGGCCGGGGGCACCTCGCGGGCGAGCGCGCCGAGCGCCTCCACCCAGGCCCAGGCGGGCGGTGCGCCCTCGTATTCGGGGCAGCGCCCGATCACGACCCGCCAGCCCGCCTCCCGCAGCCGGGCGGCGGCCCGGTCGAGGAACGCGGTCTTGCCCGCCCCGGCCGCACCCGTGACCAGCACGAGGCCGCCCGCCCGGTGAGCGGCCCGGGCGGCTCCGTCCAGGCTCCGCAGTTCCGGGTCCCGGCCGACGAACAGACCGCGCCCGGTGCGTGTGGAGAGTTCGGCGGCGGGCTCGGGCACCGCCGCACGCAGCACGTCGAGCCGCCCGTTGAGCACGGCATGCTCCAGCTCCCGCAGGGCGGGCCCCGGATCGCAGCCGAGCTCGGCGCGCAGGACGTCGGTGGCGCGGCGCAGCGCGGCGAGGGCGTCCGCCCGCCGGTTGCAGGCCCAGTGGGCGAGGGCGAGCAGCCGCCAGCCCTCCTCGCGCAGCGGGCTGTCCCGGACGAGCGCCCCGGCGTCGGCGGCGGCCTGTGCCGCCCGGCCGGTGCGCAGGTCCGCGGCCACGGCGAGCTCCCGGGCCTCCGCGCGCAGCCCGGCCAGCCGGGCCACCTCGACGCCGGCCCACTCCTCGTCCGCGTGCTCGGCGAAGGCCGGTCCCCGCCACCAGCCCAGCGCCTCGGCGAGCAGCCGCCGGGCCTCCTCGGGCGGGGCGGTGCGGGCACGGCCGACCCAGGTCTCGAACCGCCAGGCGTCCACCGCGTCCCCGGCCAGCCGCAGGGCGTACCCGGGCGCCGCGGTGACCAGGACGGTGGCCGGGGCCCGCGGCGGCCGCCCCGGTTCCAGCGTCCGGCGCAGGTTGGACAGATAGGCGTGCAGCGACACGGCGGCCTTGGCCGGCGGCTCGCCCCGCCACAGGGCGTCCGTCATCCGGTCGACGGGTACGACACCGCCGCGGGCGGCGATCAGCAGCGCCAGCACAGCACGCTGCCGGGGAGCACCCAACTCGACGGGTGTCCCGGCGACTTCGGCACCCAGCGGACCCAGGACTCGCAAACACAGCACGGCGCGGGAATCTACCCGAGAGCTGCGTCGATCCTGTCAACAGACGTTGAACGCGCACTGGACGCGCCCGCCGGCCCGGCTGCCGGCCCACCGCCAAGCCGGTCGCCAAGCGGACGCCAAGAGGGGTGGGGAACGGTCGGCGGCTGACGTGCACATATCGGATCGTTGGAGCAGGAAAGCGTGTCCCTCAACAGCAGTAACGGCGCCTCCGCCACGGCGGAGCGTCCTCATACCCACGAAATGGTCGTGGTCCACCGGGTTTTCCGCCGCGAGTCGGCGCTGCTGCCCCGGCTGGTGCGCGCCGTGCCCGACGGCGACCCGGCCCGTGCGGCGCAGGTCGCCGCGGCCCTGCGCGACTACACCCTCGGCCTGCACCACCATCACCACGCCGAGGACGAGCTGATCTGGCCGCTGCTGCGGGCCAGGGCCGCGCACGACGAGGCGCTGGTGGCGCGGATGGCGGAGCAGCACGAGGCGATCGACCGCACCCTGGCGGCGGTCACCGAGTGGCTGCCCCTGTGGGAGCGGGCCGGAGACCGCATCACCGGCGAGGAGTTGGCGCTGGCGCTGGACGCGCACCGCGTCGCGCTCCTGGAGCACCTCGACGAGGAGGAGCGCTCGGTGCTGCCGCTGATCGCCGAGCACCTGACCGTCCCGGAATGGGAACTGGTCGGGCAGCGCGGCCTGGAAGGGCTCCCCAAGAACAAACGCCTGCTGGCCCTCGGCGCGATCCTGGAGGAGGCCACCCCCGAGGAGAGCGCCTTCTTCCTGGGCAAGGCCCCGCTGCTCGGCCGCCTGCTCTGGCAGGTCGTCGGCCGCCGCCAGTACGCTGCCTACTGCCGGACCATGCGCGCCCCGCTGGACGGAGAGTAGACCATGGCCCTCCTCGACTCCGCCCCGCTCGACGTCCTGGACGCCTACCGGACCTGCGAGTTCGCCACCCTGGGCCGGGACGGCACCCCGCTCGCCTGGCCGACGGCCGTGCGCCGCCGCCCGGACGGGACGCTGCTGCTCAGCACCTCCCTCGCGTTCGCGCAGAAGGCGCTGAACATCCGCCGGGACGGCCGCGTCGCCCTGCTCTTCTCCGACCCCACCGGCAGCGGCCTGGAGAAGGCCCCGCAGATATTCGTCGGCGGTCACGCCGACTGCCCCGACGAGATCATGACCGGGCCGCAGGGCGCCGAGGACTACTGGCGGATGCTGTTCGAACGGCAGCCGCACAGCAGGTCGTACGTCACGGCACCGATGCGGCTGATGATGGACTGGTACTATCTGCGGCTGCTGATCACCGTGACCCCCGACCAGGTTGTCGTACGGTCGCCGCTGCCCGCGTCCGAAGCACCCGCGGCGGCGGCCGGTGACCTGGTCGGCGCCGCGCAGCTCGCCCGTTTCCCGACGGCGGTGCTTGCCGCGCGCGACGCAACCGGGGCGCCGGTGCTGGCCCGGACCCGGCCGGTGCCCACCGGCGAGGGGTTCGCCGTGGATGCCCCGGCCGACTGCCCGGCCGTTCCGGGTCCCGCCGCCCTGCTGGTGCACCGGCACGACGAGCGCCTCAACCACATGCACAACGCGCTCGTGCGCGGCGAACTGCGCGAGAGCGGATCCGGGCTTGTGCTGGTCCCCGCCAAGGTGGTGGAGCCGATGGGATCAGGCCGGGTGAGCGACGCGGTGAGCGTGCTCCGCACCACGAAGCGGGCCACCGACCGCTACCTGCACCGGCGCGGCCTGCCCCGGCCACGCGTGCAGTGGTCGGAGTTCAGGACGCTGGCACAGGAGGCGCGGCGGGGCGTCCGTACCTGATCCCGGTGCGCTGCTCCGGGCCGTCTCCGTCGGGACGGCCCGGAGATGTCATGGCTCCCCCCGCCGCCTACACCGACCGGCACTCCGCGAGCCGCTTCTCCAGGAACCTGCGCTCCGCCGCGTTCTCCACCAGGTCCAGGGCCCGCTCGTACGATTCGGCCGCCTCCGGCAGGCGCCCCATGCGGCGCAGCAGGTCGGCGCGGGTCGCGGGCAGCAGGTGGTAGCCGGCCAGGTCGTCCTCCGCCTCCAGCTCCGCCACCAGGGCGAGCCCCGCCTCCCCGCCCTCGGCCATGCCCACGGCGACCGCGCGGTTCAGCCGGACCACCGCCGAGGGGACGTACCGCTGGAGTTCGCCGTAGAGGCCGGCGATGTCGGCCCAGTCGGTGTCGGCGGCGGTCGGCGCGGTGGTGTGGCAGGCTGCGATGGCGGCCTGGACCTGGTACGGGCCGGGGCGGCCCCGGCGCAGCGCCGCGTCCAGGAGCGCGGTGCCCTCGTCGATCTCGGCGCGGTCCCAGGCCGTGCGGTCCTGGTCCTCCAGGGTCACCAGGTCACCGGCCGCGTCCACCCGGGTGTCCCGGCGGGCGTCGTGCAGCAGCAGAAGCGCGAGAAGCCCGACGACCTCCGGTTCGTCGGGCATCAGCCCGGCGAGCAGCCGGGCCAGCCGGATCGCCTCGGCGCACAGGCCGGTCCGGAGCAGGCCGGCACCGGCCGTGGCCGCGTACCCCTCGTTGAACAGCAGGTAGAGCACGCCGAGGACGCCCGTGGTGCGTTCGGGAAGCAGATGTGCGGGCGGCACCCGGTACGGGATGCCGGCGTTGCGGATCTTCCGTTTGGCCCGCACCAGACGCTGCGCCATCGTCGCCTCCGGGACGAGGAAGGCGCGCGCGATCTCGGGCGTGGTCAGCCCGGCGACGGTGCGCAGCGTCAGTGCGACCCGCGCCTCGATGGGCAGCGCCGGGTGGCAGCAGGTGAAGACCAGCCGCAGCCGGTCGTCCGCCACCCCGCTGCCGTCGTCCTCGCCGAAGGGGTCGTACGGGTCGTACGGTCCCTCGTCCCGTGCCGGCACCGCCGCCTCCCGCAGCTTCCGGGCCCCCACCGCCTCCCTGCGCAGCACGTCCAGGGCGCGGTTGCGGGCGGTCGTGGTCAGCCAGGCGCCGGGGCGGTCCGGCACGCCGTCGCGCCGCCATCGCTCCAGCGCCTGGGCGAAGGCGTCCTGCGCGCACTCCTCGGCGAGGTCCCAGTCGCCGGTCACCCGGATCAGGGTGGCGACGACCTGGGCCCACTCCGCGCGGAAGGCGGCGGCGACGGCCTCCTCGACCTCGTCCATGGTGCTCACTCCCAGACCGGCCGGACCTCTACCGAGCCGCCGGCGAGCGCCGCGGGGTGCCGTGCGGCCAGCGCGATCGCCTCGTCGAGGTCGGCGACCTCGACGACGTCGAAGCCCGCGATGTACTCCTTGGTCTCGGCGAACGGCCCGTCGCTCAGCAGCACTTCGTCGCCCTGGACGCGCACGGTGGTCGCGTCGGCGCCGGGCCGCAGCCGGGCACCGCCCCTGACGACGTCCCCGGCACGGACCTCGTGGAGGTACGAGGCGAGGCGCGGGTCCCCGGCGAGCTCGGCGGGGCCGAGCTCCGCACCGCCGCCCACGGGCGCGCAGACGAACAGGACGTACTTCACGACGGCTTCGCCTCCAGGGGCACCGAGACGTGTTCATGGGCGATCACCCAGCTGAAACCGGTGTCCCGGTAGCCGGTGGTCACCCGCACCACCTGGTCCAGGGGCTCCCCGGTCACCCGGGTGCCGTGGAGCCGGACGAGGGCATGGCTGAAGGTGCTGCCCTCCCCGGGACGCACGCGCAGTTCCAGCACCTCGCGGTGCACGGGCCCGCGCAGCGTCGCGAACCACGCCTCGACCGCCTTGCGCAGCGCGCCGATCCCCGCCTGCGCCTCCGCCCCGGCGGGCCCGAAGACCTCCACGTCGGGTGCGTAGCAGGCCGTCATCCGGTCGATGTCCCGGTCGCGGGCGGCCGCCGTCAGCTCGGCGTCGATCCGGCGGACGGCCGTCCCGGCGTCCTCCATGAGCCCCTCGTCCCAGAACGGGCGCACCTCCATGGCGCCGATGGTGGCCACCGGGTGCCCGGCGGCGATCCGCACGGCCTCCTCCAGGCTGTCGCAGTCGACGACGTCGAACCCGGCCACGTACTCCTTCGTCTCCGCGAACGGCCCGTCGGTCCGCAGCACCTCCCCGTCCCGCACCCGCACGGTGACGGCCTGGTCCGGCAGTTGCAGCCGGTGGCCGTACAACCGGGTCCCGCGCCGGACGCCGTGCTCCTCCACCCAGGGTTCGACCGGCGCCATCCCGGACGCGTCGGCAGTGTCGTCGCCGCAGACCAGCAACATGTACTTCATGGTTCCTCCCGGACCTCAAGAGCTTCCTGCACCCCACCGACGAACGGAGCCGGCCGGAATCGACACACCCACGGAACCGGATGCCGACGTTCCCGTCCGCTCCCGCCTCACGACGATTCCCACCGGCCGTGCCCCCGGCCCAGGATGCCGTGCGGGTCGAGGACGATCCCGTCACGGGCCTGCCCCTGGCCGTACATCGAATGACCGCCGGCCCGCGCGGTCTCCGGACGGGTGTCCGGCAGTTCCACGAATCGTGCGGAGACACGGTCCGACGACGTCACGCGGCACGCTCCCAAGAGGCATCGGTCGACACGGGCGGAACCATTTTCGTGCCCCGGCGCACCGGACGGAGTGGGCTTTCCGGGCGGGGGAGGGGCGTCCGGAACGGGCGGGGGCGGGTGGTCCGGCGCAGGACGGTCGGCGAAACGCCGCACGGGTCCTTTCCGGGAGCCGCTGAAGCGGCAAATATGCCGCACCATGGACATTCTGCTCGTCGCAAGCGCGTTCAACAGCCTGTCCCAGCGGGTCTACGCCGAACTGTCCGACCTCGGCCACCGGGTGGACGTCGTCCTCGCCGGCCACGGCCCCGACGCCGTCCGCCGCGCCGTACGGGACCGGCGCCCGGAGCTGATCATCGCGCCGATGCTGAAGACGGCACTCCCCGAGGACGTCTGGCAGCGGCACACCTGCCTGATCGTCCATCCGGGACCGCTCGGCGACCGGGGCCCCTCGTCCCTCGACTGGGCCATCGCCGACGGTGCCGACCGGTGGGGGGTGACCGTGCTGCAGGCCGAGGCGGCCATGGACGCGGGCCCGGTCTGGGCCAGCGAGCCGTTCCCGGTGGCGCCGGTCGGCAAGAGCGACCTCTACCGCAACGAGGCCGCCGACGCCGCCCTCACCGCCGTCCACCGCGCCGTACGCCGGTACGCGGACGGCGCGTACAAACCGCGACCGCAGAGCGACCCCGCCATCCACGGTCAGGTCGTCTGGCGGGACGTCTTCCGGCAGGAGCGGCGGCGGATCGACTGGGCGGCCGACGACACCGCGACGGTGCTGCGCAAGCTGCGCGGAGCCGACTCGCAGCCCGGGGTGCTGGACGAACTCCTCGGCCGGGAGGTGTTCCTGCACGGCGGTCACCCCGAGGACCAACTGCGCGGAGCACCCGGTGAGCTGCTCGCTTCCCGGGCGGGCGCGGTCTGCCGGGCCACCCGCGACGGCGCCGTCTGGATCCCCGAACTGCGCCCCCGCAAGAGCTCCGGCGACCCGGCACCCTTCCGCCGCCCCGCCACCGACGTCCTCGCCGGCCCGGCCCTCCCCGAGAGCCCCGTCCCGCTCGAACTGCCCGCGGACCGCCGCACCTGGACCGACATCCGCTACCGGCGGCACGGCGACGTCGGCCTCGTCACCTTCTCCTTCCCCGGCGGCGCGATGAGCACCGACCACTGCCGGCGCCTGCTCGCCGCCTACCGGTACGCCCTCGACCGGCCCACCCGGGTCCTGGTGCTCGGCGGCCGGCGCGACTTCTTCTCCAACGGCATCCATCTCAACGTCATCGAGGCCGCCCCGGACCCCGCCGAGGAGTCCCGGACCAACCTCGACGCCATGGACGACCTGGTCGAGGCCGTGCTGCGGACCACCGACCGGCTCGTCGTGGCCGCGCTCGGCGGGAACGCGGCGGCCGGCGGCGCCATGCTCGCCCTCGCCGCCGACGAGGTCTGGTGCAGGGCCGGCGCCGTCCTCAACCCGCACTACCGGCGGATGGGCCTGTACGGCTCGGAGTTCTGGACGTACTCGCTGCCGCGCCGCGCCGGCGCGGAGACCGCCCGGCGGCTGACGGAGGAGGCCCGGCCGGTGAGTGCCGCGACGGCCGCCGGGACCGGGCTCGTCGACCGGCTGGTACGGGTGCCCGCGCAGGGGTTCACCGCCGAGGTCGGGCGACTGGCCGCCGAGCTCGCGGGCGCTCCGGATCTCGACCGCCGGATCGCCGCCAAGGCCGCGGCGCGCCGGGCCGACGAGGAGGAACGGCCGCTCGCCGAGTACCGGCGGGACGAACTCGCCCGGATGCACGCCGTGTTCTCCGACCCGGGCGCCGCCTACCACGCGCTGCGCGCCGACTTCGTCCGCAAGGTCCCGGGCGGTGCCCGGTGACGCGGCTGCCGGTGGAGGGCAGGCGGTTGGCGGTGGAGGGCGCGCGGCTGCCGGTGGAGGGCGCGCGGCTGCTGGTTGCGGGCGTGGGCAACATCTTCCTCGGCGACGACGCGTTCGGCCCGGAGGTGATCCGCGCCCTGGAGGAGTGCCCGCTGCCGCCCGGGGTGCGGGTCCGGGACTTCGGCATCCGGGGCATGGACCTGGCCTACACGCTGCTCGACGGCTGGTCGGTGGTCCTGCTCGTGGACGCGGCCGCACGCGGCGAACGCCCGGGCACGCTGTCCCTCGTCGAACCCGAACTCCCCGACGGCCGCGCGGCGGCCCCGCCCGAGGCGCACGGCATGGATCCGGCGAAGGTGCTCGCCCTCGCCGCCCACCTGGGCGAGGAGGCCCTGCCCCGCGTCCTCGTGCTCGCCTGCGAACCCGGGGAGCTGCCGCGCGGCGACGAGGACATCGCGCCCGGGCTCAGCGCACCCGTCCGGGACGCCGTCGAGCAGGCTGTCGCGGCCCTGCACATCCTGGTCCCGGCGTTGCTGGCCGATCACCTGGTCACGCCCGCGTTGGCCCGCCCGGAGGAATCCACGGCCCCCGCCGCGGCCGGTCGCCCGCCGACAGCCGCCACCGGCGCGGAGGATCGCTGAGTGGACGCGCCCGTAAGGGCGCGGGGCTGAGCCGGTGTGCGGCTACCGCCGCGTGGGCGCGACCAGCCCCCACCGGCCCGCAGCGAACGAACGGCACGACCAGCGAAGCGCTTGACGGACCAGGACGCGGACCCACCCCGCTCCGAAGGTCCGTCCCGAACCCAGCGACCGAGGAGCGGAGCACCCATGTGTCAGTCGGAGGAGGTCACCCGGGCCGTCCTGGCCAGGAACGACGGCCTGGCCGCGAGCCTGCGCAGCGATCTGGCGGCGCGCGGGGTGAGTGTGGTGAACCTGCTCTCCAGCCCCGGCAGCGGCAAGACCGAACTGCTCGGCCGGGTGCTGGCCCGCGCGGGGGAGCAGGGCGTCCCCGTCGCCGCCTTCACCGCCGACCTCGCCACCGAGAACGACGCGCGACGTCTGGCCCGCTCGGGGGCGCCGGTCAAGCAGCTGCTCACCGACGGGCTGTGCCACCTGGAGGCCCGGCAGGTCCGCGGCCACCTGGAGGGCTGGCTGCCGCCGGAGACCGCGCTGCTGTTCGTGGAGAACGTCGGCAACCTGGTCTGCCCGGCCTCCTACGACCTCGGCGAGCACCTGCGGATCGTGCTCATGGCGGTGACCGAGGGCGAGGACAAGCCCTCGAAGTACCCCACCGCCTTCGGCTCCGCGCACCTGGTCGTGCTGACGAAGACCGACCTCGCCGGGCCGGCCGGCTTCGACGAGAACGCCTTCGCCGAGCACGTGCGGCGGGTCAACCCCGGGGTGGAGATCGTCCGCTCCTGCGCCCGCACCGGTGAGGGCGTCGACACCGTCCTCGACCGGGTGCTCGCCGCACGGGACGGCGCCCCCGTGCACACGCCGCCGCTCGCCCCGCACCCGCACGGTCACGTCCACGCCCCGACCGCCTCGTGACGGCGCCCACCACGACGGCTGCCGTCCGCCGGCGCATCACGGTGCGCGGGACCGTACAGGGCGTGGGTTTCCGCCCGTACGTCCACCGCCTGGCCGCCGAACTCGCGCTCACCGGGTTCGTCGGCAACACGGCGAGCGGGGTGCTCATCGAGGTCGAGGGGGCGGCGGCCGGCGTCGCACGGTTCTGCGAGCGGCTGGCCGGCGAGCCGCCACCACTGGCCACCGTCACCGCTGTGCGCGTCGAGGAGGTAGCGGTCACCGGGGCGGACCCCGGCTTCACCATCCGCGCCACCGAGCAGTCGGCCCCGGGCCGCACCCTCCTCCCGCCCGACACCGCCACCTGCCCCGAGTGCCTGCGCGAGCTGGCCGATCCGGCCGACCGCCGGCACTGCCACCCCTTCATCACCTGCACCCACTGCGGGCCCCGCTTCACCATCGCCACCGGCATGCCGTACGACCGCGCGGTCACCACCATGTCCGGCTTCCCGATGTGCCCCGGCTGCGCCGGCGAGTACGAGGCCCCGGCCGACCGGCGCTTCCACGCCCAGCCCGTGGCCTGCCGGGAGTGCGGTCCCCGGCTGCGGCTGGTGCCCGCCGCGGGCAGCGGAGTGAGAGCCGCTCGCGACAGTGACGCCCTCTCACGGGCACGAGAACTTCTCGCCGCCGGGCAGATCGTCGCCGTGAAGGGCATCGGCGGCTACCACCTGGCCTGCGACGCCTCCGACGCCCGGGCCGTCGACACCCTGCGCGCCCGCAAGGCGCGCGGCGACAAACCGTTCGCGGTGATGTGCGCGGACGTCGGCGAGGCGGAACGGATCGCCGAGGTCGGGACGGCCGAGCGGGCCGCGCTCACCAGCCCCCGGCGCCCTATCGTCCTCCTCCGCCCCCGCCCCGCCGCCCGGCTCGCGCCCGGCGTCTGTCCCGGCAGCCCGCACCTCGGCGTGCTGCTGCCCTACACCCCCGTCCACACCCTCCTCTTCGGGCTCCCCGGCGACCCGCCCGGCCCCCGCATCCTGGTCATGACCAGCGGCAACCGCTCGGGCGAGCCGATCGTCACGGACGACGACGAGGCGCAGACCCGGCTGTTCGGACTGGCCGACGCCTGGCTGGCCCACGACCGGCCCATCGCCTCGCCGTGCGACGACTCCCTGCTGCGGGTCCGCGCCGACGGCACCGAGCAGGTCCTGCGCCGCTCCCGCGGCTACGTGCCGCGCCCGCTGCGTCTGCCGGTCCCGGTGCGGCCCGCGCTCGCGGTGGGCGGCGACCTCAAGAACGCGCTGTGCGTCGGCGAGGGCGACCTGGCCTGGTTCGGGCCGCACATCGGCGACATGGGCGACCTGGCCACCCTGGAGGCGGCCGTCCGGGCGGAACGGCACGTGTACCGGCTGACCGGGGTGCGCCCCGAACTCGTCGCCGCCGACCGTCACCCGGGCTACCACTCGGCCGCCTGGGCCCGCCGCCGGGCCACCCGACTCGCCCTGGGCAAGCCGGTGTTCGTCCAACACCACCACGCCCACATCGCCTCGGCCATGGCCGAGGCAGGCCTCGACGGCACCACACCCGTCATCGGCGTCGCCTTCGACGGCACCGGCTACGGCGACGACGCCACGGTCTGGGGCGGCGAGCTGCTCGTCGCCGACTACACCGGCTACCGGCGCCTCGCCCACCTCGCCCCGGCCCCGCTGCCCGGCGGCGACGCGGGCGTCGCCAACCCGTGCCGCACCGCACTGGCCCGGCTGTGGGCGGCCGGACTCCCCTGGGACCCCGACCTGCCCAGTGTCGCCGCCTGCTCCCGCGAGGAACTCCGGCTGCTTGCAAGGCAGTTGCCGAGCCAGGTCGGCTGCGTGGCCACCTCCAGCATGGGGCGCCTCTTCGACGCCGTGTCCTCCCTCGCGGGCGTGTGCCACCGTGCCGGGTACGAGGCCCAGGCCGCCCTGGAACTGGAGGCCCAGGCCTGCGCGGCCTGGGGCGAGGAGACGGCCGGATACCTCTTCGGCGACCGCTTCGACCCGGCCCCCGCGCTGCGCGCGATCATCGCCGACCTGCGGCGCGGCACCCCGGTGCCGGTGATCGCGGCCCGCTTCCACCGCGGGGTCGCCCGGGCCGTCCTGGACCTCTGCCACGGCGCACGCCGGGCCACCGGACTGACCACCGTCGCGCTCACCGGAGGCGTGTTCGCCAACGCGCTCCTGGAGGACGCGAGCACGGACCTGCTGCGCGGCGCCGGATTCACGGTCCTGCGGCACGGCGAAGTCCCGCCGAACGACGGCGGACTGGCCCTCGGGCAACTGGTGGTCGCGGCCCACGGACGACGACCGGACAGCGACCGGACAGCGACCCGACGACGACCCGACGACGACCGACGTAGGGCAGTCAGCGACGAGACGGAGTGACCCATGTGTTTGGCAGTGCCCGGCAGAGTCGTGAGCATCGACCGCGCCGCCGATCCGCTCACCGGCCTGGTCGATTTCGGCGGGGTGCAGAAGCAGGCGTGCCTGGAGTACGTCTCGGACGTCGAGGTCGGCGAGTACGTCATCGTCCATGTGGGCTTCGCCCTGCAGCGACTTGACGAGGAGTCGGCCCTGGCCTCCCTGAAGCTCTTCGAGGAACTGGGGCTCCTGGAGGAGGAGTTCGGCGACGCCTGGCAGCAGGCGGCCCGGCAGTCCGAGTCCGAGTCCGAGGGGAGCGAAACCCGGTGAAGTACCTCGACGAGTTCAACGACCCCCAGCTGGCCCGCCGGCTGTTGGACGAGATCCGGGCCACCGTCACCCGGCCCTGGGCCCTGATGGAGGTGTGCGGCGGCCAGACCCACTCGATCATCCGGCACGGCATCGACCAACTCCTCCCAGAGGAGGTCGAGTTGATCCACGGGCCGGGCTGCCCGGTCTGTGTCACCCCGCTGGAGTGCATCGACAAGGCGCTGGAGATCGCCGCCCGCCCCGACGTGATCTTCTGCTCGTTCGGCGACATGCTCCGTGTCCCCGGCACCGACCGGGACCTGTTCCGGGTCAAGGGCGCCGGCGGAGACGTCCGCGTGGTCTACTCACCGCTCGACGCGCTCCAACTGGCCCGGCGCCACCCGGAGAAGCAGGTGGTGTTCTTCGCGATCGGCTTCGAGACCACCGCCCCCGCCAACGCCATGGCCGTCCACCAGGCCAAGCGCCTCGGCCTGGCCAACTTCACCCTTCTGGTCTCCCATGTCCGGGTCCCCCCGGCGATCGAGGCGATCATGACCGCCCCCGCCTGCCGGGTGCAGGGCTTCCTGGCCGCCGGGCACGTGTGCAGCGTGATGGGCATGGCCGAGTACCCCGAACTCGCCGAACGGCACCGGGTCCCCGTCGTCGTCACCGGCTTCGAACCGCTCGACATCCTGGAGGGCATCCGCCGCACGGTCGGGCAGCTGGAGCGCGGCGAGCACCGGGTGGAGAACGCCTACGCCCGTGCCGTGCGTGCCGACGGCAACCCGGCCGCCATCCGCATGATCGAGGAGGTCTTCGAGGTCACCGACCGGAACTGGCGCGGCATCGGCCGCATCCCCGGCAGCGGCTGGCGGCTGAGCGAGGTCTACCGCGACTTCGACGCCGAGCACCGCTTCGACGTCACCGGCATCCGCACCGAGGAACCAGCCGAGTGCCGAGCCGGCGAAGTCCTCCAAGGACTCATCAAACCCACCGACTGCGCGGCCTTCGGCACCACCTGCACCCCGCGCACCCCGCTCGGCGCCACCATGGTCTCCAGCGAGGGTGCCTGCGCCGCCTACTACCTGTACCGCCGGATGTCCGAACCGGCGCTCCCGCGCGAGGAGATGAACCCCGTTGGCTGAGCAGACCGTCGTCGACCCCGCGAACTGGAGCTGCCCGGCGCCGATCCGCGACCAGCCGGTCGTGGTCATGGGCCACGGCGGGGGCGGCGCCCTCTCCGCCGAACTGATCGAGCAGGTCTTCGCCCCCGCGTACGGCAACGCCCTCCTCGCCGGGATGACCGACTCCGCCGTCCTCCACCTCGGCGGCGCCCGGCTGGCCCTCTCCACCGACTCCTACGTCGTACGGCCGCTGTTCTTCCCCGGCGGCTGCCTCGGCGACCTGGCCGTCAACGGCACCGTCAACGACCTGGCGATGAGCGGCGCCCGGCCCGCCTACCTGTCCGCAGCCTTCGTCCTGGAGGAGGGCGTCGAGCTGACCGTCGTCGAACGCATCGCGCGCGCCATGGGCGCGGCCGCCGAGACGGCCGGTGTCACCATCGCCACCGGCGACACCAAGGTGGTCGAGAGCGGCCACGGGGACGGGGTGTACGTCACCACCGCCGGCGTCGGCCTGGTCCCCGAGCGCGTCGACATCCGGCCGCAGCGGGCCCGGCCCGGCGACGCCGTCATCGTCAGCGGGCCGATCGGGCTGCACGGCGTCGCCGTGCTCAGCGTGCGCGAGGGGCTGGAGTTCGGCGTCGAGATCGCCAGCGACACCGCACCGCTGGCCGACCTGGTCGCCACCATGCTGGACGTCACCCCCGACATCCACGTCCTGCGCGACCCGACCCGCGGCGGCCTGGCCGCGTCGCTCAACGAGATCGCCCGCGCCTCGGGAACCGGGGTCCGGCTGGCCGAGCGCGCCGTTCCGGTACCGGAGGCGGTCGCCAACGCCTGCGGTTTCCTCGGCCTTGACCCGCTGTACGTCGCCAACGAGGGGCGGCTCGTGGCCTTCGTCCCGCCGACGGAGGCCGAGGCCGTCCTCGCGGCGATGCACGCCCATCCGCAGGGCGCCTGCGCGGCGGTCATCGGCCAGTGCGTGACCGAGCACCCCGGCATGGTGGTGGTGGCGACGGGACTGGGCGGCACCCGGGTCGTCGATCTCCCGCTCGGGGAGCAACTGCCCCGCATCTGCTGACGGCGTCCGTCGGCGGCGAACGTCGACGACGTCTGTTGACGACGTCTGTTGACGACAGGGCGATGACCCCGCCCGTGCCCCGGATCGTCCCGGGCACCGGCGGGGTCATTCGACCGCGGTGATCTCCAGTTCCCGGCCGCAGCGCAGCTCGGTGGAGGGACGGTCGCAGTGCGGGCACCAGAAGAACGGTGGCATGCCCACCGCGAACTCCTCGGCGCACGGCTCGCACCAGGCCCGTGCGGTCACCTGCTCGACCACGAGCCGGGCGCCGGCGAGGGCGGTGCCGTCGCGGGCCATCTCGAAGGCGAAGTCCAGGGCGTCGGGGACGACCCCGGACAGTTCGCCGACCCGGACGGTCACCGCGGAGACGCTGTCCGCGCCGTCCGCCCGGGCCCACTCGTCGGCCTGCTCGACGATCGCGGTCGCGATCGACAGTTCGTGCACGTCCGGCTCACGGATACCGGTGACCGGCGCGCGGCCCGCCGACGATGCGCCAGATCTTCATCTCGCGCATCAGGGCGGGGATCTCGGTGACGAACAGCGCCAGGATCAGCGCGCCGACCACGGCGACCTCGGCGGTCAGCACGCGCTGGGCCGCCGTTCCGGTTCTGCTGCGTTGCGTCTTCATAGCGGGCACTCCCTGCTCTGTGTCACGCGGGCGGGATGTTCGGCATGACGTCCAGCAGGACGTCGTGCTGCTTCCAGTCGATGCCGGTCGAGCGCCGCGCGTCGGCGGTGCCGTCCCGGTGGTGTCCCCTCTGGGTGGTGTAGGGACCCTCGTTGCCCTGGTGGATGCCGGGCACGTGGGACGGGGTGTCGGGGCGGGCCTGGGCCCGGCCGACTCGGATGCTGCCCATGGGTTGCTCCTTCCTGTGCTGCCGTTCCTCGAAGCCGCTCGCCTCGCACGGGCGCCCGTCTCAGGGCCGCTCGGCGAGCTCCTCGAAGAAACGCTCCACGGCCGGCCACATCCGGCCGCCGCCGGACAGGCCGCGCCACTCCCGGCGGACCACGGCGAGCATGCGGAAGCAGTCGTCGACCGGGACGATCCAGTGGTGGTCCAGGCCGTGCACGGTGTTGACCAGCAGGGCCTCGACGTCGGGGGTCATGCCGGCCAGGGGCGGGCAGCCGGCGACCGCGCGCTGCCAGGCCGCCGCCGCCACCTCCCAGCGCATGGCCCCCGCCGGGCTCGGCCCCTCGGCGGTGACCGAGCCGTCGGCGCGCGGTACGAAGAAGACCAGGCCGACCGGGACCCCGAGGGCCGCCGTGTCGACCTTCGGGAGGCGGACCCGGCGGGTGGGGATCAGCCGGAACTGGCCGTCGCCCGCGCCGGTGCCCTGCCGGGTGTCGGCGAACAGCACCGAGCAGGCACGGCAGGCACAGCGGACCTCGGCCTGCCCGGTGTCGTACAGATGCGGATGCTCCTCGGCCAGCGGCTCGGCGCACAGGTCGCACACCTCCGCCCCGGCCGCCGGCTGCCGGTCGGCCGAGGAACGGATGAGGCGGGCCAGGGCGCCGCCTGCGGGTGTCCGGGTGGTCACCGGGCCTCCTGCGGCCGGCGCAGGGAGTCCAGGGGGACGAAGGCGGGCGCCGGGGCCTCGGGCACCGGCTGCACGTCGGCCAGCTCGGGGGCCGCGGCGAGCACCGCCTCCCGGACGGCGTCGGTCACCTCCGTGGTACCTCCGCCGCACCCCGAGCCGCAACCGCCGCCCGCGGCCAGCCGCACCCGGCCCACCTCGCCCTCCAGCCCGGCCCACTCGACGTCACCGCCGCGCTCCTGGACGGCGGGGCGCAGCCGCTCGACCGCGCGGGCGGCCCGGTGCTCGGGCGGGTCGGGGTGGATGTCGTGCAGGACCAGGAGGTGGTCGAGGAGCTCGTCGTCGGCGAGCTGCCGGACGGCCGCGGCGTCCGCGTGGTCGAGGACGCGGGCGAGTGCCTCGCCGTAGACCTCGGTCAGCAGCCGTACCGCCTCGACGGCCGAGCCGCCGGTCGGCCCCGGAGCGGATTCCAGGCTCTCCAACAGCGCGTCGAGCCGGGCCAGCCGGGCCTCGACCGCCGGGCCGTCGAGCCGTCCGGCGTCAGCCATGGTTCGCCCCGTACACCGGCGAGTGCGTGACGCTCAGCGTCTTGCCCTTGCCCGTGTACATGTGGACACCGCACGGCAGACAGGGGTCGAAGCTGCGGACCGTGCGCATGATGTCGACACCCTTGAAGTCGTCCGGGCCGTTCTCCTCGAAGATCGGCTGGCCCATGACGGCGTCCTCGTACGGGCCCGGGGTGCCGAACTTGTCGCGGGGGCTGGCGTTCCACGGGGTCGGCGGGTACGGGTGGTAGTTGGCGATCTTCTTGTCCTTGATCACCAGGTGGTGCGAGAGGACCCCGCGCACGGCCTCGTGGAAGCCGCAGCCGATCGCCTCGTCCGGCACCTCGAAGTCCTCGAACACCTTGGTGTCGCCGGACCTGACCAGACCCATCGCCTCGTCCAGGAACTGCAGGGCCATGGCGGCCGCGTAGGCCACGAAGTACGGCCGGGCGCGGTCCCGTTCGAGGGTGTTGGACCACTTCGGGATCTTCCACTCCAGCGTGGTCTCCGGCAGGCTCGCGCCCTTGGGCAGCGAGATCCGCACGCTGGTGCCGGTGGCCTTGATGTACGGCGTGTCGACGATGCCGCTCAGCGCGGTCGACCAGAGCCGGGCCAGCGGGCCGCCGCCGGTGTCCAGGGCGAGGTGGTCGCCGGTGCGCTGGTCGAACCAGCGCGGGCTCATCACCCAGCTGTAGTTGCCCTCGAAGTCCCGCTTCTGCGGCACCGGCAGGGTGGTCTGGTTCCACGGGTGGCGCATGTCGACGGGGTTGCCGAGCGGGTCGTGGGTGACGAACGGGTCCTCGTTGACCCAGTCCTCGTAGAACGAGGAACCCAGCATGATCCTGAGGCCCAGGTTGATGTCGACCAGGTTGTTGGTGACCAGCTCGCCGTCGACCACGATGCCCGGGGTGACGTACATCGCCTTGCCCCAGCGGTTCATGTTCTCGTACTTGTAGTCGACCACTTTCGGGTCCTGCCAGGCGCCCCAGCAGCCGAGCAGGATGCGGCGCTTGCCGACCTCCTCGTAGCCGGGCAGCGCCTCGTAGAAGAAGTCGAAGACGTCGTCGTTCATGGCGACGGCCTTCTTCACGAAGTCGATGACGTGCATCAGCCGGCTGAGGTAGTCGGTGAACGCGGTCGGTGACGGCATGGTGCCGACACCGCCCGGATAGAGGGTGGAGGGGTGCACGTGGCGGCCCTCCATCAGGCAGAACATCTCGCGGGTGGTCCGGGAGACCTTCAGGGCCTCCTTGTAGACCTCGCCCTCGAAGGGGTTGAAGGCCTTCATGATGTCCGCGATGGTCCGGTAGCCGTGGATGTCACCGCGCGGCGCGTTGGTCTTCTGGGCGCGGGCCAGGACGCTCGGGTTGGTGGCCTTGACCATCTGCTCGCAGAAGTCCACGAAGACCAGGTTGTCCTGGAAGATCGTGTGGTCGAACATGTACTCGGCCGCTTCGCCGAGGTTCACGATGTGCTCGGCCAGCGGGGGCGGCTTCACGCCGTACGCCATCTGCTGGGCGTAGTCGGAGCACGTGGTGTGGTTGTCGCCGCAGATGCCGCAGATCCGGGAGGTGATGAACCCGGCGTCGCGCGGGTCCTTCCCCTTCATGAAGACGGAGTAGCCGCGGAAGAGGGAGGAGGTGCTGTGACACTCCACCACCTCCTTGTTGGCGAAGTCGATCTTCGTGTAGATGCCCAGGTTTCCGATGATCCGGGTGATCGGATCCCAGGACATGTCCACGATCTGCGCGGGCTTGCGCCCTTTCTGCCGGGCCTCTGTTGTCATCGGCGTCGCTGACCTTTGCTGTGGGGGAGTCGGTCGGTGGGGGTGGGGGTGAGGTGTGTCAGGGGCGCCAGCGCGGGGCGTAGCCACTGGTGAGCTTGCGCTTGTTGTGGCGCCACTTGGGCTCGTGGTTGACCAGTTCGTTGGTGAAGCCGCGCAGCCTGCGGATGACCGCCCCGTACGGCTTGATCGCGAGCGAGGAGAGGGTGCCGCCGGGCGGCTCGTCCATGAACGGCATGAACGCGTCGGGGAAGCCCGGCATGGTGCAGCCGATGCAGATGCCGCCGACGTTCGGACAGCCGCCGATGCCGGCCATCCAGCCCCGCTTGGGCACGTTGCAGTTCACGACCGGACCCCAGCAGCCCGTCTTGACCAGGCACTTGGGCGAGTTGTAGTCGGCCGCGAAGGTCGCCTGCTCGTAGTAGGCGGCGCGGTCGCAGCCCTCGTGGACGGTGCGTCCGAACAGCCACTGCGGCCGCAGCATGTGGTCCAGCGGCGGCGGGGGAGCGGTGCCGGCGGCGTGGTAGAGCACCCAGACCAGGGTCTCCATGAAGTTCTCCGGCTGGACCGGGCAGCCCGGGATGTTCACCACCGGCAGCCCGCCCTGCGACTTGTAGTCCCAGCCGAGGTAGTCCGCGAGGCCCATGGCGCCGGTCGGGTTGCCGGCCATCGCGTGGATGCCGCCGAAGGTGGCGCAGGTGCCGACGGCCACCACCGCCCAGGCCCGGGGGGCCAGTTCGTCGATCCAGTCGTTGAGGGTCTGCGGCTGGCCGGTCTCCGGGTGGTTGCCGAAGGACGTCCAGTAGCCGTCGCCCTCGATGATGTTCTGGTTCGGGACGGAGCCCTCGATGACGAGGATGAACGGCTTCAGTTCGCCCCGCGCGGCCGCCCGGTACGGCGCGAGGAAGTCCTCGCCGCCGAGGCTGGGCGAGAGCACCTTGTTGACCAGGTTGACCTTCGGCATCCCCGGGATCAGGCCCAGGACCAGGTCCTCGATGGAGGGCTGGTCGGCGGCCGTCACGGAGACGGTGTCGCCGTCGCAGCTCATGCCCTCGGAGATCCAGAGGATGGTGATCTCGTCGAACCCCTGGTGTTCGCCGTCGGCTCGGCCGGGTTCGGCGGCGACGGCCGCGGTGCCGTTCTTGCTGGTGCTCATACGCTAGGCCTCCGATGGAGTGGGCCCCGGGGACGGCTCGGCAGCCGCCGCTGGATCCGGGACGTCGGTGCCCCCGAGCGGCTCGACTTCGTCGGGCCGGAAGTAGTGGAAACGGCCGTACCAGCCGTGCAGTTCGGCCGCCGGGTCGTCGTCCACGGTGACGGCGAGATGGGTGCTGCCGTCCACGTCGTGGAAGACGGCGGCCACGGTCGCGGTCCGGCCGGCCAGGAACATGTCCTGGGCGTCGGCGCCCCTGCCCCGCGGGCACAGCCGCACCGGGCTGCCGCCGCCGACCCGCACACCGTCGACCAGCACGGTGTCGGTGGCCGGGGAGAGCCCGTCGTCGCCGCACTCCTGCCACCAGGCGGGCCGGGATCCGCCACTGGCGGCCTCGCCGGCCGGGCTGAGTGAGCGGATGGCGCCGTGCAGCCGCTCGAAGACCTCCGGCGGCATGGTGTCGACGCGGTCGAGGATCTCGGCGGCCCGCGGGTCGGTGGCCCGCGCCTCCCGCTTCTCCTCGTCCGTCAGCAGCATGGTGCGCAGGGTGAGGATCTCGTCGATCTCACCGGCGTCGTGCAGATCACCCGGGCTCTCCGGCGCCACCTGCGGATGGTCGGGGAGGATGATCGGCGAGGAGAGCAGCAGGGCGGACACCGAGCCGTCCGTGGGGGCGGCGGCGGGGGGAACGCCGCCGAGTACCGGGAAGGTGAAGTCGTTGCGGCAGTTCCGGGCGGCATCCTGGAGGGCGGGGCCCGGGTCGATCAGGGAGACGAACTCCGCGCCCTCGACTGCGAGGAGGGTGTGGGTGGCGATGAGCGCGTGGCGCAGGGCCCGGTCGCGCGGGGCGTGCGGATCCCCCACGTGCCCTTCGTTCGCGGTGCGCACCCGGAGCCGCAGGAGACCGTCGCCGAGCCGCTCGGCCACGAGGACGGTACCCGCCCGTACTTCCTCCCGGCGCCGTACGACCCGCCCGGCGCCGGAGGGCAGCTCCGCCGTTCCGGTGCCGCCCGGGGAGCCCACCGGAAACACGTGTTCGCCCTCGGCCAGCGCGACCGTGAACTCGGCCTCGCGGGTCACCGCCTCCTCGAAGGTCAGCTGCACGGTCCCGTCGTCGCAGCCCAGCGACTCGACCGGCCGTCCGGCGCCGTCCTCGACCTGCTTGTGCTGCACCTGCAGGTACCGCACCCGCAGCCGTAGGACCGCATCCGGCCGGTGCACCCGCACCAGACATTCCGTCTGCTGGTACCAGGAGTCCGCCGAACCCGACACACCCGGGCTGACCGGACCGTCGGCCTCCACCCAGTCCCGGGGGAAGAGGACCCCGAACTGCCAGCGGGCACGATTCTTCGGCGAGGACCGCCGATAGGGGTAGAGGAGGTAGCCCTCGTAGAGCACGGCATCGGCGACGGCACTCATCTGCTCGAAGGTCGGTACGGGGCGGCCGGAGCCGTCCACCGGGGCAGTGCGGGGCGCTCTGCCGTCGACCAGTCCCTCGGCCATGCAGCCTCCTCGGATCCGTGCGCGCGCCCATACCTTCCACCACGGTCACACCGGTCACGCCCGCTCGCCTCTTCTGGCCGAGCGGCGTTGGGCCGGACGGGGGAGTGGGGGTGGGTGGTGCGTGGGCGTACGCCGGGTCAGCGGGCCGAGGGGCCGGTCAGGGCGCGACGAAAAGGGCGGGGAAGCGGGGCCCGAGCCAGGGCTTGCGGCCGAAGGCGAGCACCTGGCCCCGGGCCATCGCCAGCCACGGGTTGCGGCGGCCGAGGGCGATGAGCAGGAAGGCGACCGGATCGATGAGGATCGTGCAGTCCGCGCGGTCCTGCGGTTCCGGCGCCACCTGGACGGCACCGTCGGTGAGGGTGACGCCGAAGGCGCTGTCGGCTCCGCGCAGCCGGATCGTGTAGCGGGCGGTCAGGCCGGCGGTGGCCGAGCCGTCCGCCACGGCCGGCATCACCGAGAGCATGAAGGGCATGCACCAGGCGACCCGTTCGGTGTCGATCATGTGCGGGCGCCGCAGGGCGCGGGCGAGATCGTAGCCGTGCCCGAGCATGTGGGTGAGCAGGTAGGAGGCGAGGACGGACCGGTCCATCGGGCCGAGCGGGGTCACCGGCGCCGGGCCGTCGGACGTCGCGGCCAGCGCGTCGGCGCAGCGCTCCGCCTGCTCGGTGATCATCGCCGCGAGCGGCGCGGCCCGGCGTTCCCCGAACGCGGCCAGCGACTCGGTGTTGGCCGCCGCCAGGCTCTGCGGTGTGCCGTCCCCGTACGGGCGTTCCCGGCCCTGGGCGAGGTCGGCCATCAGCTCGTTGGCCAGCGCCAGATGGGCCGCCGCCTCGCCGACCGTCCACTGCGATCCCGGTACGGCGCCGCTCGTGTCGGAGACGCCGTCGAGCACGGCCGTGATGTCGGCGGCGGTCTGCCGTATCGCCTGCCCGAGCCCCGTGGGCAACGCCCCTCGGGCGTCCTGCCCTGCCGCCTGATCCACGCTGGTCACCCCTGTTCTGTCGCGCGGTACCCAATCAGACGTACGGGCGCACCACAACCCCCGCGGCGATCACCGCGCCCCGAGCCCCCGCAGGAAGGTGTCGACGACCGTGTCGGCGGCCTGGGCCGCGCTGAGCTCGGGCAGCTGCTGCGACGCCAGATGCATGAGCTGCGGCAGCAGTGAACTGGCCCAGGCGAGGGGGAGGTCGTCGCGGAGCAGCCCCTCGTCGGTGGCCCGCCGCAGGAAGCCGTCGACCTCCCGGACCAGGGCGTCGCGCCGCTCCCGGATCGTGTCGTCGGCCTTCAGCCGGGTGAGCTCCACCGGCCACGTGCGATTGACGCCGATGATCTCCTCGACGTACCGGTGCAGCGCCACGGCGACCGGGGCCTCCCGCAGCCTGGCGTGCTCGACGGCCCGCTCGACCGCGTCGTAGCGCGCCTCGTAGACGGCCGCCAGCAGCTCGTCGCGGGATGCGAACCGCCGGTAGACGGTACGCCGGTCGACACCGGCCTCGGCGGCGATCGCGGCGATGCTCGCGCCCGGGTCGGCGGCGAGCATACGGGCCCCGGTCGTCAGGACGGCTTCCAGATTGCGCGCTGCGTCGGCTCTCACGCGCCGAGCATAGCCGCGGATGTGGAGCCTGCCACACCTAATGGCACATCAATGAGTCGACACAGGCTCTAAGTGCTACATTGATGTGACAGATAGTGGACGGCGGCGGACAGTGACGGACGGCAGGACCGGTTCGCCTGGTTCGCCCGGTTCGCTTGCATCCCCAGGAGAGGGCACATGATCACTTACGACCGTCTGTACATCGCGGGCTCCTGGACGGCGCCCAGCGACCCGGAACTGCTCGACATCCGCTCACCGCACGACCAGGCCGTCATCGGCCGTGCCGCCCAGGCCCGGCCCGCCGACGTCGACCGCGCCGTGGCCGCCGCGCGGACCGCCTTCGACGAGGGCCCCTGGCCGCGGACGACCCCGGCGCAGCGCATCGCCCTCATACGACGGCTGAACGCCCTGCGTGAGGCCGACGCCGAGCGGATCGCCGACCTCGTCTCGGCCGAGAACGGCTCGGCCCGCTGGTTCACCCGGGCCGGTCAGCCGGGGCTCACCCGGCAGGCCGAGGCCTACCTCGGGGCGGCGGAGGGGTTCGGCTGGGAGGAGACGCTGGAGTCCGCCTCCTCGGTGCGGACCGTGGTGCGCCGTGAGCCGATCGGTGTCGTGGCCGCCGTCATCCCCTGGAACTCCCCGTTCTCGGCGGCCATGGCGAAGATCGTCCCCGCGCTGCTGGCCGGGAACACGGTCGTCCTGAAGGTGTCGCCGGAGAACTCGCTGAGCATGGGGCTGCTCGCGGAGCTGCTGGAGCGGACCGGGCTGCCGGAAGGCGTGATCAGCGTGGTCCCCGCCGACCGCGCGACCAGTGAGTACCTGGTCTCGCACCGCGGCGTCGACAAGATCGCGTTCACCGGCTCGACCCGGGCCGGCCGCAGGGTCGCGGCCATCGCGGGGGAGCAGCTGAAGCGGGTCAGCCTGGAGCTGGGCGGCAAGTCGGCCGCGGTCATCCTGCCGGACGCCGACCTCGACCGGGCGGTACAGGGGCTGAAGTTCGCGTCCCTCCTCAACAACGGCGAGTCGTGCATCGCCCAGACCCGCGTCCTCGCCCCGCGCAGCCGGTACGAAGAGGTCGTCACCGCGCTCAAGGACCTCGTGGAGTCGCTCAAGGTCGGCGATCCGGCCGACCCCGACACCTTCATCGGCCCGATGGTCCGCCGGGACCAGCAGCAGCGCGTGCGCGACTACATCGAGCTCGGCATCGAGGAGGGCGCCCGGCTCGTCACCGGGGGCCCCCAGGTCCCGCCGGGGCTGGAGAGCGGGAACTACGTCACCCCGACCGTCTTCGCCGACGTCGACAACTCCCTGCGGATCGCCCGGGAGGAGATCTTCGGCCCGGTCCTCGTGGTCATCGCCTACGACGACGAGGACGACGCCGTACGGATCGCCAACGACTCCGAGTACGGCCTATCGGGCGGCGTGTGGTCCGCCGACGAGACCCACGCCCTCGAGGTCGCCCGCCGGCTGCGCACCGGCACGGTCACCGTCAACGGCGCACCCATCTCCTTCGACGGCCCGTTCGGCGGCCACAAGGCCAGCGGCATCGGCCGCGAGTACGGCGCGGCGGGGCTTGCCCAGTATGTGGAGTACAAGTCGGTGACGCTGCCGGCGTCCGGGGCCTGACCTGGAACGTCGCTGGGCTGGTCGGACGCTCTGACATCGCGTCGGCAACTCGCGCGATGTCCCTGGATTCTCGGGGATTTCCCGGGATTTTCCGCTCGGTGTGCACTGCGTCCGATGACCCGGGCGATGGGGGACCGGCGATGCACACGGTCGGTGTGGCGGGCGCTGATTCAGTGCCGTTCTCCGTATTGTTCTGCGGTCTGCTGATCTTTCTTCCGGGTGTGGTTCCGGGTGCGTGGATTTTCCGGGCGAGAGTCCTTCCAGGGAAAGGGTGACTGCCATTTGATTCGGTGGTTGTGCATTGTGCAGATGGAAAGGGTCGCGTATTTCGGTTGCTTACGCGCCCGGTCGCGACGGTGGAGGACGCCTGCCCAGAGGGTCGAGAGCGCCGCGGTCGTGACGAGTACCAGGAGCAGCTGGGAGGTGTGGGAACCGGCGCTGTCCGCGGCGCGGGCGACCGGGTTGGGAGCGCCGAGGCGGTCGAACAGCCAGCCCAGGGCGGCAACGGCGGTGAGAGTCGCGCAGGTGCTGCGCAGGGCCGAGTGCCGGGGGAGCCGGGACAGCAGGAGCAGGCTCGGCAGCGCGAGGACGACGAGCAGGAGCTGCACCGCCTCGATACCGAGGTTGAACCCCGCGAGACTGAGGGCCAGTTGGGAGGTGGAGAGGTTCATCTCGGCCAGGGTGAGGGAGAACGCCAGGCCGTGCCCGAGTCCGAACACTCCGGCGACGACGGCCTCGTGCCCCGGGAAGAGCGGCCGCATGGCGTGGACCGCGCCGACGAGGATGCTCAGGGCGATGAACACCTCCACGGGTTGGGCCGGGATGTCCAGGCGGCCGAAGGCGCTCAACGCGAGCGCGAGGGAGTGCCCGACGGTGAAGGCGAGGGTGGTGCGGGCGATGCGGCCCGCGGCGGTCCGGGCACCGACCGTCCCGCGCCAGCGCTTCCGGTCGGTGCGCATCGTCGCGGGCAGCAGGAGGATGAGCAGGAAGAGCAGGTGGTCGGTGCCTTCGAGGATGTGGGTGGCGCCGAGCCGGAACATGGCGTAGGTCCCGCTCCAGGCGCTGCCCTTCTCCAGGTCGACGGTGAGGTTCGGGACCGTCATGTTCCGGGTGTTGATCCGGATGACGCCCACCTGGGTGGCGGCGTCCCGGCCGGTGCCGGACACCTTGCCGGTGGCCCAGTCCTGACGGACGGAGACCAGGGCGACGTGGGTGACGACCTGGTGGACGATCACGTCGTAGCCGAGGAGGAAGTGGCGTGGATCCCCGCCGGACGGCGGCGTGAGCGTGGCGTGGACGGTCAGTTCGCGGTAGGTGCCGGTGGAGGTCTGCTGCGCCCGGCCCAGCGCGATGTCCCCGAAGGAGACCGCCCAGGCCTTTCCGCTGACGGTGGTGGGGTGCAGGTGGGCGGCCAGATAGGTGCGGATCGCGGCCGTCCTCGCCGGCAGCCCGGCCTTGGTGGTCTCGTCCAGCTCGATACCGCTGGCCCGGGAGAAGTCACTGACCGGAAGCTCCAGTTCGGCCGAGACCGAGGTCTCGTGCACGTCGAGCAGGAGCACCGAGTGAGGCATGGGGTGCGCCACGGCGGGCGGCGCTGCCAGAAGCAGCGCCGCCATCACCGCTACCGCGACCCCTGCCATCATGCGCAGTGCTGATGACGGTGAAGTCGGCGGACGGTTCATCAGAACGTGAACTCCCCTCCGTAGTCGGTGTTGTGGTCGCGGTAGACGGAGTGGTAGTGGATCTGGCTCGTGTAGACCACGCCGTCCTGGCAGACGAACTCGATCCAGACCCCCGGCCCGTCGATGCGCACGTAGTCGCCCTGGGTGTCCAGCGCGGTGGTGCCGGAGTACGAGATGTAGGTCTCGTCGAGTTCCGACTTGTACGTGCTCAGCGTCGAAGCGGCGGTCGTGTCGTCCGCGACGTCGACCCAGGGCTCGATGGCGTCCAGCACCAACTGCTGCTGGGCGTCGGTCAGATCGCCGACCGAGAGGCCCTCCTTGGTCGTCGGGAAGGCGCCGTCGTCGTCCGGGCCGAGCAGCACGTCACTGAACGACTCGGAGAGTTCTGCCTCGGCCAGCTCGTCCGAGCTCAGGCTGTCGACCATCGCGAGCATCGCGTCGCGCATTCCGTCCAGGGGCGCGTACGAGGTGCCGTCGTCCGCCGTCCAGCTGGACGGCTCCACGCCGACGAAGAACGGGGTGGTGCCCTCGACCTCGCCGTCCTTGTAGGTGAGGTTCACCGCGAGGTGGTGGCCGCCGAAGTGCAGCTGCCAGGTGCCGGTCGTGCTCGGGGTGCCGAGGAAGGCCAGGTAGTAGTTGCCGCTGCCGTAGCCGCTGGCGGTCTCGCCGAGCTTGTCGTCGGCGGCCAGGATCTGGGTGATCTGGTCGTACCCGGTGTCCGCGGTGGTGCCGGCCGCCGCCTTCAGCACCGCCTTGGCCGCGGTCAGCTGGGTGTCGCTGAGCGTGCTCAGCTCGATGCCGACCCGGCAGGTGGAGCCGCACGGGAGATTGGACCAGGCGGTGGCGTTGGCCTCCGTGAAGTCCAGAAGCGCCTCGGACTGCTGGTCGCTGTCCAGGGTGTCGACGAACGCCTCGGCGGCGTCGACCACGTCCGAGACGCTCGAGTCCGCCGTGGTCGCGGCGGTGGTCGCGGCCTCCGAGGGCTGCGAGGCCTGGGGCGTGGCACGCTCCTGGACGGACGCGGCGTTCGCGGTGGCGTACACCGCGCCCAGCAGCGCGGCGGATGCGGCGGCCACGGCCACGATCGCCTTCCGACGCCTGCCCTGCGACCTGCGGTGTGTGTGTTGCGTCTGCAATTCAAGACTCCCTTCCGGGAGAAAATCGGCAGAGCTTCCCCGGGGAATTGATGCCAAGCGGGTTTCGGGAAATCCTGCCGCAGTGGATTGGTGTGGAGGATCACACCGCCCAGTGCTGTGGTCCGCATAAACAAGTTCTCTGTCCGAGGCGTGACTGACTGTCAACTTCCTTAAGGCGCAGGTAAAGCGGGGTGCCGGAGCGGAGCGGGCGGGAGAAGTCGCCAGGGGCGCACCGTGACCTCCTGCCCGGTGGCGGCGGGGCGCCCGGACCGGGCACAGTGGTCCCACAGCTCGCAGTGGAATCGTCGCGGCATGACCGCAGCTGCTGTGACCCGTGGAGGCCGCGTTCGGGTGCTCATCGTGGACGACGAGCCCGAGCTCACCGAGTTGTTGTCCGCGGCGGTGGCCGAAGCGGGATGGCGTCCCTTCGCGGCGCGGGACGGTCGCGGCGCGCTGCGCATCGCGCGGACCTGCGCACCGCACGTCGTCGTACTCGACGGGATGCTTCCCGACCTCGACGGGGTCAAGGTGCTGCGGCAGCTGCGGCGGGAGAACCGGAAGCTGCCCGTGCTGATGCTCACCGCCCGGGACGCGTTGGAGCACCGGCTCGACGGACTGTCCGCCGGTGCCGACGACTACGTGACCAAGCCGTTCTCGCTGGAGGAGGTCATGCTCCGGCTGCGCGGTCTGCTGCGCCGGGTCGGTGGGGAGGAGGCCCCGGACAACGGGTCCGTCCGGATGCTGGGCGACCTCGTGGTCACCGCGCGCTCGCGCGAGGTGCAGCGCGGCGGGGAGCAGGTCCAGCTCACGGCAAAGGAGTTCGACCTGCTGTGGTTCCTCATGCGCCACCCGCACCAGGTACTGAGCAAGGCGCAGATCCTCGACCACGTGTGGAACGCCGGGTTCGACGGTGAGGGAAACCTGGTCGAGGTCTATGTCCACAGTCTGCGCGCGAAGATCGACAAGGGCCGGGGGCGGATGATCCACACGGTGCGCGGGGTCGGCTATGCGATCAAGGCCACGGAGTAAGGACATCGCGACGCACGACGGCACCCGCGGACGGGGGCGCTCGCTCCGGGCCCGGCTGGTGCTCTTCATCTCCGTGACCATGATCGTCGTGTGCGGGGTCATGGCGCTCACCACGGTCGTCGTGCAACGCGTCTACCTGCTGGGGGACCTGGACCAGCGGGTCACCGACGCGGCCGCGCGCAGCCAGGGCGGACTGCAGCGCAGGCCGGGCGGCGCCACCGATCTCGGGTTCCTCAACGAGCGCGGGCAGCCGGTCGGCACACTCGCTGCCCGCTTCGACGACAACGGAGGCGTGCTCGCCGCCGAGGTGGTCACCGGGGACGGCCGTCAGCGGGTCCTGACGGCCGCCCAGCGGGAGGCCCTCGCCGGAATCACCGCCGACGGCGCCCTGCACACCCGTACCGTTCCGGGTCTCGGCACCTACCGGCTGACCGCGCTCGCCGGCGACGGCGTCCCGGTGCTGGCCGGGCTCCCCATGGGCGACGTACAGCGCATGATCGACGGCCTTGTCCTGGCCGAGGCCGTGATCGCCGCGCTCGGACTCGCCGCGGCCGCCGGTGTCTCGGCGGTGGTGATCAGGCGCCAGCTGCGCCCGCTGGGGCGGGTCGCGGCCACCGCGGTCGAGGTGGCGCGCGTGCCGCTGGACCGCGGCGAGGTGGGCGCGCTGACCCGCGTCCCCGGCCCGGACACCGACCCGGGCACCGAGGCCGGACAGGTCGGGGACGCGCTCAACCGGCTGATCGACCACGTCGAGCACTCGCTCGCCGAACGCCAGCGTGTCGAGGACGGCATGCGGCGTTTCCTCGCCGACGCGAGCCATGAGCTGCGCACACCGCTCGCCTCGATCGCGGGGTACGCGGAACTCATGAACCGCGGGAACGAGCGTATCGAGCCCGGGCTGGCCTGGCGTCGTGTCTCCGCCCAGTCGGCCCGTATGTCGGGGCTGGTCGAGGACCTGCTGATGCTCGCCCGCCTCGACGAGGGACGACCCCTGCAGCTTACGGACGTGAACCTCGCGACCCTGGTGGCGGAGGCGGTGTGGGACGCGCGGGCGGTCGGCGTCGACCACGAGTGGCAGCTCTCCCTGCGCCTCGACGCGCCCGCGACGGTCGTCGGCGACCAGGCCCGGCTGCACCAGGTGGTGGCCAACCTGCTGGCCAACGCACGCGTGCACACACCGGCGGGCACCAAGGTCACCGTCGTCGTGGAAGCCACCGGGGCGGGCTGTGTGATCCGCGTCCAGGACGACGGCCCGGGGATCCCCGCGGACCTGCTGCCCTCGGTCTTCGAACGCTTCACCCGTGCCGACGCCTCCCGCACGCGGGCCACCGGCGGCTCCGGCCTGGGGCTGGCCATCGCGGCCGCGATCACCCAGGCACACGGCGGGCACATCGGGGTCGAAAGCGCATCGGGGCGTACGGAGTTCTCCGTACGGCTGCCCGCGACGCGTACTTCTTCCCGCGCCGCCTCCGCTGCCGCCGGCCACTGACTGCTCTCCGGGCCGGGCGGCGCCGCGGCGCCGGCTCGCGTGGGCCTGACGAACTCTCAGCGTCCCCACAGATGTGCAGGTCAGAGCTTTGCAGATGCCCGATTCGGGCAGCTTGGCCGCTCTTGCGACTAAGGCCTGGCTAAGGTCGGGGTCCCAGAGTCGTGACTCCACGGCCGTTCATCAGCGACGTGCCACGACGAAGGGACTCAGCGACGATGCCCGAGCTCGACGCCGCACAGCCGAAGGACCGGGAGCCCGACTCCGATCACGCGGGCGCCGCCCTTGCGAGCCGTCGCAACTTCATGCGGAGGGTGTTCTTCGCGAGCGGCGCCACCGCGCTCGTCACGATGGGCGGCGCGGGGGCCTGGGCCGCGATGGCCGACGACTCCACCGGCACGGCCGACGCCTCGGCGAGCCCCAGCCCGAGCGGTCCCCCCAGCGGTGGTCCGGGCGGCGGGACCGGCGGCCCCGGCAACCAGTCGATCACCGAGGAGTTCTTCGGCCTCACCACCGACGGCAGCCGGATCGACGACCTGTTCACGGTTCACCGCACGGGCGTGACCACCGCACCGGTCGTCTCCGCCGCCAACGCCTTCCTGGCCGGTCTGACCGACACCCAGAAGACCGCGACGCAGTTCACGGTCCACTCCACGGAGTGGCGGCTGTGGAGCAACGTCGACTCCTACGCGCGCCAGGGCGTCTCCCTGGCGGACCTGACGGATGACCAGAAGGCGCTCGGCAAGGCCCTGTTGAAGTCGGCCCTGAGCGCGGACGGTCTGGAGAGCACGGAGAAGATCCGCAGGATCAACCAGGCGGCCGGGGAGGCGATCGGCAACACCACCTCCTTCAACGAGGACGCCTACTACTGGACGCTGATGGGCACCCCGTCCGAGACCGAGCCCTGGGGCTTCCAGTTCGACGGCCACCACCTCGTCATCAACTACTTCGTGCTGGGCGACCAGGTCGTGATGAGCCCCTGCTTCTGGGGTTCGGAGCCGACGACGATGGAGATCGACGGCGAGACGGTGACGGTCTGCCACGAGGAGGTCGCCGCGAGCCTGGCCTTCATCGACTCCCTGACCGACGCGCAGCAGAAGGTCGCCATCGCCTCGTCGACCAAGACCAGCGAGTCGATGAAGGCCGGCGCCTTCTCCGACAACACGGTCCAGGCGTACGAGGGCCTGCGCGGCAACGCTCTCGACCCCGCCCAGAAGAAGAAGCTCCTGGGCATCGTCGAGGCCTTCGTGGGCCGGGCGAAGGCGGACGCCGCGAAGGTGCGGATGGCGGAGGTGCGCAGGTACCTCGACGACACGTACGTCACGTGGGCGGGCGGTACCGGAGACGACGACGCCTTCTATGTGCGGGTGCACAGCCCCGTCGTCTGGGTCGAGGTCGACTGCCAGGCGCCGGGCCCGCTGCGCGGCGCCTACGGCGGCGCCGACGGTGTGCCCACCCAGATGCACGTCCACTCGATCATCCGTACCCCCAACGGCAACGACTACGGAAGGGAGCTCCTCAGGCAGCACTATCTGACCTCGCCGCACCACCGATGAGGGACTGTCCTCCCCGCGACCGGCCTCGTCCTGAACCGTCGGGCGGTGGCCGGTTCGGACTGCGCCGTGGCTCCGCTACCGGCTGGGTGTTGCGGGTCAGGACGTCGGTGACGGCGCATAGTGGTGGGCAAGACTGGTGGCGAGGTCGCGGAGGTGAGCCCTGGCTTCGATAGGGCCGTGCACAGTGATGGCGTTCCCGAACGGCAGGAGTGCTCGCACGTCCTCCAGACGCAGGAAACGGATCGTCACCTTGCGGCCGGTGGCGGATTCTTCATGGTCGTCCAGGACGAGTCGTAGGCCGAAGATCCGTTGCGCTCGCTCGATCTGGGTCTGGTCGATGGTGGCGCTGACCTCTATCGCGTGGTTGTGCTCCCACTGATCAACGAGCGCTGCAGCGACGGTGGCCAGGGTCTGGCTCTCGCGGATCCGTCGTGGCTGGTCGACTTCCTTCCACGTCGTGATCCGTTCGAGTCGGTACATCCGCGGCACTCGGGAACAGTCGGCGACGAGGTACCAGATGCCGGCCTTGGCGAACAGCCCGTAGGGATCCACGACCAGGTCGCGTGGGCCTGACTCGCGTGGGCTGTCGTACGCGATCCGTAGCCGGCGACCTCGCCGCACCGCGCCGATCAGCGAGGCCGGGGTCGTGCCGGAAGCTCGTGCCTGATGCCAGGGACGGCTGTCGACGTGCACTACGTCGGTGAGCGGCAGGAGCTCATGAACTCGACGTGGCTGTGCAGCGGCGATCTTGGAGAGCGCGCGCCGGCTTTCGACCGATGCGTCGAGCTCCGCACGTTGCTTCTCGTCCAGCCCGGTGAGCGACAGATGATCACGCTCGCCCGGTGTGAGCCGCGTGAGGTCGAGCCCGGACCCCGGCAGCATGGTCACGCCTCCGAAGCGGCCCCGGTGTGCGGTCACCGGCAGACCGGCGTCGCGGAGCCAGTTCAGGTCGCGGGTGATGGTTCGCAGGGACACTCCGAGCGCTGAGGCAAGTTCCTGTGTGGTCACGGCATCCCTCGATTCGAGGAGCAGCATCAGGGTGAAGAAGCGATCCGGGGTCACACGCAAATTTATTCAGGAATTGCGACACGATGCGGCGCATATCCCGGTCAGGCTGCTGGATGCGTACCTCCGACCTGGGAGAAGGAACAACCATGACCGCATCCGTCGTGTCCATCGTCTACGTGAACGACGCTCCCGCCGCAGCTCGTTTCTACGGCGACCTCCTCGGCATGAGCCCCTCGTTCGAGACTTCGGGATACATCACCTTCGACCTCGGGCCGGGCGCTGACCTCGGTCTGTGGTCCGGCCAGTTCGAGGACCTGTCACCGGACGTCCCGCGCACCAGTGAGGTCTGTCTGGCCGTCGACGGTGGACCCGACGAGCTCAACGCGACCTTTGAGCAGTGGATTTCCAAGGGGGTCACGATCCTGCGCGAGCCGCATGACGCGGGGTTCGGGCTGACCTTCCTCGCAGCCGATCCTGACGGGAACCGTATCCGCGTCGCACCGCGGGGCTGAAAGGCCGCAATGCGGCAGGCGCGCACTACAGGTGTCGCGGCTGCCGTCGTCCGACTTCGAGCGTCTGGTCGTCGCCACAGGGATGACCAGACGCACGCTGCCCGGCACTCGCGAGCCGGCCGGCGTGCACACCCTGTGCACCGTCGACGACGCACGTGTCCTCCGGGCCGAACTCGACCACGGGCCACGGGCGGTGGTGGTCGTCGGAGCCGGCCTCATCGGCGCCGAGTTCGCCGCCGCGGCCCGGGCACGGCGGTTGGACGGCTGCGTCGTCGAGGCTCAAGCCACGCCCATGGCCCACCTGTTCGGCGAGGCGGCGGAGGTCGAGTTGGTCGGCACTGCTTGGGCACCGAGGGCGGCGTACGCGCCGAGGACGTTCTTGAGCGGGGGTCGGCTGCCCGGGCAGGGGTTGCCCGCCGCGCGGGCCTGCGGGTGTCGGCGGGCGGTCCGTCGGGAGAGGATCTTCCCGTGAGCCAGTCAGTCAGCCTATGCCGCAGTTGCCTAGGCCCGACTAGCTCTTCTGCAGGGCGCGCGTGACACCCGCGATGACGGCGGTCGTCAGGATCCAGCCGAAGGCGATCAGCAGGTAGGCCAGCCACTGGAGGCTGCCGTTCGGCCAGTACCAGGCGGTGCGCTGGCCCAGGCCGCCGATGGGGATCAGGAGGTCGAGTGTGTAGACCAGGGGTTGGAACGGGGCGCCTTCGCCCCGTTGAACCGGCCTGGGGGCGTGCGTGCTGAAGGACAGTGCGCCCAGCAAGGTCAACGCGAGGAGCCAGACGCCGGCCAGCCAGGGGCGGTAGCCGTAGCCGACGGTCACGTCGAGCAGGTGCCCCCACGCGCGCGCGGCCCATGGCAGGGTTCGACGCCGATGGCGCTGTTTGGCCAGGAGCACGCGGCGGGCTTCGTCGTCGTGACCGGCCTTCCGGTACCAGCTCGCCAACTGTTCGTAGGGCTGGGGGTTGTAGCCGGGGCAGCGTCGTATCCACGCCACACGATGGGGCACGGAGTTCCGCCGGCGCGCTGCCTCCCGCCGTCCGGCCGCCTCGTCCACCTTGATGGAGCCGTAGACGAAGCCGTCCAGCTCCACCGCCTCCGGCCAGCTGTGCTCGCCGTCGTGGAGGTGGGACACCTGCGCGCCCTGGAGGTCCACTGTGCCGGACGGTGGCCGGGCGAGGGTGAAGTCGAAGTCGACGGCCTGCATCAGCGGAGCGACCAAGGAGGGGCCCCGGCCGTCTGGCGGTCCGTTCAGGACGGCTCCTTCGAAGGTCAGGGTGCCCGAGGCCCGGGTGCCCTGCAGCCGTACGGTCCCGTTCGCGGTGAACCCGCCGGAGAAGTCGAGTGTCGAGGCCACGGCGTTGTCCAGGGCGAGCGCCACTCCGCGTGGCCCGGGCTCCGTCAGCTGTGCGCCCTGCATGAACAGTCCGCCCGGCAACTGGGCACCCAGCAGACGCACTTCACCTCGTGCGAGGAACCCGCCCCGGCAGAACACGCCCCCTTCCATGACCAGGCCACCGGCGGCCACGGCCCAACCTCCGGGCGCGTTGATCTCGGCCTTGTTGAGGACGATTCCGCCGGTCACCCGGGCGTTGGTGAGCGACAAGGCGGTGATGTCGTGGTTGAAGGGCGAGGAAGCGCCGCTCTCCAGGAGTGAGCGGCGCAGGTCGACGTTTCCCTCGATGTGCGCCGACCCGGCGTCGATGCCGGGTACCCGGCTGCCGGTGATCACGAGCGTCCGGGTCGACGCCCCGAACAGGTTCACGGGTTCCTCGAACCAGCAGTCCTCGAACCAGAGGGACTGGCCGATCTGCGCGCCGGCCAGATCGAGGGGCCCGGTTATCCTCGCCCCCGCGAGCCTCAGACATGCGACGGCGCCCGGCTGCGTGGTGTTCATGCCCAGAAGGAGCGCCACGATCACGGCGGCCCGAACCGTCCGCCCCGCACCCCACTGCCCGCCCTCGACGACACGGTCGTCCTCGGGAACACCCGTACGCAGGTCCACCCGGCGTCCCTCGGGGAACGCGTCCCACAACTCACGTTCCGGTGAAGTCAACTCGTCGTATGAGAGCACCCATGCAGGGTAGTGATCGGGCAACCTGAGCACGACCAGAACCTGTTGGAAGAGAGGCCCGAGGGAGGTGGCTCCCCGCTTCCCCACCTCCCTGGCTCACGGAGTGCTCAGTCGATACAGAACTCGTTGCCCTCGATGTCCAGCATCGGGATGCACGACTCGTTCTCCTCGTCGGCGTACAGCGTCTGCACATGGGTCGCACCGAGCGCGACCAGCCGTGCGCACTCGGCTTCGAGCGTGGCGAGGCGCTCGTCCCCCACGAGCCCGGTGCCGACCCGGACGTCGAGGTGCACCCGATTCTTGACGGTCTTGCCTTCCGGGACGCGCTGGAAGTACAGGCGCGGGCCCACGCCCGAGGGATCACTGCAGGCGGCCCACGATCCCTGCTTCTCGGCAGGCAGGGCGCGGTTGAAATCGTCCCAGGTGGTGAACCCCTCCGGAGGAGGCGGTACGACGTACCCCAACACCTCGCACCAGAAGCGGGCGAGGCGCTCGGGATCCGCGCAGTCGAAGGTGACTTGGAACTTCTTGATCGCCGACATCGGCGCACCGTACCCCGTATCAGGGGTTCCCTGCCGGCGGTGAGCCGTTTCGATACGCTCCCGGCCATGAGACTGCGGAACTCCCGTTCGCTGGACGCCGGTTCGGCACATGTGATCGTGACGGGCGGTTCGAGCGGTATCGGGCTGGCCACCGCCCGGCTGTTCGCGGCCCGCGGGGCGAAGGTGTCGCTGATCGCGCGGGGGCCGGAACGGCTGGGCGAGGCCGCGAAGGAGCTGTCGGCCGCCGCGCGGGCGGCCGACGTGTCCGACCAGGCGGCCCTCACCCGTGCCATCGGGGAACTGGAGGAGGAGCAGGGCCGGCCCTGCGACGTCCTGGTCACCTCGGCGGGGCTCGCTCGCCCGGGGCACTTCCTGGAACTGCCCGACGAGGTCTTCCGGCAGATGATGGACGTCGACTACTTCGGCACGCTGTACGCGATCCGGGCCGTGGCCCCCGGCATGGTGGAGCGCGGGCACGGCAGCGTCGTCGCCGTCTCCTCGGCCGCCGGGCTGATCGGGATCTTCGGCTACAGCGCCTACGGACCGGCCAAGTTCGCCGTACGCGGGCTGCTGGAGTCGGTACGGGCCGAGCTCGCACCCCGCGGGGTGCACGTCGGGGTCGTCTTCCCGCCGGACGTGGACACCCCGCAGCTCGCCGAGGAGAACCAGTGGAAGCCGGCCGAGACCCGCGCGGTCGGCGGGACGATCAAGCCGCTCACCGCGGAGCGGGTCGCGGCGGCCATCGTGGACGGCATCGAGCGAAGACGCTTCGTGATCTGCCCGGACGCGGGCACCCGCGCCCTGGCCCGGTTCGGCAGCGTTCTCCTGCCCTTGCTCAACCGGGAGTTCGACCGGAGGGCCAGGGCGGTCAGCAGGCCGTGATCGCCTCAAGGCCCGTGAACGGTCGCGTCGGGCGGCATGCCGTCCGGCGGTTCGCGGCGCAGGGCCTGCCGCGTCAGCCGGCGTTGATGACCACGCACTTCACCTGCGTCCAGTCCTCCAGGTAGTCGGGGCCCATGGAGCGGCCGAAGCCGCTGTGCTTGTAGCCGCCGAAGGGGGCGCCGATGGCTCCGGCCGGCCCGCCGTCGCCGAGGGTGTTGACGGCGATCTGGCCGGCCTGGACCCGGCGGGCCAGGCGTACGGCGCGGCCGACGTCCTGGGTCCAGACGGTGGCGGTGAGGCCGTAGCGGGTGCCGTTGGCGATGGCGACGGCTTCCTCCTCGTCCTCGTAGGTGAGCACGGACAGCACCGGGCCGAAGATCTCCTCCTGGGCGATGCGCATCCCGGGCCGGACCCGGTCGAAGAGGGTCGGTTCGACGAAGTACCCGTCGTCGTACGGCGCTCCGGTCAGCTTGCCGCCGCCGACGACCACTTCGGCGCCCTCCTCGCGTCCGACGGCCAGGTAGTCCAGGACCCGCTTCTCCTGGCGGGCGTTGATGAGCGGCCCCATGTCGACGGGCTGGTCCCACAGTCCGACCCGGACGGCGCGGAAGGCGTCCGCGACCTCGGTCACGAGCCGGTCGTGCAGCGAGGGGTGCACCAGGACGCGGGAGCCGGCCGCGCACACCTGGCCGCTGTTCATGACGATGCTGCGCACGATCGCCGGGACCGCCTTCGACAGGTCGGCGTCGGGCAGCACGATCTGGGGGGACTTGCCGCCCAACTCCAGTTGCAGCGGTATGAGGTTGCGGGCGCAGGCCGCCATCACGGCGGTGCCGGTGGCGGGCGAGCCGGTGAAGCTCATCTTGCGGATGCCGGGGTGCGCGGGCAGCGCGGCGCCGGCCTCGGCGCCGTATCCGGTGACGACGTTGAGGACGCCGGGCGGGAGCCCCGCCTCCTGTGCGAGCCGGGCCAGGTACAGCGCCGTGAGCGGGGCGTCCTCGGCCGGCTTGAGGACGACGGTGTTGCCGGCGGCGATCGGCGCGGCCGTGTTGAACACCGTCATCGGGCCGGGCGCGTTCCAGGGGATGATCGCGCCGACGACGCCGTACGGCTCGCGCAGGGTCAGGCCGAGCAGGTCGGGGGAGCGGGTGGGCAGGGTGTCGCCGAAGACCTTGTCGGCCTTGCCGGCGAGGTAGGTGAGGCGGGCGGCGATGGGGGAGGGGCCGACGGGGTGGCCGACCTCCATGGCCTCCAGCCGGTTGATGTCGTCGTCGTGCTCGCGCACCAACTCGGCCCAGCGGTAGAGGAGTTCGCCGCGCACGGCGGGGCTGGTGTCGCGCCAGGCGGGCAGTGCCGCCTCGGCGGCGCGTACGGCGTCGTCGACGTCCTCGGCCGTGCCGCGGGGCACCCGGGCGAGCAGGGCGCCGGTGGCCGGGTTGACGACTTCCAGTACGGCTTTGGAGCGGGCGGGGACCCACTCGCCGGCGATGAGGTGCGTGCCGTCGGGCAGGAGCGCGGCGATGTCGAAGGAGGCGGCGGAGGCGGGGGCGGTGGCGGTCATCGAGTTCCTTGTGAGGCGGGGGTGGTGGGAGAGGCAAGGCCTGCCGGGTGGCCAGGCGGGGCCCGCTGGGTGGTCAGGCGGCTCCGGCCGGGGACCGGAGGGGCACGGCCGTACCGGCGGCGATCTCGTCGCGGCGGTGGCAGGCGACGGCGACCCCGTCGTGCTCCACCAGTTCGGGCTGGTCGGACCGGCAGATCTCCTGCGCGAACGGACAGCGGGCGGCGAAGGCGCAGCCCGCGCCGGCACCCCCGGTCACCGGGCCGGCCGGGACGGTCGTGCTCGCGAGGCGCCGCTCGGCCTGGCGGCGGCGCTGGACGATCGGGTCGGGGACCGGGGCGGCGGCCAGCAGCGCCCGGGTGTAGGGGTGGGACGGGTGGTCGGCGACCAGGGCCGCCGGGCCGCGCTCGACGACCCGGCCGGCGTACAGGACGACGACGGTGTCGCTGAGGTAGCGCACCACGGCCAGGTCGTGGGAGATGAAGAGGTAGCTCAGGCCCCGGGTCTGCTTGAGGCGGGCCAGCAGGTTGAGGACCTGCGCCTGCACGGACAGGTCGAGGGCGCTGACCGCCTCGTCGCACACGACGAAGTCCGGCTCCATGACCAACGCACGGGCGATGGCGATGCGTTGGCGCTGCCCGCCGGAGAAGGCGGCCGGGTAGCGGTGGGCGGCGCCGGGCGGCAGGCCGACGTCGTCGAGGGCGCGCAGGACGCGCTCGCGGATCTCGTCCGCGGGCAGGCCCAGGTTGTGGCGGAGAGCCTCGGCGAGGGTGTCGCCGACCGTGTGCGCCGGGTTCATGGAGCCGTACGGGTCCTGGAAGACCACCTGCATCCGGCGGGCCAGCAGCCGGCGGTCCGCACGGGTGCCGTGCGTGATGTCGGCGCCGTCGAACTCGACGCTGCCGCCGGTCACCGGTACCAGCCCCAGTACGGCGGAGCCGATCGTCGACTTGCCGGAGCCGGACTCGCCGACCAGGCCGACGGTCTCGCCGCGGCCCACGGTCAGGTCCACGCCGCGTACGGCGCTGACGTCGCCGCCGTGCCGCCGGGAGCGGCGGTAGGTGACGTCCAGGCCGCGCACCCGAAGAAGCTCACTCATGTGCTCCTCCTCCGATCAGTTCGAGCGGGCGGATGCACCGCGTCGACCGTTCCAGCTCGACCAGATGGGAGATCACGACGGGTTTCTCCTTGCAGGCGTCGGTCACCCGCGGGCAGCGGTTCTGGAAGTGGCAGCCGACGGGCCACTGCGTCGGGGGTGGCACCGCGCCCTCCACGGCGGGCAGCGGCTGGCCCGGCAGGGCGTGGTGGGGGTCGGACCCCAGCAGGCCGGCCGTGTACGGGTGCGCGGGCGTGGTGACGAGGTCGGTGACCTCGGCCTCCTCGACGACCTCGCCGGCGTACATCACCACGGCCCGGTCGCACAGGTCGGCCAGCACACCCCAGTCGTGGGTGATGAGGATGACGGAGGTGCCGCCCGCCCGCAGTTCGCGCAGCACGTCGAGGATCTCGGCCTGCACGGTCACGTCGAGAGCGGTGGTCGGCTCGTCGGCGATCACCAGGGCGGGGTCGCCCGCCAACGCGGCGGCGATGCCGACCCGTTGGGCCATACCGCCGGAGAGCTGGTGCGGGTAGCTGCCGGCCACGCGGCCCGGGTCGGGCAGCCGTACCTTCGCGAAGAGTTCCAGGGTGCGTTCCCGGGCCTGCTTGCGGGAGCAGCCGGTGTGCAGGCGCACGACCTCGGCGACCTGGGCACCGGCGGTGAAGGACGGGTCGAGACCGGAGACGGGGTCCTGGGATATCCATCCGATACGACGGCCCCGGACACGGCGCAGCGCGGCGGCATCGGCACGGGCGAGGTCGGCGCCCTCGAAGAGGACGGTGCCGGCGGTGATCGCGCCGCCGGCGGGCAGCATGCCCAGCAGCGAGGTGGCCGTGACGGTCTTGCCGCAGCCGGTCTCGCCCACGATGCCCAGGACTTCGCCTGCCCGCAGGTCGAACGACACGTCCCGGACGACCTCGGTGGGCGTGCCCTCGATGCGCAGGGACACCGTCAGACCGCGCACCGACAGCAGCGCGTCGGGGTCGGGCTCCTCGATCATCCGCGGCGTGTCCGTGCCCGTGACCTCGGCCCGCACCGGTTCCGGCGCGGCTCCCCGCGGTCGGCCCATGCGGCGGGACGGCGGCTTGTCGGCCGGCGGCGAGTACCGTTCGGCGAGCGTGTCGCGCAGGCCGTCGCTGAGCAGGCCGAGCGCCAGGATGAAGCTGATGATCATGAAGCCGGAGGGGGCGAGGAGCCAGGGGTCGGTGCCGATGTTCTTGGACGCCTCGGCGATCATGCTGCCCCAGCTCGCCCGGGTGGTGCCGAGGCCGAGGAAGCCGAGCCCGGTCTCCAGGAGCACGGCGTAGGCGCCGAACACCGAGGCCTGGACGAGAACCACTCCGGTCACCCGGGGCAGGACGTGGCGCCGGATGATGACCCGGTCGCGGATGCCGCCCGCCACCGCCGCCCGGACGTACAGCTCCTCCTTCACGCCGAGCGTCGCCGAGCGCACGACCCTGGCCAGCAGGGGAGCGCCGAGCAGGCCGTTGGCGGCCATGGCCGCGCTCTCGTTGTTGGTGAAGACCGACAGGACCACCAGCAGGACGATGATCACGGGGACGGCGGAGATCAGGTCGGCGCTCTTGAGGACGAGCCGGTCGAACCAGCCGCCCCGGTAGCCCGCGACCATCCCGGCCGGGACACCGAGGGGCAGATACACGGCCAGGGTGATCAGCACGCCGAGCAGGGTGATCTGCCCGCCGTGCATCAGCCGGCTGAGCACGTCGCGGCCGAGTTCGCCGGTGCCCAGCCAGTGCGCGCCGCTCGGCCCTTGCAGGGCCGCGGTCAGGTCCTGCTCGTCGGGGTCGTAGGGAGCGAGCGGACCGGCCAGCAGGGTCACCAGGAGGATGAGGAGGAGGTAGCCGGCGGAGGCGGCCGCGGCGGGCTTGCGCAGCAGCCGCGCGGTGAAGCCGGGTTGCGCCGCGCCCCGTCGAGGGCGTCCTCCGCCGCTCTCGGACGCCGTCGGGCGCGCGGTCGCCGGGGCCTTCATGTCCGTACCTTCGGGTTGAGCATCGCGTACACCACTTCGATCAGGAGGTTGATCAGCATCACGGTGACCGTGAAGACGAGCGCGACACCCTGGACCGTCGGGATGTCCTGTGTCTGCGCGGCGGTCACGGCCAGGCCGCCGAGGCCCGGCATGACGAACAGGGTCTCGGCGAGCACGGTGCCGCCGAACAGGGTCACCACGACCACGCCCAGCACGGTGACGATCGGCGCCGCGGCGTTGCGCAGCACGTGCCGGAAGATCACCGAGCGCTCCGGGACCCCCCGGGCGCGCAGCACCCGGACATACTCCCGGTCGAGTTGGGTGAGTACGCCGTCGCGGGTCTGTTTGGCGACCGGCGCGGTGGCCGGCACTCCCAGGGTGAGCACCGGCAGGACGAGGGACCCGAACCACTGCACCGGCGAGTCGGTGAACGGCACGTACCCCGAGACGGGGAAGAGCGGCAGCTGCACGGCGAACGCGGTCATCAGCACCAGCCCGAACCAGAAGTTCGGCACCGCGAGGCCGACCAGCGCGATGCCGTCCACGGCCCGCCCCAGCAGGCCGCCCTTGAGCGCGCTGAGGACACCGAGGGCGACGCCGGCGACGGCCGCGACCAGGATCGCGCCGCCGATCAGGGACAGGGTGGTGCCCAGGCGGGAGGTGAGCTGGTCGCTCACCGGGACGCCGGAGGTGATCGAGTCGCCCAGGTTGCCGTGCAGGGCGGCGGTGAGCCAGTCCCAGTAGCGGACCAGCAGCGGATGGTCGAGGCCGAGCTGGGTGTCGAGCACCTTGACCTGGGCGGGGCTCGCGTTCGCACCGAGGATGGTGCGGCCGGGGTCGCCCGGGACCAGGCTGGTCAGGACGAACGTCAGAACGGTCACGCCGAACACCACGGGAACCGCGCCGACAAGCCAGCGGAAGAGGATCCTGTGCATCTCACCTCGCTCCTTTCTCGGGCCGGGCGGCCCCCGTGGTCAGGTCGGGGGCCGCCCGGAGTTCTTACTTGGTGGCGTAGATGGCCAGGGGGCTCACGAAGGGAGCGCCCGCGCTGACCTTCACCCCGCCGATGCCGGGCCGGACGTAGTAGTTGACCGGGGTGAAGGCGACCGGGGCGTACCAGGCGTTCTTCACCAGGTACTCCTGCATCTGCTGGTCGAGCTTCGCGCGCTCGGCCGGCTCGGCGGCGGCCGCCTTGTCGAACAGCTCGGTCAGTTCGGGGGCGGTGCTGCCGAAGCCGTTGAAGACCTTCGAGCCGGGCATGAAGAGGTCCAGGCCCTCCAGGTACATCGGCTCCTCGGTGAACCCGCCGGAGACAGCCGGGTACTTGTGGTTGGTCTGGTCCTCGACGAAGGTGGTGATGCTGGTGACCGCGGTGACCTTCACCTTGATGCCGACCTTGGACAGCTGGCCGGCGATCGCCTCGGCCATGGTGTCGAAGCCGACGAAGGTGGCGGCCAGGACGGGCAGGGTGAAGCCGTCCGCGTAGCCGGCCTGCTTGAGCAGCTGCTTGGCCTTGGCCGGGTCGTAGGGGTATTCCTTCGCCAGGTCGGCGGAGTAGCCGTCGCCGCCCTTGATGACGGTCTGCACGGTGGGTGTGCCGGCGGAGCCGAGGAGGGCCTTGGTGACGGCGTCGCGGTCGATGGCGTAGTTGATGGCCTGGCGGACCCGGACGTCGCCGAGCGGCTTGGAGACCTCGCCCGCGCGGTCGATCAGGCTCAGCCCCTGGAGGATGACCGGGAGGCCGACGGTGGACATGCCGGCGGCCTTGGCGGAGGCGGCGGAGGTGTAGTCGCCCTTGTAGACGTCGATCTGGCCGGTCTTCATGGCGTTGACCGCGGTCTGGCCGTTCTGCACGATCCGGATCACGATCTTCTTGTAGTGCTGCTTGGTCTTGTCGTAGTAGCCGGGGTTGGCGGTGTACGTGTAGTGGTCGCCGGCCACACTGTCGGACGGCTGGTAGATGTAGGGACCCGCGCCCTGGCTGGTCCTGGTCGGCGTCAGGCTCGACGTGCTCGCCAGGCCCTTGGGGCTGATGATCTGGCCGATGCCGTACGACTGGGTCAGCAGGGTGGGCAGGATCGGGTTGGCCTTGGCCAGCTTGATGGTCAGGGCGAGCGGACCGGTGGCGGTGATGGTGGCGTCCGTCAGGTAGTGCGCCTGGTTGCCCTGCGCCTTCTTCGCGTACTCCAGGGAGGCCTTCACCGCGTCGGCGGTGACCGCCTCGCCGTCGGCGAACTTCACCCCGGAGCGCAGAGTGACGGAGAGCTCGGTGTTGCCGGTGCCGACGTACTTCCAGGACTTGGCCAGTGCCGGCTGCACGGTGCCCTCGGGAGAGAGGTAGAACAGGGACTCGTACGACAGCATCGTGAAGTCGACGGAGCCGAGGTCGGCGGTGCCCGGGTTGAGGGCGGTCGGGGCCTGCTGCTCGGCGACGGTCAGGGTGTCGCCCGGTACGGCCTTGCCGGTGCTCTGGGCGCCGGTGGCCGCGTTCTTGCCTCCGCCGCAGGCGGTCAGGGCGAGCGAGAGCACGGCGCACGCGGCGACGAGGCCGGTGCGGGCGGTCCGGAGCGATCTCGGGGTGAGCCGGCCGGAGGTGGAGTCGAGGGAGTGCATGTACTTCTCCTTGCGCCACGGGAGGTCCGCCAGGGCAACGGGAGCCGGAAGGCGGGCAGCTGGGTGTGATGAGGAACATCTGCACGTGCCGGGCGCGGACGAGGGGGTCGCGGAGCCCGGGCGGCACCCGCAAAAGGAGGGGGCCACCTGCGCGTGTTCACGGAGGGTGCGAGTCGGCCGGCGGAGGGCCGGGAGGTGCGGAGGGTCGGGTGCGTCGCGGGGGACCGTCGTGCGGTGCCGGCCGGAGCGGGCCGTGCGGAACCGGCGGTCCAGAGGGATGAGCGGCGACGAACCGGAGGTGCTCCCGCTGCTCGCGAGGATCAGGCTCAGGTACTGCGGTGGTGCCGGTCCACCGGGGGCTGGCCGGTGAACCGGGGCCTGGGCGTCCTTCGGCCGCAGTGCGGACGAGACGCGATCGGCCCAGTGGTGTAACCCTGATGAAACGGGGCCCTGCTGTCCAGCATCCGTGCAAGGGGAATGGGGTGCCGGCCGCGAAAGATAAGCGTGCGGATCATGGACTGGTGTACAGGCCGGACCCTGTTGTACAGGCGGGTCGTGCGGGCGGGCGTCAGCCCAGCAGGCCGTGCAGGGCTTCCGCCGTCGTACGCACGGTCTCGGCCCAGCCCACCAGGGCCTCCCGTGTCTCCAGGAACGTGATCGTCGAGACGTTGACCGCGCCGACGATCCCGCCCTTGGCGTCGCGGACCGGTACGGCCAGACAGCGTACGCCCGGTTCGTTCTCCTCGTCGTCCACGGCGAAACCCTGCTCGCGCACCTTGGCGAGTTCCGCGCGCAGTCCGGCGAGACCGGTGAGGGATCTCTCCGTACGCGGTGCCAGACCCACCCTGTCCACCAGCGCGGTGAGTTCCTCGTCGGCCAGACCGGCGAGGACGCACTTGCCGATGGCGGTGGTGTGCAGGGCGAGCTGCTGGCCGACCCGGGAGGAGTCCTGCACCGCGTTCGGCCCGGACACCTTGACCAGCAGGGTCACCACGTCTCCGGTGCGCACGCCCATGTGCACGGTGTGACCGATGCGCCGGCCGAGCACCTCCAGCTCGGCCCGCATCACCTGGTCCTCCTCGCAGCCCTGGGTGATCCGGGCCGCGAGGGCGCGGATCCGCGGCCCGGGGCTGTAGCTCCCGGCCCCGTCGGAGCCCAGGAATCCGGTCGCCACCAGGTTCTGGAGGATGCGGTGCGCACTGGCCTTGGGGACTCCCGCGGTGGCCGCGATGTCTCCCAGGCGGTGCGGATAGCCGGGGGCCGAGGCGGCCTCCAGCAGGTTGAGCGCCTTGTCGGTGGCGTTGCCCGCGCTGGAGCTGCGTCCCCCGCGGCCGCCCGTCTGTGAGTCCTCGGAAGTTTCGATCCCGGCCATTGACAGGCTCCCGTCGCACGGTTTCACTGATGAGCGTTCCACAACAGAATACATCATTCCACGTAATGGAACACCGGGTTGGTGGGTCGGAGGGCTGCCGCACCTGCCTCGGAGGACCCCGGAACCGCACCACGACCATCCCCGAGAGGACAACCCCCGTGCCAGAGAAGGTCCACAAGGTACGCACGACCCCGCAACAGATGGCAGAGATCGAACAGCAGTGGATCGACGAGGTCCAGGAGGACCAGGAACTCACCACCTTCGGTCTCTACCCGCAGCCCTCGCGCGGCAGCGCGGACGCCCAGGGCAGCTACCAGCTCTACCTCCCGCCCCAGTACGAGACCGAGCCCGACCGCCGCTTCCCCGTCATCTACTGGCTGCACGGCGGGTTCGGCAACGCCCGCCAGGGTTCCGAAATGGTTGCGCGGATCGACAAGGCGATCCGGGGCGAGGTCATGCCACCGGCGATCGTCGTCGTCCCGCAGATCCTGCCGATCGGCTGGTACGTCGACTCCAAGGACGGCGCCCGCCCGCTCGCCCAGATCACCGCCTTCGACCTGGTCCGGCACATGGACGACACCTACCGGACGATTCCCGAGGCCGCCGCCCGCACCGTCGAGGGCTTCTCCATGGGCGGCTTCGGCGCCCTGCACCTGGGCCTGAAGTACCCGAAGATCTTCGGCAAGGTGTCCGCGGTCGCCCCCGCCATCCTGCGCGACCTCAAGGACGAGCCGGAGGACCGCGTCAACAACACCTACTTCGGCGACCAGGAGTACTACGACCTCTGCCACCCCTGGAGCCTGGTCCTCGCGGGCGCCCCCGAACTGCGCCGCACCAGCCAGGTCCGGCTGCTGTCCGGCCGGCTGGACACCCGCCTCGCGCCCACCATCCGGGACCTGGACAACCGCTTCACCGACCTCGAAGTGCCGCACGACTTCTTCGAGTTCCCGGACGCGGACCACGAGTACGACCACATCATGGACGGCTACGGCGACAAGTACTACGCCTGGTGGCGCACCGCCTGACGGCCTCCGCCCCACCTGCTCCAGCGGGTTGATCACCCCGTCCGGGGTGTTCCCCGCCCGAGTCGCCGAACCGCCCCCCTTTCCACCGGTCGCCGACGGGCCGTCGCCCTCGGCCCACCGGTGCGGCCGCCCGCGCCCCGGGGCGCCTCCCGGACCCCGCCCCCGGGCGCGGGCCGCTCCGACGGACCAGCACCGTCGACTCCCGTGAGCGCGGACGACGACTCGGTGATCCACCTCCCCCTGAAAGGCAGCGCGACCATGCGACTGACCCCGCTGACCAGCCTCACCCCCGAGCAGACCGAACTGCTCGACACCATCGTCGGCCCCGGCGTCGAACCACCCCCGCCCTTCCTCGTCTGGGCGCGCAACATGGAACTCGCCCACTGGGTGGAGAACCTCGGCCGGTACTGCCGCAACGAGTCCCGCTTCCCGCAGAAGCTGCGTGAGCTGAGCGTGCTGATCGCCGGCCGTCACTTCGACAGCCAGGCCGCCTGGAACGCCCACATCGAGCAGGCCGTCGAGGAAGGCATACCGGCCGAGTGCCTCGACCGCCTCGCGCGCGGCGAGGACCCCGGCTTCAAGGCGGAGGACGAGCGCGTCTTCCACGCCTTCGCCCACGAGATGCTCCACGACCACTTCGTCACGGACGCCACCTACGCCGAGGCGATCGGGCTGTTCGGCGAGGACGGGGTGCTGGACCTGATCGGCTGCATCGGGAGCTTCAGCATGTCCGCGATGATGCTCAACATCTTCCAGGTTCCGCTCCGGCCGCATCTGCCCCGGCCCTTCGCCGACGTCGACGGCTTCCGGCGGGTCCCCGGAGGCGACGCCTGATGCCTCGTTCCCCGCTGCAGTTGCTCGACGGGCTCCTCGACGAGGACGGCCTGGAGACGGCCGCGCACCGCTTCGTCCTCGGGGGCCCGTTCGGCGCGGAGCCCGCCGAGGCCACCGCCGAGCGGCTCGCCCACTTCGCCGACGCCGGCGGCCTGCTGGTGGAGACCTCGCACAGCTACGCCGGCGGGCGGGCCGAGGCGGCGGTCGGCGCGTGGCTGCGCGCGAATCCCGGGACGCTGGGGGTGACCACCAAGGTCGGCCACGACACGACCGGCGGTGACATCCCGCTGAACCGGGACACCGTCCTCGCCCATGTGCGGTCCGCGCTGGCGAACCTCGGCGTCGACGTCATCGACGTCCTCCTCTACCACTGCGACGACCCCACCCGGCCCGTCGCAGAGCTCGCGGACACCCTCGTGAGCCTCGTCGACGCCGGACACGTCCGCCGCGTCGGCGTCTCCAACTGGCGGGCGGAGCGGCTGGCGGAACTCGCCGCCGCACTCGTCGCGAGGGGCCACACGCCCGTCGCCAGCTACCAGTTCAGCCTCGCCGAACCCGACCCGGCCCTGCTGGAAGGCAGCCTGCACGCCGACGCCGCCGTGCTCGACGTCGTACGACGACACCGGCTGCCCCTGCTCGGCTGGTCCTCGCAGGCCCGCGGCCACTTCGCCCGCACCGGACCCAAAGAGCACCACGACAAGCCCGATCCGTACGACACCGTGGACAACCGCGCCCGTCGGCAGCGCTGCCGGGAGCTCGCCGGACAACTCGGTTCCCGGCCCGAGACCGTGGCCCTGGCCTGGACCCTCCACCACCCCGGCGTGTGGCCGTCCATCGGCGCGCGGACCACCGCCCAGATCGACAGCTCGTTCCAGGCGCGCCGCCTCACCCTCACCGAGGAGCAGGTCCACTGGCTCCGCCACGGCCGGTGAGCTCCCGGCAGCCGACCGGGCCGCGCTTCGGTCACCGGGTTCCCGCGAAGGTCGCCGTCTGCGGGGTGTTCGTCGCCGCGAACTTCATGGCCATCATGGACACCACCATCGTCAACGTGGCCCTCCCGGCCATCGGCCGCGACTTCGCCGTCGACACCTCAGGTCTGAGCTCGGTCAACGTCGGCTACCTGGTGGCCCTCGCGGTGTTCATCCCCGTCTCCGGCTGGCTCGGTAACCGCTTCGGCACCCGGCGCACCGCGCTGACCGCCCTGCTGCTGTTCACCGTGGCCTCCGCGCTGTGCGCCACCGCCGGCTCGCTCGGAGCGCTCACCGGGTACCGCGTGCTGCAGGGCGTCGGCGGCGGCCTGCTCGCCCCCGTCGGGATGACGATGATGCTGCGCGCGTTCCCTGTGGCCGAGCGGCTGCGGGCTCAGCAGTACGTCATGCTGCCGACCGCCGTCGCCCCGGCCCTCGGCCCGGTCCTGGGCGGCTGGCTGGTGGACACCGCCTCCTGGCACTGGGTGTTCCTCGTCAACCTGCCGGTCGGTGTCCTCGCCCTGCTCTTCGGGGCGGCCGTCCTGCCCGACTTCCCCGGCCCGGGCGCACCCCGCTTCGACGTGCCCGGCTTCGTCCTCGCAGGCGGCGGGCTCGCGGCGGTCCTGTACGCCCTCACCGGCGCCCCGGACCGGGGCTGGGGAAGCGGCGGCACACTGGTTCCGCTGGTGGGCGGAGTGGCGTTTCTCGCCGCGTTCGTTCCGTGGGAGCTGCGGGCCGCCCACCCGATGATCGATCTGCGGGTGGCCGAGGACCAGCTGTTCCGCACGACCCAGCTGGTCCTGTTGCCGACGGGCGCGGCGTTCATGGGGGTGCTGTACCTCTATCCCCAGTTCCTGCAGACCGACCTGGGCTACGACGCGCTCCACTCGGGCCTGGCCACCTTCCCGGAGGCGCTCGGCATGCTGACCGCCTCCCAGCTCGTGCCCCGCCTCCACGACCGGGTCGGCCCCCGCCGCCTGATGGCCGCGGGCGGCGCCGGAGCCGCGCTGGTCATCGTCCTCCTGGCGATCCTGACGGCCGCCCCGCACCCGTTCGCCCTGTACCCGTCGATGTACCTGCTCGGGACCTCCGTCGGCCTGCTCTTCGCGAGCGCCCAGAACGCGGCCTTCGTCACCATCCCGCCCGCCCGTACGGCCGACGCCACCACCCTCCTCAACATGCAGCGGCAGACCGCCGGCGCCTTCGGAGTGGCCCTGGCCGGGACCCTGACGGCGTCGCTCGTCCCACCGGCCGGCGCCGGCACCGCCTTCGCCGACCGCATCGCCTTTCTCACCCTGGCCGCCCTGTGCCTGGGCGCCGCCGTCCTGGCCCGGCGCGTCAGCGACCGACGGGTCCGGGAGGCGTACGACGCGGCCGCTACCAGCCGCGGGCAGTGCGCTGGAGAGCGTCCCGTACCCGGACCACGTCGGGGTTGGCCTCGGCGCCGGGCCGCTGGACGAGGAACAGGGTGTTGAGCGGCGGCTCCTGCGGGGCGTGGAGGAGGACGAGACGGCCGGAGTCCAGGTACTCCTGGCACAGCGAACGGGGCAGCACGCTGAAGCCGGCGCCCGCGTTGACCGCCGAGAGCACCGCGTACAGGTTGGGCACGGTGACGGCGGCACGGGCGGTGAGCGGCCTGCCGAACACGGTGCGCCAGTAGCGGCGGACGATCGGCAGGTCCTCGGCGTACGTCACCATGGGCACCTCGCGCAGGAAGGCGCCCGGATCGTCCGCCTCGGGGTGAGCGGCGAGGCGTTCGGCCCAGGCCTGACTCGCGACCAGGAGGTACTCCTCGTCGGCGAGCGGCACCGACTCCAGCGCCCGGCCGCGGGGCCGCCGGGTGGCGATGACCAGGTCGTGGCGACCGGCCCGCATCTCCTCGAGGAGCGGCTCGGGCAGTCCCTGGGCGACCCGGAGCTGGACGCCGTCGGCGACGAGCGGGACGAGTGCGGGCAGGACCCGTACGCACAGCAGCTCCGAGGGCCCGGCCAGGTGCACCGGCGCGGCGAGCGCGTCGGACTCCTCCAGGCCGCTCAGCGCGTCCAGCGGGGCGGCGATCCGTCCGGCCATCTCGTGGGCGTACGGCGTGGGCTCCACGCCCCGGGGCAGCCGGGTGAACAGCTCGCGGCCGGTCTGCTGCTCCAGCGTGCGGATCTGCGCGGTCACCGTGGGCTGGGAGAGCCCGAGCCGCGGCGCCGCCGCCGTGAACGACCCCGCACGGTACACGGCCAGAAAGGTCCGCAGCAGGTTGAGGTCCGCGTGCTGCGGGAGCTGTCCGCCGCCGGTCTCCCGGGGCGTGACCGTGGCGGGCGTCCGGTGCTTCATGGCCTCCACCCTAACCGGGCTTGCCATCGGCTTCCCGATGGCGGAAATCGGCTTCCCTATTGGTGCCCGGATGGGTGGCCGTCCTAGCGTGAAGGGCGTCGCCGAGTGGCGGCAGCCCACCCGAGTGGCGACGATGCAGGCAGAAGCAGGGGAGAGACATGGCGGAGATCCTTTTTGTGATGACCGGTGCCGACCGGTGGACGCTGGCCGACGGCACCGCACACCCCACCGGCTTCTGGGCCGACGAGGCCGTCGTCCCCTACGAGGCGTTCAAGGCCGCCGGACACCAGGTCACCGTCGCCACCCCGGGCGGTGTGGTCCCGCCGGTGGACCCGGCCAGCCTGACCGCGCAGGCCAACGGCGGCGAGGAGAACGCCGCGGCGGTCCGGGCGGTCGTGGCGGGCGCGCCGGAGTTCCGCTCCCCGGTCGCCCTCACGGACGTACGGCTCGACGACTTCGACGCCGTGTACGTCCCCGGCGGGCACGGCCCGATGGAGGACCTGGCCGTCGACGCCGACTCCGGCCGCATCCTCACCCGCGCGCTGGAGTCCGGCCTGCCGGTGGGCGTGGTCTGCCACGGCCCGGCCGCCCTGCTCGCCGCCGTCGAGGAGGACGGCACCAACGCGTTCGCCGGCTACCGGATCACCGCCTTCACCAATGCCGAGGAGCGGCTGGCCGGCAGCGCCGACGGCGCCAGGTGGCTGCTCCAGGACCGCCTCACCGAGGCCGGACTGAAGGTCGAGGCGGGCGAGCCGTGGGCCCCGCACGTCGTGGTCGACCGGGGCGTCGTCACCGGCCAGAACCCGGCCTCCGCCGGCCCGCTTGCCGCCGAACTCCTCAAGAAGCTCCCCTGACAACGCACTTCACCGTAAGGACACCCGCATGACCGGCATGACCACGCAGAACGCGATCAACTGGCCCGAGAAGTACCTCCCCGGCACCGGCGACAACTTCGTCTCCAACGAGGTGATCGTCCAGGGCCTCACGGCCGCCCGGGTCTGGCACTACCTGACCGACACCTCCGAGTGGGAGGGCTACTACGACAACGTCGCCGACATCTCCTTCCCCGAGGGCGGCGGCCCGCAGCTGACGGACGACCAGGTCTTCAGCTTCGGCACCTTCGGCTTCCCGCCCCTGGACGCCCATGTCGTCGAGCTCCAGGCCCCGGCGGACGGCGTCCCTGGCCGGCTGTCCTGGACCGCGAAGCAGGACGGCAAGCCCGAGGAGCGGCTGGACGTGCTGCACGCCTGGCTGGTGGAGGACCTGCCCGGCGGCCGGGTGCGGATCCTCACCCAGGAGACCCAGATCGGCGAACCGGCCGCGGCCCTGGCCAACGAGCGCCCAAACCCGATGCTCAACGGCCACCAGGCCTGGCTGGACGGCCTGGTCCGCGCCGCCGCCGGGTGACTCGACTCCAGGATGCGCCTCCGGCTTTCGAGGACGCACCCGGCCGTGGCCACCGACGCCCGGCCGCGACGAGACCGGCCATGGCCCGCCTGGTGTTACGGCGAGGTGGGCAGGTGCGGGGAGCGGAGTACGAGCAGGGTGATCTCGCTGGGGGCGAAGACGCGGAACGGCGGGCCCCAGAAGCCGGTGCCGCGGCTGGTGTAGAGGAGGGTGCGGGTGCCGTGCCGGCTGAGACCGGCGAGGGCGGGCTGGTCGATGCCGACCAGGTGGTGGAAGGGCCAGATCTGGCCGCCGTGGGTGTGGCCGGAGAGCTGGAGGTCGATGCCGGCGGTCGCCGCCCGGTCGACGAACTTGGGCTGGTGCGCGAGGAGCAGGACGGGCAGGTCCGGGTCGGCGCCGTCCAGGGCCCCGGCGAGGTGGGCGCGGTGGCCTGCCAGACCGGAGGACTCGGCGGTGACGTCGTCCACGCCGGCGACCACGAGGGTGTCGCCTCCGCGTTCGAGCAGCAGATGGCTGTTGCGCAGCGGCTCCCAGCCCAGCTCGCCCATCAGGTCGACCCAGCCCTGGGCCTCGCTGTAGTACTCGTGGTTGCCGGTGACGTACACGCGGGCCCGGGTGGCCCGCACGGTACCGAGCGGGAGGGCCTGGGCGCGGCGGCGTTCGGCGGTGCCGTCCGCGATGTCGCCGGTGTGGCAGACCAGGTCGGCCTCCAGGGAGTTCACCGTCTCGCACACCCGTGCCGACCAGCGGGCGCGATCGAGCGGGCCGTAGTGGGTGTCGGTGATGAGGGCGACGCGGAGGCCGTCCAACCCGGCACCCAGCCGTGGGAGTTGCACGTCGAGCCGGCGCACGCGGGGCACGCGGCGGGCCTCGGCGTAGCCCCAGGCAAGCAGGACGGCGGACACGCCGAGGACGGCCCACGTGACGATCCGGGCCCGGTCCTGGCCCTCGCCGGCGCCGGCCACGGCCAGGGCGAGCCGCAGGAGGACGCCGAGCAGAACGGACCAGGTGAACAGGACCCAACTGGCGCCCAGCAGGGTGTCACCGACGATGGCCGCCCGGTCCTGCTGGCGCCGGCCGTGGCCGCGCATCATCGCGAGCGGCATGCCGACGAGGCCGAGGGCGAACAGGGCGGTGCCGGCCGCCGTGACGGGCAGCGGCCAGTGCTGGCCGGTGTACAGGAGCACCCAGCACGGCACGGCCCACAGCAGGACGGGAGCGATCAGGGGGATGTAGCGCATCAGGCGGTGCAGGCGGCTCTGCCGCGGTGCCTGTGCTTCGCTGTCGGCGGGTCGGGTGCTGCTGGTGTCGGTCACGTTTCCCCTCACTGACCAGGCTGCCGTCTCGCGCACTGTATCCGGTCGTCCTCGGGCCGGCGGACCGGCGTTCACGGGGGCACCGTGCGCACCTTCTCAGCCCGGCAGATCCGGCAGATCCTGGAGATCCGGGAGCCGTTCCAGCCGGTACCCGTGCCCCCGCAACGTGGTGATCCGCGGCAACCGGGCCTGCCGCCCACCCGCCTGTGCCGCCTGCGCCGTCTCTGTCGCCCGGGTCGCCTGGGTCGTCTGCGTCGCCTGTGCTGCCTCGGCCAGTCTGCGGCGCAGGCCCGCAAGCGTCACGTCGAGGGTCTTGGTGGAGCCGAACCAGTTCTCGTCCCACACCTCGGCCATCAGGGTCTCGCGCGAGACCGCCTCGCCGACCCGCTCGGCCAGCACCGCGAGCAGGTCGAACTCCTTTGCCCGCAACGGGACTTCGGCACCGAGCAGGACGCAGCGCCGGGCCGTCACGTCGACGACCAGATCGCCCAGCCGCACCGGCTCCCGGGCCGGCGCGGCCACCGCGTGCCGCCTGAGATGAGCCCGCAGCCGGGCGAGCAGCACGGTCAGGCTGAACGGCTTGACCAGGTAGTCGTCGGCCCCGGCGTCCAGCCCGGCGATGATGTCGATGTCGTCGGTCCGCGCCGTCAGGACGACGATCAGCAGGTCGGGGAGGCGAGCGCGCAGCTGCCGCGCGACGTCCAGGCCGTCCATGTCCGGCAGCCCCAGGTCCAGCAGCAGCACCTCGTACGGCGCCCGCCCGGCCTCCGCCAGCGCGCCCGCTCCGGTACGGCACCACGTCGGCGCGTAGTCGTGGCCGCGCAGTCCGGTTTCCAGGTGGCGGCCGATGGTGTCGTCGTCCTCGACGACGAGGACGCGCAGTCGGCTGCGGTCCGGTGCGGCGGGCGTGCGCATGGTCGACAGCCTAGGAGCAGCCGGGGCGCGGGGCTCGTTGTCGAGGTACGCCGTGTTCACAGGTCGCGGAGCTCCTCCACGGCGGGGCGGCGGCTGCCGCGGACGCCGTTGAAGGCCGCGGCCAGGATGGCGGCGACGGCGGCCGCCCCGGTGAGCGCCAGGTAGACGCCGGGGATCGACAGGGCCGCGGGTGGCGGGTCGAAGACGCCCGTCAGTACCTTGACCAGCATCTCCGACAGGGCCCAGCCGATGAGCGCGCCTCCGGTCAGGCCGGCGACGGCCAGCAACAGGGCCTCGGAGAGGACCATGCCGCGCAGGTGGCGCGGTCGTGCGCCGAGGACGGTGGCGATGGCGAACGTGCGGCGGCGTTCGGCGAGTCCGAGGCCGAGGACCAGGCCGCCGGCCCCGGCGGCGAGCAGGACGGCGAAGGCGAGCTCGATGCGGGTGAGGCCGGCCAGGTCGACGGAGGTCAGGCTGGTGCCGACGGTGCCGCGGGTCTGGGTGAGGTCGGTGACGGTGGCCCCGGTGCCGAGCTGACCGCGCAGCCGGTCGGCGATCTGCCGCTGGTTCGTGCCGGCGGTGTCGAGGAGGAAGGCGCCCACCGAGTCGTCGCCGGTGGCCCTGGCGATGTAGGAGGCGTTGGCGACGAAGAAGCTGTCCTTGGGGGCGGTGGGGAACTCCTTGGCGATGCCGGCGTAGTGGAAGGGGACCGTGCGCAGGGACTTGGTCCGCGCGTCCTGGATGCGCAGGTTCACGGTGTCGCCGGGTGAGAGCTGGAAGTCGTTCACGGTCTCGACGCTGACGAGGAGGTTGTCCGGGCGCTGGGCGAGGCGGCGCATCAGCTGGTCTGCGGTGCCGCCCGCGAAGTAGGCGTCCTGGAGCGAGGTGGCCCGCGCGATGGTGCCGGGGCGGACGCCGTAGAGGTCCTGGAGGTCGGAGCCGACGTAGGCGAAGCGGTGCTGGAGGGGTTCGACGTGCCGTACCCCGGAGATCTTCAGCGCTGCTCCGGCGGTGGGCGGGACCTGGGCGCCGGGTGGTTCGGTGACGGTGACGTCGGCGCCGTTGGTCAGCCGGGCGTCGACCTCGGCCTGCTGGTGGTAGGTGGCGTTGAAGACGGCGGTGGAGATCGCGAAGGAGACGGCGAGGGCGAGCAGCACCACCGACCTGGCGACCGGGCGGCGGCGCCGGGAGAGCGTGGCCGCGGTGGTGCCGGCCAGGGTCGCGGTCAGCGGCCGGACCAGCCGGGCCAGGACGGGGCGGCCGTGCGTGAGGGCGAGGAGGGTGAGGCGCCACAGCAGCAGGGCCGCGCCGATCCACAGCAGGGCGGGGCCGAGGAAGGCCCAGTAGGACACGGAGATGCTGGGGACGCCCTCGGGCGCGAGGACGAGCGCGTACTGGTTGCCCGAGGAGGCGCGGAAGACGAGCCAGGAGCCGGTCAGGAGGGCGAGATCCAGGCCGTACCGCAGCCACCAGGGCGACCGGGGGCGTCGTACGTCCTCCTGTTTGCGGGTGTCGGCGACGGTGACCGTGCGCAGGTCCCGCAGGGCGGGGACGAGGACGGCGCCCGCGGCCACCGCGGCTCCGAGGACGAAGGCGACGCCGTACCAGACGGACCAGGTCGCCGCGCTCGCGCCGAAGGAGGCCGTGCCGAAGGCGAGCCGGCCGGTGAGAGCAGCGATGCCCACCCCGGCCAGACCTCCGGCGAGACCGATCAGAGCGGCCTCCAGGCCGGCGAGTGCGGTGATCTGGCGGGGTCGCAGGCCGCGCAGCCGCAGCAACCCCTGTTCCTGGCGGCGCCGTTCGCCGCCGGCCGAGGCGACCGCCGCTGTCAGCGCGGCGGCCAGCACCGCGCCCGGCACGCCGAGGAAGAGGAAGAGGATCTGGGCGTACAGGGCGTCCTGGCGGGCCGAGTCGAGAGCCGCGCCGACGTTGTCGCCGACCAGGGCCGTGCCGGTGGCGTGGGCTTCGAGGTGGTGGGCGGCGCCGGTGGCGGCGGAGTACGCGGCGGCCGGGTCGGAGGGCAGCCGGGCGGTGTCGCGGGCGGCGTGGATCTGGGTGGTGACACCGGTGGCGCCCTGGGTGAGGGCGGCGAACCGGGCGGCGGGCAGCAGGACGACGTTGTCCGGGGGCGCGGTCGGCTGGGACTGGCTGGGGGCGCCGACGGTCTGGAAGAGGGAGTCGGCCTGGGGCAGGTCGACCACACCGTCCACCTTCACCTGGCGCAGACCGGCACCGGGCAGCTGGATGCCGATGGTGTCGCCGGGGGCCGCGTGCAGGTTGGAGGCGGTCTGCTGGGCCAGCAGGACACCCGTGGACGAGCCGGAGAGCGTGCGCATGGCGTCGGGGAAGCGGGCACGGTAGCCGTCGGGCAGGCCGAGGGCCATGCCGGGGCCGGTGGTCTGGGTGCTGCCCTGCACACGGGCGGTGAAGCCGCTGGTGTGCGCGAAGCCGACGGGCAGGGCGGTGCGGGTGCCCGGGGCTCCGGACACCAGGGACAGGACCGTGTGCGGGTCGGCGCCGGGCTGTACCTGGACCTGCCAGTCCACGGCGACCGAGCGCACGGCGCGCTGGGTCATGGTCGCCTTCGACGCGGTGAGGAAGGAGCCGAGCGCGGCGACCAGGGCGACCGCGAGCGCGATGCCGGTCAGGGCGGCCAGGAGCCGTCCGGTGCGGTGGCGGGCCAGCCCGCGGGCCCAGGCGGTGATCATGGCATCTCCTCGGCGGTCGGCGGGGTCGCGGCGCGGTTCCGGTGCGGTCCCCGCACCCGGGCGGTGGTCACGGAACCTCCTCGGGGGCGAGCAGCCGTCCGGCGCACATGCTGCGGCGGACGGTGAGCCGGGCGGCGACGGCCGGGTCGTGGGTCGTGACGACGAGTGCCGCTCCGGTGCGGTCGGCGGCCGTCAGCAGGGCGTCCAGGACGCGGGCGCCGGTGGCGTGGTCGAGGCGGCCGGTGGGTTCGTCGGCCAGGATCAGGCGTGGCGCCTGGGCCAGGACCCGGGCGGCGGCCACCCGCTGGGCCTGGCCGCCGGAGATCTCCTCGGGGAGCCGGTCGGCCAGGTCGGCGGCGTCCACGAGGGCGAGTGCCGCGAGCGCGCAGAGTCGGGCCTCGTCCTCCGGACGATCGGTGAGGACCAGGGGCAGGGCGGTGTTCTCCACCACGTCGAGGGCGGGGATCAGGCTGTCGCCCTGGAACACCAGGCCGATGTCGTACGGCCCGAGCGAGGCGGCCCGGGTGACCGTGCCGCTGGTGGGCTGTTCGAGCCCGGCCAGCAGGTGCAGCAGCGAGCTCTTGCCCGATCCCGAGGGGCCGACGACCGCGAGCCGGTCCCCGGCCCGGATCTCCAGGGCGGCCCCGTGCACGGCCACGACCGCCTGAGCTCCCCGCCCGAAGGTCAGGGCCGCGTCGGAGCAGCTGACGAGCACCTCATCAGACGGCATCGGGCGCCTCCTCGCGGCCTTGGCGCCGGGCGTCGGTGGCCTGCCGCCGGGCGTGGGTGTCCTGCTGCCGGGCGTGGGTGTCCTGCCGTGGGGCCTCGGCGGTCCTCCCGTCCGTCAGGGTGATCACCCGGTCCGCGATGCGGACGGCTTCGCGGCTGTGCGTGACGATCAGCACGGCGCACCCCTCCGCGGCCCGCTCCCGCAGCATCGACAGCACCAACTGCTCGGTATCGCCGTCCAGTTCACCGGTCGGTTCGTCGGCGAGCAGGACGGCGGGCGCGTTGGCCAGCGCGACGGCGAGCCCGGCCCGGGCCAGCTCGCCGCCGGACAGCTGTCGCGGCAGGGCGTGCGCCCGGTCGGCCAGCCCCACCCGGGCCAGCAGTTCCCCGGCCGGGACGGGGGCCCTGCGGCCCCGCGCCCGCTGCGGCAGGCGGACGTTGTCCCGCACGCTCAGGTGCGGCAGCAGGTTGCGGGTCTGCAGCAGGACGCCGATGTGCCGGGCCCGCAGCCGGGCCCGCTCGGTCTCGGGCCGGTGGCTGATCCGTACGCCGTCGACGCGGACCTCGCCGCCGGAGGGCTCGTCGAGTCCGGCCAGGCACGCCAGCAGGGTCGACTTGCCGGCCCCGGACGGGCCCACGACCGCGACCGTCTCGCCGCGCCGCACCCTCAGCGACACCCCGCGCAGCGCGAGTGTCTCCTCCTCCCCGGCCCGGTAGAAGCGGTACAGCTCGCGGGCCGTGAGGACGTCGTCGGCGACGTCGTTCGTGTGTGTGCCGTCGGACATGGTGCGCTCACCGCCAGCCGAAGGAGTCGCTGACGATGCGCCACGGGTCGACGTTGTCGGCGTTGACCGGCCCCGACAGGGTCAGGTCCACCTCGTGCCCCACGCGGTAGAAGGCGTACCGCTCGAAGGCGTCCCGCACCACCTTGCCGGTGACCGGGTCCTTCGCCGAGTCACCCTGGTAGGTCAACAGGACCACGCGTCCGGCGTGCCGGGTCACCTCACTCACCTTGGGCGAGGAGAACTTCGGTACCTGGGAGCGGAGTTGGGGCACGACGGTATTGGTCACCGAGCCGACCGTGGGCGCGCCGGAGGCCGAAACCGCGGTGATCCGCACGGTGTTGAGCTTGTCGGTGAACGCGGTGGTGCCGCCCTGGCCGGTGCGGGCCCAGCCCTCGGGCACCTTCAGGGTGAAGCCGGTGAAGGAACCGCCGGCCGGCCGGTAGGAGACGTACACCTGGCTGTCGGGGATGTCGCCGGGCGGGTTGGACTCGGTGGGCGCCGGCTGGAGCTGGCCGCCTGCGGTGGTCGGACCGGACGCGGGGCCACCGGAACCGGCGTGCGAGCCGGAACCGGAACCGGAACCGGAACAGCCCGCGGTCACCGCCGCCACGAGGGTCAGCCCGACTACCGCGTACGTCCTTGAGTGTGCTGCCATGGCCACTGCCCTCCAGGGGAACCTCGGACCGGACGGTCATGGCACCGACGCTAGGAAGCAGCCGGTTAACGCCCTGCCCGCCGAGGGTTAGACGACGGCAAAAGCGTGTGGCGCAGCGCATCGGCCCAGGTGGGCGGCGCGCATGATGAGGGCATGAGACAGCGCGTGGTGCGAGTCGCCCTGACCGCCGCCCTGGTCGCCGTCGTCCTCCTCGCGGTCCCGCTGGCCCTGGCGATCAGGTCGTCCCTGTACGCAGACCAGCGCGACACCCTGGAACGGGCGGCCCTGGCCGCGGCCGTACGCGTGAGCCCGGACTTCGTGACCGGAGACCCGGTGGAACTGCCCGCGCCCCCGGCCGGCGGGCGCCTCGGCCTGTACGACCCGCAACTGCGCCTGCGCGCGGGCAGCGGCCCACGGCCCGGTGACACCCCGGTCCGTCAGGCCCTCGGCGGTGAGCTGGTGCGGGGCCGGGCGGGCGCCGACCTGGTGGTGGCCGTGCCCGTCTCGCACGCCGAGAAGGTGATCGGCGTCGTACGGGCCTCGACCCCCGCCGCCGCTGTGCGCAACCGGGTCCTCGCCGCCTGGACGCTGCTGCTCGGCGTGGCCGCGCTCGCGCTGACCGTCGCCGTCCTTGTCGCCCGCCGGCAGGCCCGGGCGCTGGCCGCACCGCTGGAGGACCTCTCCCGGCACTGCCGGACGGTGACCGAGGGCGACCTGACCGCACGGGCCGCCCCGAGCAGCGTCGCCGAGATCGACCAGGTCGCCCGCACCCACAACGAGATGCTGCACACTCTCTCCGAACTCCTGCGCCACGAACGCGACTTCACCGCCAACGCCTCCCACCAGCTGCGCACCCCGCTCACCGGCCTGCACCTCGCCCTGGAAGCGGGCCTCGCGCAGGACGACGACACCCGGCTGCGGCCCGTGCTGGCCGAGGCGCTGGCCACCACCGAGCGACTGCACCACACGGTGGAGGAGGTGCTGCGCCTGTCCCGTTCCCGGGAGACGGCCCGCCCCACCGCCGGGACGATCGCCGTACGACAGCTGCTGCGGGAGACGGAGGAACGGTGGCACGGCCTCTTCGCCCAGGACGGCAGACGCCTGGAGTGCGCCGGCCAGGACGCACCGGCCGACGTCCGCGTCCCCGGCGCGGCCGTGTCGGAAGTGCTCGGCATCCTGCTGGACAACGCCCGGGCGCACGGGCGCGGCACGGTCCGCGTGACCGTGCGGGACCTCGAGGGCGCCCTCGCCTTCGACGTGCGCGACGAGGGTGCCGTGCCGGGCGAGCCGGCCCGGCTCTTCGACCGCGGCCGCAGCGGGGACGGGCAGGGAACGGGCATCGGCCTGGCCCTCGCCCGGGACCTGGCCGTCTCGCTCGGCGGCAGGCTCTCCCTGACCGGCCGGCACCCGGCCACGTTCACCCTGCTCCTCCCGGTGGCCCAGGACGAGAACCAAGAGGCGGGGACACCCGGGTGAGACGGAGCGCGAGACCGCCGGGCTGAGCAATTTCACGCAAACCACTTACCGACTACATCCTTGTAGACGTCAGATGAACTGTAGATGATCGAACCGGAGCGCCCACAGACGAGACACCGACGGAAGACGAGACAGAGGAGACAGTCCTTGGCTGACACCCATCGGGGCGGAATGGGCGTCGAGACCCGTCCTCGTACCGCGACGCACGTGGCGGCACCGCCCCCGACCCGGGCGTCGGCCCTCGGCGTCCCGGACGCCGCGCCCCAGCAATGGCACCGGGGCATGACCCTGGTGGCCACGATCAGCCTGTTCATCGGCACGCGCGCCGCCTGGACGACCGCGATGGCGTCGAGTCCGGCGGTCGCCGGTGTCATCTCCGGCTGCTACGCCGCCATCCTCGGCTGCGCCGTCCTCAGCCTCCTCGTACGCGGCCGACGGGCGCTGATCAGGGTCGACGCGGCCGTACTGGTCACCGCCGTCGCCCTGGTGGTCTGCGGTTACCTGCTCGACCACGCCGGCAGCGACGAAGGCGTGCTGACCGCCCAGGCCGCGAGCCAGATACTGCACGGACAGCCGGTCTACGGCCGGCCGTGGCCCTGGTTGTTCGCCACGCACGGCGTCGGGATCACCAAGACCATGTCCGGCGGCGCCGACTACACGTACGGCTATCCGCCGCTGACCGCCCTGCTCGCCGCACCGGTGTACGCCGTCCTCCACTCGACGGCGGCCGCCACCCTGGTCCCCACCCTCGCGCTCCTCGCCGCCTCGGTCCTGCTGTGGTTCCTGCTGCCGGCGCCCTGGCGGTCCGCGGCCACGGCCGTCTGCCTCGGCTTCGGTCTCCTGCCCCACTACGCCTACTCCGGCTACCCGGCCGTCACGGCCCTCGCCCTGCTCGTCCCCGTCGTGGTCCGGTGGCCCGGCACGGGGGAGGGCGGCTACCTCGGGCCGAGGGGCGTACTGCGGGCGGCCTGTCTGGGCGCCGCCTGCGCCGCCCAGCAACTCGCCTGGTTCCTCGCCCCGTTCCTCCTGATCGGCCTGTACGCCGTCCGGCGCGGCGAACTCGGCCCCCGGCGCGCCCTCGCGGTCACCGCCCGCTACACGGCCACGGCGGCCCTCACCTGGGCCGCGGCCAACGCCTACTTCGCCGTCCAGGACTTCCCGGCCTGGCTGAACGGGATCCTGCTGCCCCTGGAGCAGAAGGCGATCCTGCACGGCCAGGGCCTGATGGGCATCTCCTACTACTTCACCGACGGCAGCAGCCGCCTCGACTACTACTCCTACGGCAGCCAGCTGCTCCTGCTCGGCCTGCTCGCGGCCACGCTGCTGTTCGTGCGACGGCTGGGCCCTGCCCTCACCGTCCTGCCCTGGCTCGCCTTCTACCTGGCCACGCGTTCCCAGGACGGCTACTTCCTGATGATGACCCCGCTGTGGCTGGCGGCCGCCGCCACCGTCCCGGCCGCCGCGTTCGCCACCGCCTGGCAGCCGCGTCCGCCCCGCCTCACCGGCCGCCGCGCCAGGACCGTCGTCGCGGCCGGGCTGCTCGCCCCGGCCCTCGTGTGCGTGGTGATCGCCGCCGCGAGCCCGCCGCCGCTGCGCATGAGCCTCGCCCCGCGCTTCGCCAGGCACGGGTCACGTGTCGGTGTCACCACCATCGACGTCCGGGCCGTCAACACCACCGGTACGGCACTCGAACCGCACTTCGCGAGCCGCACCGGCCAGGGCGCCTCCAACTGGTGGACGATCGCCTCGGGTCCCACCGTGCTGGCCCCGCACGCCACCTCGGAGTACCGGGTGGAACCCGAAGGAGGCTTCCGGGTGATGCCTGGTGGCCACGGGCCGGGGAGCTATCTCATCGCCGTCACCGGCACGCCGATGACGATCACCTCGGCCCACATCCCGGCCGCCGCTTCGGCCGTCCGGTAAGGCGGTCGGTGGGCTCCGGGCGGGCCGACGCCCGGCGGCGGTCAGGATATGTTCAGGAACGGCCTGGCAGGGTCGGTCGGCATGACCCATGAAACGTCTGCGAGCCAGGTGGTTCCGGAGGCCGGCCGGACAGCCGCTTCGGGTCATCGCCCGCGCCGGAACAAGGTGCCCGAACCCACCGTCTACTTCTGGATCATCAAGGTCCTGTGCACCACGGTCGGCGCGACCGCGGCCGACCTGCTGAACGAGAAGGCCGGCCTGGGGCTGACCGGCGGCTCGGTGCTGATGAGCGCCCTGCTGGCCGTCGTCCTGGTGGTCCAGTTCCGCACGAGCGCCTACCGGGCGGGCGTGTACTGGCTCACCGTGGCGCTGATCAGCATCTGCTCCACGCTGATCAGCGACGACCTCACCGACACCGTGGGCGTGCCGCCGGCGACCGCAACGACGGTCTTCGCGGTCGTCCTCGCCGTCGTGTTCGTGGTCTGGTACCGGCGCGAGCGGACCCTGTCCCTCCGCCACATCGACACCGCCGGCCGCGAGTCCTTCTACTGGCCGGCGGTGTTCTTCACGTTCGCCCTGGGCACCGCCGCCGGTGACCTGGTGTCCGAGCGCCTGGACCTCGGGTACTGGCTGTCCGCCGCCCTGTTCGCGGCAGCCATCGCCGCGGTGGCCATCGCGCACTTCGCGCTGGACCTGGACGCGGTGTGGAGCTTCTGGACCGCCTACCTCCTCACCGGCCCCCTCGGCGCCTCCGTCGGCGACTACCTCGCCCAGCCCACCGGCGACGGCGGCCTGGGGTTGGGCACCGTCGTCACCGGCGCCCTCTTCCTGACGGTCGTCCTCGGCACGGTCGTCTACCTGTCCGCCACCCGCGTGGACGTCTCCGAACCGGAGCACCCGGCGGTACCCGCGCTCTGAGCCGAGGGAACAGCGGTACGGGGTCGCCGGGGGCGCACCGCCGGCCCGGGCCGCAGCCTGACGACGGCGTCCAGGCCGCCGCCCGGCACCGCGTTCAGGGCGACGTCTCCACCGCCGGCCCGGGTGAGCCGCTGAACCATGGAAAGGCCCAGGCCGGTGCCGTCGTGGTGGGCGTCGGCGGCCCGCCAGAAGCGGTCGAAGGCCCGTTGCCGGTCGGTCTCGGTCATGCCTGGGCCCTGGTCGATCACATGCAGTTCGACCGTGCATCCGTCGTCCGCCGTCGCGGTGGTGGTCGCCAGGGTGATCGTGGTGCCGGGCGGTGAGACGGACAGGGCATTGGACAGCAGGTTGTCGAGGATCTGTTCCAGTGCGCCCGCGACGGCCCACACCTGGCCGACCTCGGGCCCGGTCACCGCGATGCCGACACGCTGATCGCCGGCGAACGCCGTCCAGATGGCCGCGCGGTCGGCGACGACGGCGTCGAGGTCCACGACCTCCGGCGTGATCGCCGAGTTCTCCAGCCGGGCGAGGGCGAGCAGTCCCTGGACCATGCGGCTGAGGCGGGCGACCTCGTCGATCGCGTCGCCGAGGCTGTCCTGGGCGCAGGCGGCGAGGTGGGGTTCGAAGTTCTCCAGACGCAGGCGCAGGGAGGTCAAGGGCGTCTTGAGCTGGTGCGACGCCTCCGAGGCGAAGGCCTGCTGGGCGTGGAGCAGGTGCTGGAGCCGGGTTGCCGTGCGGGTGAACGTGGCCGTCACCCGGCGTAGTTCGGGCGGTCCGCGGTCGGTGTCCGGAGGGTCGGTCAGGCGGCCGTCGGCCAGTTGCGTCGTGGCCCGTTCCAGCGCCCGCAGCGGGCGGGTGATCCAGCGGGCGAGCGCGAAACCGATCAGCGCGACCACCGCCAGCACGCCCAGGCCGACGACGCCGAGGGCGACCCAGGTGGCATGCACCTTCGCGGCGATCGGGGTGAGCGGGTACAGGGTCCGCACGACGCAGGGGACGGTGTCGCCGGACCCGCCCGGCACGGTGGCGAACAGGACCTTGACGCCCGGGACGAGGTCGTCGCGGATCCCGGTGGCGGGCCGGTCGCGGAGGGCGGTGGCGATGTCCGGCTGGGACGAGAGGTCCGTGCCCACGGCGGTCGCGTCGGCGGAGTCGGTGAGGACCGTGCCGCCCCGGTCGGTGATGACCACACCGCTGCCGGTGCGCCGGGCGTAGTCTCGGGCGAACTCCGGCAGGTCCGACGCCCGCCCGTGTTCGAGTTTCTCCTCGCACACGGAGGCGAGCGTGACCGCGCCCAGTTCCGCCGTGTGGGAGAAGCGGTTCAGCTCGTTGCGGGCGTAGACGAAGCCGAAGGGCACTTCCAGGGCCAGCAGGACGAGCGCCATGAGGCTGAGATAGCTGAGCAGCAGACGGCGCGTCATCGGGCGCTTCCGCGGGGCCGGTCCGGTGCGGCCGGGGCCGGGTCGGGGCCGGTGGGCGGAACCAGACGGAAGCCGATGCCGCGGATGTTCTCGATCCAGGAGGGGTCACCGAGCTTGCGGCGCAGGGCGGCGATGTGCACGTCGAGGGTCTTCGTGGGGCCGAAATAGTCCGGCTCCCACACCGTGTCGAGGATCTGCTGACGGGAGAAGACGGCACCTGGATCCTCGGCGAGGCAGACGAGCAGGGAGAACTCCTTCGGAGCCAGGGCGATCGGCACCCGGCCCACCCGGACCTGACGGGTTCGACGGTCGACGCTGAGGGGACCGATCCGCTGGGCGCCGGCTGCGCCGACCGGGTCCCGGGCGCCGGAGGCTCCGGGCACCGGATCCCCCGCGTCTCCGGGCACGGCCCGGGTGCGTCGGGCCACGGCCCGGATCCGCGCCACCAGTTCCCGGACCCCGAACGGCTTCGACACGTAGTCGTCCGCGCCCAGCTCCAGACCGAGCACCCGGTCGGCCTCGGAGTCCCGCGCGGTGATCATGATGATCGGGACCGCAGAGCGGGCTCGTAGCTCCCGGCAGACGTCGATGCCGTCCATGTCGGGAAGCCCCAGGTCCAGGAGCACCATCGCCGGCTCCGCGGCGGACAGCCCTTCGGCACCGGTGCGCGCGTGTTCCACGGTGAACCCGAAACGGCCCAGTCCCTCCAGCAGGGGCTCGGCCACCCGCTCGTCGTCCTCGATCAGCAGCAGATGCATGCCGACAGGCTCACAAACAGCAGCCCCACCGCGCTGTACAACCGCCGTGCCATTCCCTCGTATCAGTGACCCTTCGGGTTTCTCATGTGACGGCGGCACGCACCCGGTCGTCCATGGGCGCGTGCCGCGGAATTCAGCCGGATGGTGGACTCGTGGAGGAGGGTGGTGTCGGGAAATCCAGAGTATTGCCAGCTCCTGGTGAGGAGATGGTTAAGAAACAGCACGTCGGGACCGCCGGGATTCCGCGGGAGTGCGTGGTGCGGGCAGGTGGAAGTAGCCCATGACCTGCGACTTGCTGCCGCGTGGGCCGCGCGGCAGGCATGGCTGCGCCGTGCTGTGGGCCCTGGATGTGCCGCCGTCGCGGGCTGTGGCAACACTCATGGGCGGCCCTGATTTTCCGGCGTTTCAGGGATTTCGCCTCCGGGCTCTCTGAAAACCGCCTGTATTTCCGCTTGATCGGCGCTTACACGCCTTCCCGTAGTGTCCGAAGCGCGGTCCGATTCAGGTGCGCCGCGTGCTGGAAAATCACTCGACTTCCGGGAATCCGCCATGCCCTCAGATACCTCCCACACGTCCGTGCGTCCTCCGTTCCCGCAGGGGAGAGGTGAGGGGAAGTCCGAGAGGGCGAACGACGAACTGCGGCGGGTGCGCCCGGATCTGGCGGAGCCGTTCGCGGCAGCCCTCCCCGGAGCGCGGGCCACCGTCCTGGGGCGGCTGTGGGGCGCCCTCGCGCGGGAGCCGCTGCCCGGCGTGACCGTCCGGCAGCGCGAGGCGGACACACTGGTCGTGACGCTGCGGAACGGTGACCGGCTCACGGCACCTCACGCGTGTGCCCAGCGGTTCGCCCGGACGCCCGAGGACTTCACGGTGTCGGGGCCCGCGGGGCCGGTGCGCGGGCCGGCGCAACTCCTCGCCCTGCTGGGGCTGTCCGGGTCGGCCGTGGACCGGCTCGCCGCCGAGCTGGACAACAGCGTCGTCAACCTCGCGCTGGCCCGCGCCGCGAATCCCGGACGGCCCGGCAGGCCGCGCGATTCGGCCGACGCGGAGCAGGCGGTGGTCGACGGCCACCCGCAGCACCCGTGCTGCCGTACCCGTACCGGCATGTCCGTCGCCGAGGTCCTGGCCTACGCACCCGAGCACCACCCGGTGGTCGAACTGGCCCTGCTGCCCGTCCCGGCCGACCGCTGGCAGAGCGCGGGCACCTGGCCGGCGGAGCTGCGGGACGGCGACACCTTCCTGGTCCCGGTCCATCCCTGGCAGCGGGACCATGTACTGGCACGCCACCGCGACCTCGCCGTGACGGGGCGGACGATCCCGGCCCGGCCGCTGCTGTCGCTGCGGACGCTCGCACCGGTGGCCGATCTGCCCGGCCGTCACATCAAGACCGCCCTCGACGTGCAGGTCACCAACTACCGGCGGACCATCTCGCCGGCGGAGGTGGCCGACGGGCCGGCCCTGTCGGAGCTGGTCTCGGCCGTCGTCGACAAAGCCGGGTTCGGCGACAGCCTCCGGGTGCTCCGGGAGTCGGGCGGTGGCGCGGTCCGGGTGGACGGACGAGCGTCCGGCAGCCTGGCCGCGATGGTCAGGGAGTCCACCGACTCGCACCTCGGCGACGGTGAGATCGCCGTCCCGCTGACGGCGGTGCACGCGACCGGCGCCGCCGTCGTGGCGGGCGATCCGGTGTGCTGGCTGCGGGACTTCGCCACGCTGGTACTGCCGCCCGCGCTGACCCTGCTGTCCATGGGCGTCGCGCTGGAGGCCCACGGCCAGAACACCCTCGTCGTCCTCCGGGACGGGAGGCCGCTGCGCGTGCTCTACCGGGACCTGGACGGGGTCCGGGTCAGTCCGCGCAGGCTGGCCGCCCAGGGATTCACCCTGCCGCCCCTGGCCGGCACCCGGGCGGGCGACGACCCGGACGCGCTGCGCACCAAGCTCTTCGGCGCGCTGCTCAGCGGGGTCTTCAGCGAACTGGTCGACGTCCTCGCCCGGACCCGCGCCATCGACCCCGGGACGCTGTGGGAGACGGTGGCCGAGGCCGGTCGCCGCGCGTACGCCGAACTGCCGGACCACGGGGACGAGGCCGTCTTCTTCGGCGACACCCTGCCGCTGAAGGCCACCATCGCGATGCGTCTGGCCGACGACCCCGGCCGGGCCCAGTGGACCCCCCTCCCCAATCCCCTCACCCGGTACCGCTACTTCTGACGCACGGGAGCCACCCCATGACCACCTCCGCCCTCGCGCCCGGCACCACCACCGCTCCACGGACCGATCCGCCGGACGGGACCGCCGACGCCGTCACCGCCCACACCCTGCTCAACTGCCTCGTCCGCGAGGTGTCCGCCCCCGAGCACCAGGTGACAGTCGACCACGACCACCTCCTGCTGCGCCTGCCCCATCGCGGCCTGCTGCTGCGGGCCCGGCTCCGCCGGGTCTCGATGATCGGCGCCCACCGCTTCGAGGGCCCCGTCCAACGACTCCACGACGCCGCATGGGCCACCGTCGACTGGCGGGAACTGGCCGGCTACGTCCAGGAGGAACTCGAACTGCGCACCGGCACGGCCAACGACGAGTTCCTGGCCCAGGTCGCCGACAGCCACGACACCATCCGCACCACGCTGGAACACCGCACCACGCTGGAACACCGCGCCACCTTTGACCGCCGCGCCCGTCCGGCACCGCAACCGGGCTTCGGTCCTGACCTCTATCTGGCCTCGGAGCAGGCGCTGGTGTTCGGGCACCGCTTCCACCCCACGCCCAAGGCCCGCAGCGGGGACCCGGCGGACTGGCTGGCGTACGGACCGGAGACCGGGGCCCGCATCCGCCTGCACCACCTGGCCGTACGCCGCGAACTGGTGCGGGAGGAGGGCGAGTCGGGGGAGCTGGACAGGCTGGGTCCGCCGGTGGACCCGCAGTACGTGACGCTCCCGGTGCACCCCTGGCAGTTCCGGTTGCTGCGCGGCCACGAGGGGCTGTGCGCGGCGATGGCGGAGGGCGCCGTCGTGGACGCGGGCGTCAGCGGGCCCGCATGGGTGCCCACCGCGTCGGTGCGAACGCTCTACCAGCCGGACGCGGACACCTTCCTGAAGTTCAGCCTCAACGTCCGTATCACCAACTGCCTGCGCAAGAACGCCGGTTACGAACTGTCGGGTGCCGTTGCCCTGAACCGGCTGGTCCAACCCGTCATGACCAGGCTCGCCGACCGCTTCCCCGGCTGCGCGCTGCTCGCCGAGCCCGGTTACCGCACCGTCGCCGTCGGCGGCGACACCGACCTGGCCGAGGGTTTCGGCGTCATCGTGCGCTCCGGCCTGCGTCCCCACCTCCGTTCGGGCGTGACGCCGCTGCTCGCCGCCGCCGTCGCGGACGAGTACCCCACCAGCCAGGCCCACGTCTCCCACCTGCTGGCCCGCGGCGAAGGAGACCTCCTGGCCTGGTGGGAGGCGTACCTCGGGTTGCTGCTGCCGCCCGTGCTGGCCGCGTACTTCGAACACGGCATCGTCCTGGAACCCCACCTGCAGAACGTCGTCGTCGGCGTGCGGGCGGACGGCATGCCCGCACAGATGCTGTTCCGCGACCTGGAGGGCACCAAGCTCCTGCCCCGCCATCACGAACGGTTCCTGTCCACTCTGCCGGAGGACGTCCGCGGGCCGCTGACCTACGACGCCGAACGCGGCTGGAACCGGGTCGCGTACTGCCTGCTGGTCAACCATGTCGCCGAGGTGCTCGGCGCCCTGGCCGACCTTCGGCCGGCCCTGGAACCCGCGCTGTGGGGCCTGGTCCGCGACCACATCGGCGCCTACGCCCGCTCCGCCGGTGAACCACCCCGCCTGCGTGCCCTGCTCTCCGGCGTGCCGCTGCCCGCCAAGGCCAACCTCCTGCTGCGCTGGGCCCGCCAGGCCGACCGGCACGCCCACTACGTTCCCCTGCCCAGCCCGCTCGGCGCGGACTTCCCCCGCGAGGTGACGCCGTGAGGCCCGCGCTGCTGCACCACATCGGCCGGCTGGCCGACGACGACCTGCCCGCCTACCTCTACGACCTGCCCGGCCTGCGCGAGCACGTCCGCGCCGTCCGGGCCGCGCTGCCCCGCCGCGTCGAACTGCTCTATGCGGCGAAGGCCAACTCCGACCCCCGGCTGCTGCAGACCCTGGCCGAGCACGTCGACGGGTTCGAGGTCGCCTCCGGCGGCGAGATCCGCCAAGTCCGCGGCCTCCTCCCCGAAGCCCGGATCGCCTTCGGCGGCCCCGGCAAGACCCCGGCGGAACTGGCCGAGGCCCTGGACGCGGGCGTGGAGCGCCTGCACGTCGAGAGCGAACACGAGCTGCGCACGCTGACGACCGTGCTGGGCGACCGCACGGTCGACGTGCTGCTGCGCGTCAACGTGCCGGTGCTGCTCCGTTCGGTCTCCCTGGTCATGGGCGGCTGTCCCAGCCCCTTCGGTCTGGACCCCGCCCAGCTGGACCCGTGCCTGCGGATCATCGCGGCCGACGGCCGTATCCGGCTGCGCGGGCTGCACGTCCACCTGGCCAGCGGCCTCGACGCGCGCGCCCACCTGGCCCTCGTCGCCCAGGTGATGGCCTGGGCGGACCGCTGGGCGCACCAACAGGGGATCGCACTCGACGAAGTCAACATCGGCGGCGGGATGGGCGTCGACTACACCCGTCCCGACGAGGTCTTCGACTGGGCCGCGTTCGGCGTCGGGCTGTGCCGGACGCTGGAGCGCCATCCCCGTGTCACGCTGCGGATCGAACCGGGCCGCTCGGTCACGGTCTACTGCGGCTGGTACGTCACCCAGGTCCTGGACGTCAGACACAGCCGCGGCCAGGCGTTCGCCGTCCTGCGCGGCGGCACCCACCACCTGCGCACACCGGCCGCGAAACAGCACGACCAGCCCTTCGAGGTCATCCCCGACCGGTCCTGGCAGCACTCCTGGCCCCGCCCGGAGGTCCGCGGCGAGCCGGTGACCCTGGTCGGACAGCTCTGCACGCCCAAGGACGTCCTGGCCCGCCGCGTCATGGTCGACCGGCTGCGGACCGGCGACCGGATCGCGTTCGCCATGGCCGGCGCCTACGCGTGGAACATCTCCCACCACGCCTTCCTCATGCACCCACACCCGACCTTCCACCACCTCGACGACCTGGACGCGCCCGTCGCGGACGCGTACGCAGGCCGACCGGCATGAGCCCGCGGTGCCGCCCGTCCCCCGGCAGACAGCACGGTTCGGCGCTCGCCACCCTCACCGTCCGGGCCTTCCGCCGCTACCTGCTCGGCCAGCTGACCTCCAACATCGGTACCTGGATGCAGCGAGCCGCCCAGGACCTGCTGGTCCTGCAGCTGACCGGCAACAGCGGCAGTGCGGTCGGCATCGTGACCGCCCTGCAGTTCCTGCCCCAGACCCTGTTCGGACTCACCGGCGGAGCCCTCGCCGACCGCTACCCCGGACGCCGGCTGCTGCTGATCACCCAGACCACCATGGCGGCGCAGTCACTGCTGCTCGGCGCCCTGACCGTCACCGGCACGGTGAGCCTGCCCGCCGTCCACGCCCTGGCCGTGGCCCTCGGCACCGCCACCGCCGTGGACGGTCCCGCCCGCAACGCACTCATATCCGACCTGGTCGCCCGCGATCAGGTGGCCGCCGCGGTCAGCCTGAACTCCGCCCAGTTCAACGTCGCCCGGATCCTCGGGCCCGCCGCCGCGGGCCTGACGGTGGCCGCCGTCGGGACCGGCCCGGTGTTCCTGATCAACGCGGTCTCCTACCTGGCGGTCCTGTACGGGCTGTCCGCCGTTCCGCCCGGTGAACTCCGCCACCCCGACCGGGGCCGCCCCGGCGACCAGCGCCTGACCGACGCCTTCCGCCACATCGTCGCCACTCCGGAGCTACGCCGGCCGATCGCGCTCATGGCCTTCGTGGGCACCTTCGGACTCAACTTCCAGGTCACCGTCTCCCTCGTGGCCGTCACCGTCTTCCACTCCGGCACGGCCGCCTTCGGCTGTCTCTCCGCCGCCTATGCCGCGGGCAGCCTCGGCGGCGCGCTCCTCGCGGCCAACGGAAAACGACCGCCCACCGCACGACGTCTGGCCACGGCCACGGTCGTCTTCGGTGCACTGGAGGCCGCGCTGGGCCTGATGCCCGGCTACGCCACGTTCATGGCCCTGCTGGTCCCCGTCGGCTTCGCCGCGGTGATCGTCACCACGACCGCCAACGCCCTGACACAGCTGCACGTCGACCCGCATCTGCGGGGGCGTGTGCTGTCCGTCTACTTCCTCGTGCTCCTGGGCGGCACCCCCATCGGCGCCCCCCTCGTCGGTGTCGTCTCCGACGCCTTCGGCCCCCGCTCCGCGCTGCTCCTCGGAGGCGTGGTCTCAGCGGCGGCCGCACTCGCCCTCGGGGCTCGCGGCACCGCCGATGTGGCAGTCAGGATGTGTTCAGGTTCCGGCTGGCACAGTCGGGCACCATGACCGATGAAACGTCTGCTGGTCCGGTGGTTCCCGAGGCGGGCTCACCCCGTTTCTCCGGCACTCGCGCGCCGCACAGGTTGAATCCCGGGACGAATTTCCTGGAATTATCGCCGGCTTTACCGGCCGGGGTTCGTGGGAATGAGGGCCTCCCGAAATAGGGAGCCATGCCAGGAACGCCAGCCCTGTCGCGAAAAAGAATTCCGGCGGCGCGGCCGGAGCAGGTCCGACGAGAAGTCGAAGTCATGCCGCGGACCTGCGAATACGACATCGCGCTGAGCCGTGCATTTCCAGAAAATCACCGTTCCGCAGACGTGAGGGACGCCCCTCCGTGCTGCCACCCGTTCCCTGCGAGGGTCACATGACAACTGCGACGACGTCCGAGGGCCTTCGGACGCCTGCCAGGCAGATGCTGAACAAGGTTCCCGAGGTCACGATCTGGTTCTGGATCATCAAGATCCTGTGCACCACGGTCGGCGAGAGCTTCGCCGACTGGATCAACATGAACCTCGGCGTGGGCCTCATCAACACGGCGTTGATCTTCACCGTGGTTCTGGCGGGCGTCATGGGCTGGCAGCTCACCACCAAACGCTATGTCCCGTTCGTGTACTGGCTCACCGTCGTGGTGGTGAGCGTGACCGGCACCCTCTACACCGACATCCTCACCGACAGCCAGGGCGTCCCCCTCGCGCTGAGCACCAGCGTGTTCTCCGCCCTCCTGGCCGTCGTCTTCGGGATCTGGTACGCCCGCGAGCGGACCCTGTCGGTCCACACCATCACCACCCGTCCCCGTGAGCTCTTCTACTGGCTCGCGGTCCTGGTCACCTTCGCCCTCGGCACCGCGACCGGCGACTGGACCCTGGAACTGACCGGCTGGACCGCAGGCGTCTCCGTGTTCCTGCCTCTCGGACTGATCGTCGCGATCGTCCTCGGATGGCGCCTCGGCGCCAACGCGGTGCTCTCCTTCTGGCTCGCCTACATCCTCACCCGCCCGCTCGGCGCCAACCTCGGCGACTGGCTCGGCTCGCCCGGCGGCGACGGCGGCCTGGGTCTCGGCACCGCGGCGACCAGCGTGATCTTCCTGGGCGCGATCCTCGCCACGGTCGTGTACCTCACGGTCAGCCGCAGCGATGTCATCGAGACCGACGCTCTCACTCATGCCCCGCAGGCGCTGAACCCGGCGCGCGAGCGGATCATGCTCGGTTACTACGCCGTCGTGGCGGTCGCGACCGCGGCTCTGCTCGTCTGGGCACACCACCAGCCTCACGCGGCCGCGGCCAGTGAGGAGGACGCCCCCGCACCCGTGACCGCCCACCTCACCCCGAAGCAGGCGACGTCGCCGTTCCCCCCGGCCGAGATCGCGAAGTTCCGCACGATCGCGGCCGACACCCTGGCCAAGCTCAATTCGGGCAGCCAGTCGGCCGCGACGACCCGGGTGACCGACCTCGAGACCGCCTGGGACAAGGACCAGTCCACTCTTGAGCCCAAGAGCGAGCAGTCCTGGCACTTCCTCGACGGCGAGATCGACCAGGTCCTGACCGCGCTGCGCGCCCCGAGCCCCGACAAGGCCACCGAGGTCAAGGCACTCGACACCCTCCTCACCTCACTCGGCTGACCGGCCACGACGACGACGGACCGCCTCGGCGTATCCTCTGCGCCGAGGCAGTCGGCAGACCGAGCCGGAGTCGGCACGCGGACCGCCGGCAGCCACGGCCGCCGGCGCCGGAAGCCGTGCAAGGGCTGATGCCGGGTTCCGGGGAGGGTGTCAGCGTGTCCCGGGCAGGCCCCCAGGGGGGCACCCGGCGGGCGGTCCGCGGCGATGGCGGGGCCGTGTTCTTGGTTGAGGAGTGGCGAGAATGAGCGAACACCGGCGCCGACCGTCGGGGAGGAGCGCGCCGCCCGGCGCATCGTCCGGCATACCGTCCGGCTCCGACGGCGTGCCGGACGGTGGCCGGGCCGCGGCACGCAGAGCTGCCCGGGCCCAGGGCGGGCGTACCCACCGCGCGGCGGGCACCCCACGTACGGACGCCCGGCGTACGGACGCCCGGCGTTCCGGTCGGCGCCGGCTGATCGACTACCCGCGGGCGGGCAGGCGCGGCGTCCGGCGGTGGCTGCCCTCGTGGAAGCTGGTGTCCGGCACCTTCCTGCTGTTCGTCGGCGGCCTGGTCGGCCTGTTCGGCTATGCCTACGCGACGACGACGATCCCCGGCGCGAACCCCAGTACCCAGGCGCAGAGCAACACCTACTACTGGTCGGACGGCTCGGTGATGGCCACCCAGGGGTCGACCAACCGGCAGAACGTCGATCTCGCGCAGGTCCCGAAACTGGTCCAGTGGGACTTCCTCGCCGCGGAGAACGCCACCTTCTACTCCGATCCGGGCGTCGACACGCAGGGCATGCTCCGCGCCGTCTACCACATGGCCACGGGCGGTGAGGTGCAGTCCGGATCCACCATCACCCAGCAGTTCGTGAAGAACACCTACCTCAACCAGGACCAGTCGGTCGGCCGCAAGCTCAGGGAGATCATGATCTCCCTGAAGATCGGCGGCCAGATGTCCAAGCAGGAGATACTGCAGGGCTACCTCAACACCTGCTACTACGGCCGGGACGCCTACGGGATCGAAGCCGCGGCCCGTACCTATTACCACGTGCACGCCGTCCAGCTGAACGTCAGCCAGGGGGCCTTCATCGCCGCCACGGTCAACGAGCCGAGCCTGCTGATGCACGCCGACACCGATCCGCAGGCCAAGGCCCAGGCCAAAGCACGCTGGACGTACGTCCTGGACCGCATGGCCAAGATCCACCAGATCACCGACGCCCAGGAACAGCACTACCTGGCGGCAGGCTTCCCCACGCCCGAGCCGTACACGCCGTCGGCGGGAATGTCCGGGCAGACCGGTTACCTGACGCAGACCGCGGCGAAGTACGTCGAGGCCCACACCTCCCTCACGGACCAGCAGCTGGAGCGCGGCGGCTACCAGATCTACACGACCTTCGACAAGAAGAGGGTGAACGCGCTGTCGGCGTCCGTCACGGCGATGGAGCACCGGCACCTCGACCCGAAGCACCGCTCGGCCGACAAGAACGTCCAGGTCGGCGCGGCGTCGATCGATCCGTCCACCGGAGCGATCGTGGCACTGTACGGAGGGGCCGGCTGGAACAAGGGGCACTGGACGGACAACGCGGACGCGACCGGTGTGCCGGTCGGCTCCACCTTCAAACCCTTCGACCTGGCCGCCGCTCTCGACCACGGCGCCGTCCTGTCTCCCGGGCAGCAGGCCTCACCGATCACCCCGGCCTCGAAGTTCGACGGCGACGACGGCATCACCATCAAGAACCAGCAGGGCCAGGAGCTGCCGGACCCGAACGACCCCACGGGGCTCCTGCACCAGCGCAACGACGTGACCACGAAGTGGGGTTACATCACCCTGCGCAAGGCGATGGAGGAGTCGGTCAACACGCCCTACGTCCAGCTCGGCGAGTACGTCGGCTACGACAACGTGGAGAGCGAGGCCCTGAAGGCGGGGCTGCTGCGCACGAGCCTGCAGTACGACACCCCGGGCTTCTACATCGGCACCTCCACACCGTCGGCGATCCGCATGGCCGACGCGTACGCCACCTTCGACGACGGCGGGATCCAGCACGAGCCGTACTCGGTGACCAGGGTCGTCGCCGACGGCCGCCAGCTGTCCGGCTTCGCCAGGCCCAAGGGCACCACGGCCATGCCGTCCTCGACCGCCGACACCGTCACCGACGTCCTGCAGGACGTCGTCAAGCACGGCACCGGTACCCACGCCCAGGCCCTGGGCCGCCCCGTGGCCGGCAAGACCGGCACGACCGACGACTACAAGTCCGCCTGGTTCATCGGCTACACCCCGCAGCTGACCACGGCCGTGAGCATGTTCAAGGAGGACCCGAAGAACGCCGGCCTGCAGTCCATGCAGGGCGTCGGCGGCTACGCCAAGGTCTTCGGCGCCGACATGCCCACCGAGGTGTGGACCGGCTACATGACCGCCGCCCTCCGGGGACAACCCGTCGAGCAGTTCCCGCCCGCACCCCAACTGGGCCAGGGCACGGACGAATTCGGCGCCCCCTCGCCCACACCCTCCGCTACCGCACCCCCGAGCACACCCACCGCCACCCCGACCGCACCGGCTGCCCCGAACCACACCACCGCACCGTGCCACCGGCATCGGCGGCACTGCGTCAGCCCGAGCCCGACCGACACCACCGGCACCACCGCCGGCGGGCTGCTCGGCGGCACGACCGGCGGTAACACCTCACCCTCCCCGACGACCAGCTCACCGACCCCGGCCTTCACCCGCCGAGGAGCCTGAGCCGCCGCACGGTGGCCCTGACGCCTCGGCGGTCCGCACGCCACGCCGTCCGACCAGGCACGCGGCAGGCGTTCAGGCTCCGTTCAGGCACCCGCTGCCAAGGTCAGTGGTGGTGATCGCCCCGTCGCGGTCGCCCACCAGGCAGGGCGCTCGCCCCCAGTGCGGGGCGGGCGCCCTGCCGTACGACCACACAAGGAGCCCCCCACCTTGCAGCAGCCGAAAGTACTCACCGGCGTCGACGTCGCGAGCACGACGACATCGGTGATGAAGAAACTGCCCGAAGTCACCCTGGCCTTCTGGATCATGAAGATCGCCGCGACGACCCTGGGCGAGACCGCCGGAGACCTCTTCTCCCAGACCCTGAAGCTCGGCTACTTCCTCACCACGATCGCGCTCTTCCTGATCTTCGTGGTGACGCTCGTCGTCCAGCTCCGCTCCAGCCGCTACAACCCGTTCTTCTACTGGACGGTGATTCTCTCCACCAGCATGGCCGGCACCACCATGTCCGACTTCATGAACCGCGACGCCAGCGCCAAGTACCTCTCGAACGGAGCCACTTCACTGGGCTGGGGACCGCAGGGCCTGGGCCTCGGCTACCCGGCGGGCGCGGCGATCCTGCTCTCGATCCTGATGGTCATCTTCTCGGTCTGGCGGCTGAGCGGGATGACCTTCCAGATCCGTGACATCGTCACCTTCCGCGGCGAGGCCCTGTTCTGGTCGGCGATCCTCGTCTCCAACACCCTCGGCACCTCCATGGGCGACTTCCTCTCCGACAGCTCCGGCCTCGGCTACGCCGGCGGCGCCCTGCTGGTGACCGGGCTGCTCGCCGTCCTGGTCGCCCTGATGAAGGTGCCCGTCGTCCCGAACGTCCTGTTGTTCTGGATCGCGTTCGTCCTCACCCGTCCGCTCGGCGCCACCGCGGGGGACTTCCTGACCAAACCGGTCGCCAAGGGCGGTCTGAACCTCGGTACGCCCGGGTCCTCGGCCGTCCTGCTGGCCGTCCTGCTCGGCCTCATGGCCTACGCGCACGTCCGGGAGCGCAGGACCCGCGCCGAGCAGGGGTAACCGGCCGGCCCGCTCGGTCACCAGTACAGCAGCCATCGGCCGTCGCACCACACCCCGTGCCCCTGGAGGGTGAGCCGCTCGTCGTCGGGTTGCACCCGGCTGCTGGGGGCGACCTGGTGCAGTGTGTGCCCGGAGTGGAGCACCATCCGGCCCACGGTGTAGGGGACGTACTGCAGCGGGTGGAAACGCTTGAGGTCGGCGACGGACTCGACCCAGCCCTTCGCCAGTGCCCGCCGGAACTGCTCGTGGCTCACGTCCCAGACGTTCAGGCCGCCGCCCGCCGCGGGCAGCCGGATGGGCAGGGTGAAGGAGATGTGCCGGGTCAGGTCCGTCTCCGGGGGCCAGGAGATGGACTGGTACTGCAGGTCGAAGTGCAGGGGCGCGATCGGCTTGGTGAACACCGCGGCGGACAGCCAGACGTGGAAGCCGGGCAGACCAAGGTGCTCGGGATAGTCGACGTCGGCCGCCAGATGCCTGCCGAGGAGTTCGGCGAGGCGCGCGTAGAGCCAGCCGAAGGAGTCCTGGAGCAGCGGCCGCGAAACGTCCGTGTGCCGCTGGTAGTCGGCCGACCCCGGGTTCGGCGCGAGGTCGAGGTAGCTCGGTGCGCCCAGGGTGAAGAAGGCGGCGGGTTCCGGGCCGCGAGGCGTCCAGTGCCGGCGGAGTGCGTGCACGGCGTCGCGGAGTGCGGCGCCGTCCGCCGCGGTCAGTACGTCGAGCGAGTCGATCACGAGTGCGTCCCCCGGAGCAGTCCGAGGAGCGATGCGGTGATGGTGCCGCCGAGCCGCCGGTCGTACCAGTCGTACGCGGGCATGGGATTGACCTCCAGGCACCAGAAGGTGTCGTCGTCGGCCAGCTTGAAGTCCCAGCCCGCGAAGGACATGCCCAGCCCGGCGGTGTGCCGGACCACCTGCTCCGCGAGGCCCGCGGGGAGTTCGCAGGGGGTGAACCCGGCGTCCCCGTCGGTCCGGTAGTCCACCGCGGCGGACACGATCTCCTCCGCGTGCACCTGGTCCCCGACGACATGGACGCGGACGTCCCGGCCCGGAACGTAACGCTGGAGGTGCACCGGGCCCTGACCGGGTTCGAAGCCGGCCAGGTCGGCCGCGTCGACGAGCCTGCTGGTGGCCCGCACGCCGGAGAGCGCCTTGACGATGGTCGGCCCGGCCGCGGCGAAGGCCCGCAGGCGCTCCGGCGACGAGCCGGTGATGCTCGCGGGCACCCGGAATCCGGCCCGGGCCAGCGACAGTTCGTGGAGCGGTTTGGACCCGTTGTCGGAGCGGATCGAGGGCCGGTTGACCACCAGGCCGGGGATGTGGTCCAGCCAGGCGGTGAGCGCCGTGGTGAGCCAGCGCCAGCGCTGGGCCGACGCGCGGTCCTGCTGCAGGGCCGCCAGATCGGCGACACGGCAGTAGTAGGACCCCTCGGGGTCGAGGACCTGGCCGTCGAGCCTCGCCGACCGGTCCTTGCCCACGGTCAGCTGCCAGTCGCCCGACTCGACGACCTGCCGCAGGTCGACGGCCCGGACCGGTACGGCCTGGGCCTCGGCCTCGGCGACGAAGTGCGCGAACGTGCTCTCGGAGGTGAGGCCGACTGCGTAGATCATGGGAAGAGGACCTTCACGAGTTGAGGACCCAGGCCGAGCCAGACCATGCGCAGCTGTTCCACGTCGGGGAAGGGGTCCACCACGACCGGCCTGGCCCGGGTGAGGTCGGGTGACAGCCGCCAGACCACGGCCGCGAGGTCGAGCCCGAGCTTCGCGACGATCTCCGTGCTGCGCCCCTCCAGGCCGAGCCGGTCCAGATCGACCGGACTGCTGCGCCATCCGTGGTTGCCGAGGACCACCACGCTCTCGAAGAGGGGGTCGGGGTCCGACCACCTGGCCCGGTAGGGACCGTGGCCGTCGGCCGAGGGGTCGCGGCCGTCCGGTAGGTCGGGCCAGGGGCGGGTGTGCCAGGAGTCGAGGTCCTGCACCCACCACTGGGTTCCCTCCTCCTCGGAAGGCTCGGAAGGCTCGGAAGGCTCGGATCGCGCAGACCGCTCGGGAGGCTCGGGAGGCCGGGAGGAGAAGATCTCCGGCGAGCCGACGGGCAGACCCGCCCTGAGTTCTGTGAGCGCCGCGGACGGGGACACCCGGGTGCCCGGCCCGCCGGCCGCCGGGCGGTTGATCACCGGTGCGGGAGTCAGCGCGGCCACGGCCCACAGGTGGGCCAGGCACTCGTTGAACTGGAACTCCGCGTCGAAGCTGACCCGCAGCAGCGGCGGGGCGGGCAGCCGGACGAACATCGGCAGCGTGGGTTCGACCACCGCCGCGGAGCCGTCGACGGTGAGGGTGAACAGCTGCGCGGCGTCGAACACGTCGAGGATCGTCGCCGGGTGGCCGCTGTCCAGCACGAAGTCCCGTACCTCGACGGCCACCGCGTCCTCCGGGTCGGCGACGACGACCAGGCCGGAAGGAGCGCGGCCGGGCGCCTCAGATGACGACACCGCGCCTCCTCAGCAGGCGGTTGACACGGGAGCCGCGCAGCGCCTCGGCGGCTTCGCCCGGCCCGTCCGCGGGGGACCCGGCCGGGGTCTCGTCCGCCTGGACCATCCCGGCCGGGCCGGGGGCGGGCGGCTCCTGCGGTTGCGGTGCGAAGGCGGCCGGGCCGGGCGGGGCCATCGCCCCGTCGAAGCTGTCCTTGCCGTCCTTCGAGTCCTTCGAGTCTTTGGAGTCCTTGTAGTCCTTCGTGTCCTTCGTGTCTTTCGAGTCCTTGAAGTCCTTGGTGTCCTTGGTGTCCTTGAACTCCTTGACCTCTTTGCCCTCCTTCCCGTCCTTGCCGTCTTTGCCGTCCTTGAAGTCCTTGAAGTCCTTCGTCCTTTTCCTGGCAGCCGGCGGGACGCCCTCCGCGGGCACGCCCACGTCCTCCTGCTCGGAGAAGGTCCGACCGGGCTGCGGGGTGTTCCACAGCAGCGCCGTGACGTCGCGCCGCTCGGCGGCCGCGAGGAACGGCCGTATCCGTGACTCGTCAATGGTCCACGTCATGCGTTCACCTGTCCTGGCGACTGGCGGGATGCCGCGCGATACAGCCGCAGCGCCGCGGCCAGACGCCGCTGGGCATCCCTGTGGTGTGGGTTGAGGTTGAGAATCAAGTGGTTCACACCGAGTGACGCGTACGCCCGCAGGCCGTGCGCCACGTCCTGCGGCGAGCCGGTGAGGATGTCGGCGTCCGGCGGTGCCGCGGGACCGGGGCCGGCCGGAGTGCCGTCCTCCCGGTCCACAAGGACGTTGACGCCGAGGGTGATGCCCAGACCGGCCGGATCACGCTTCTCCCGTAGACAGGTCTCCCGCACCCGCTCCAGGGTCTCTACGCTGCCCGACGGAGATCCGAACCAGCAGGCGTTCCACAGGTCCGCGTACCGGGCGGCCAGCGCGGTCATCCGCGGTCCGCGTGCCCCCACCAGGACGGGCGGGCCACCGGGGCGCGCGCCGCGGGGGCGCAGTTCGCCGTCGCGGAGCCGGTGGTGGCGGCCCGCGAAGTCGGCGCGCCCGGTCCGCAGCAGCGCGACGATGATCTGCAGCGCCTCCTCGAAGCGGTCGACCCGGTGGTCGAAGGGGATTCCGAAGGCGTCGAACTCGGGGGCGTGCCACCCGCTGCCGAGGCCGAGGACGAGCCGGCCGCGGCTGACCTCGTCGAGGGTCACCGCCATCTTCGCCAGCACCGCGGGGTTGCGGAAGGCCGTGCACAGCACGAGCGTGCCGAGTTCGACCCGGTCGGTCGCCTCGGCGAGAGCCGACAGCACCGTCCACGACTCCCAGATGCCCTCGGTCGGTCCGCCGGCCTCGCGGAACAGCAGGTGGTCGAAGACCCAGACCGAGTCGAAGCCCGAGTCCTCGGCCTGGAGGGCGAGTGCCCTGATCTCGCCGTACGACGGCTGCCCCCACGGATACTCCGCGAGGGGCAGAACCAGGCCGACCTTCATCGCGTCCCCCCGTGGGCGAGCCCGGACCTCCTTCGGAAATTACAGCAAGCGACGAGGGGTCACAACGGGCGCAGGGGGCGGTATTTGGACGAACGGGAGCACGGATCCGGACTCCCTCGACACGCGGCGTGGCCGCGGCCATCCTGGTCCGGAGCGGACACAGCGGCGTGGCCCGGGGGGAGCGGAAGGGGCCCGACCATGTACGGACACCGTGACGGTACAGGCCCGTAGCGACGGGGCCGTCGTCGCGGGCGGGCACGACACCCACTGACTGCCCAGCCGACGCGTCTGTCGCCGTTCGCGCACCGAAGGAGTCGGATGAATCCTCAGCCGATGGAGTCGCCCCTAGTCGATGTCGACGTACTGGACGAGCCGGGGTGCGTCGACGTGAGCAGACGGCTGGAGTCGCTGCGACCCTGCTGGCTCACCCGGGGTGTCGGCTACTTCACCCTCGGCCTGGCGACCTACCTCGACGTAGCGGTCTCCGACCATCCGCAGGAGACGTACTTCGGGCGACTCGCCCGGCACAACCGGCTGCTGCGTGACCACTTCGGCGACCTTCTCGACCGGGTCGCCGACGTGCTGGCCGTACTGCTGGACATGCCCACGCGGTACGACGAACGAGTGGCGCTGCCCGGTTTCCACGTGTTCGAGGGCGAGGGCATCGCCGACGCACCGAGGCCGAGCCACCACTTCGACCTGCAACACCGGGCGATGCCCTGGCCGTTCGAGATCGCTAGGGTCGAACAGTCCATATCGTTCACGCTGCCGATCGCGCTGCCGCACCGCGGTGGCGCCCTGGACGTCTGGGACATCACCGAGGCGGACATGCTCCGGCTGGAACGCCTGGGCGGGACGTCCGGGACGATCGGCGAGACCACGGAACCGCGGCGCCACGCATACCGAGTCGGCCGCATGGCCGTGCAGCTCACGCCCGTCCTGCATCGCATCGCCGCGGTTCCCGCACGCCATCCCGGGGATCAGCGCATCACCCTTCAGGGACACGGAATCCGCGACGCCGACGGCTGGATCCTCTACTGGTGAACCCGGCAGGCGAGGGGAAAACCCGGGTGGCAGTGCGGAGACGGTGGCCTCCGCGGCGGCATCGCGCTCGCCACCCAGGGCGTGTTCAGTCCCGCCGGAATCGCGGGAATCGCCTGGCTCCTGGGTGACGAGCCGCACATCGAAGGTGCGGCGGGTTGATGGTGGCTGCTCGCCTCCCGCCGCGTCCTTGTCGCGGACGACGAGCTGTTCCTGCTCGCGATCCGGCTACTCGGAAGGCCCGGCCGTCAGGGCTGGACAGGCATGCTGGAGCAGTTGGAGGTGGTCGTCCTGCCGGCGAGCCGGTCGGTCAGCCAAGTGATCGCGTCGCTCTGGTCGGTGAGGAGCGGGGCGAAGTGGTTGAGGAGCGCGCTGAAGAGATTCGGCAGAGTGACGGCCTTGTAGGTGACATCGCCTCCCTTGTGGCACCAGTCGACGGCGAGTTGCCGCGCCTGGGCGTGCGGAACGAGGTTGTCGCTGACGCCGGTTGCGATGCGGACGGGCCCGGACGGTTCGAGGGTGCCGATGCGCTGGCTGTCCAGGAAGGACTGGAGCGCGGGAGTGCCGGCGATGATGTCGCTGATGGACCGTCCGTCGGTCGTCCACCTGGTGCTCTTCGCGTAGGCGTAGCCGAAGATCGCGTCTCCGACGCACATGGTCGACAGATCGGTGAGGGCGGCCTTGCCGGCGGCGTTGAGATGCGCCTCGGCGATCGGCTTCAGTGCGGGGTCGGACTGGAGGAAGCCGTTGAGCGACCAGCCCAGCGCGCCGGCCAGTTCGCTTCCGTCGATGGCCTTGGTCACCGAGGTCAGATCGGCGGGCGGAGCGCCCGCGTAGGTGCCGGCGAGGGTGACGTCGGGGGCGTACGACGCCCGGAGTTCGGCTGCCGCGGCGGTCGCCCCGCCGCCCTGGCTGTAGCCGAACAGCCCCACCCGGGACGCCTTGGTGACGGAGGCCCCGCCGACCGAGCGGGCGGCGCGGGCGGCGTCCAGCACCGCGTGTCCCTCGTCGACGCGGTTGACGTACGTGTGCAGCCGGTCGGTCGCACCGAGGCCGGCATAGTCGGTGACGACCACGGCGATGCCCTTCGCGAGCAGACGGTAGATCGCCAGGTCCTCGTAACCGACGGAAACCGTCTGGCCGTTGACCGTCAGCGGGTGTTCGAGACCCAGGGACGCGGCACACTGGTCGCCCTGTCCCATGGTGCCGGGCGCCACCACGACCAGGGGGCGTGCCCCGCCGCCCCGCCATGCGGCGGTCGGTTCGATGTAGGCGCCGGTCACGGCCACCGGCTGACCGGCCGAGTCCGTGGACTTGTACATCAGACGGGTCGCGCTGCCGGGGAGCGGCCCGTCGAGGCCGGGCAGGCTGAGGGCGAGCGTGAGCGGCTCGCTGCGGACCAGGGTGCCGTCGACGCCGGGCAGGTCGGTGGGCGGGTTGTAGAACGCGGGGATGGTGACTCCCCTGGAGACCACCTCGTCCGCCGCCGATGCGGGGGAGGACGACAGGGCCTGGACGCCCAGGCAGGCGGCAGCGGTGACTGCTGCGGCCAGAAGTCGTCTGCGTGCGGGCATGGCAAACCTCCTGTGAAGCGGCTGGCAGTGAGGTGCACAGGGGAAAGCGGCACCGGAACGCGGCCGTCCCATGGCGCGTTCATGCCGCTCGGTGGCGGTTCGCCAGAACCTTACGCGTGAGTAAGTTACTCGTGATAGCAGCCGGTAGGTTACGGTTCAGTAATTTGACGGCCTGTCTAGCTGGGAGGTGCGGCGGTCACCGACCGTCGGACAGGCGAGCCTCTGACGTGCGTGTTCTCGGGCGCCGGCGGCGCAGATCGCGCGTGCGGCGGGCTCAGCCGGCGACGGGTACGGCCCCGATCCCGGGCGGCATGTTCAACGGCGTGACGACCTGGATGGCCGAGGGCAGGGCGGGGCCGTCTTCCGGGAGCGCTTTGTGGGCCCGCATGATGATCTGGCAGGCGCGGCGCATGTCCTGGCGCAGGTCGTGGTGGAGGACCGCGGACAGGCGGCGTTCGGTCAGCAGGCGGGTGTTGTCGTGGTCGAGATCGTGGGCGACGAACACCGCGCAGGCGCGTCCGAGGGCTTCGAAGGCCTCCAGGGTGGCGCGGTTGCCTCCGCCCACGGAGTACACGGCGACGATGTCCTCGTCGTGCCTGAGCGCGTCGAGCACGAGGTCGTACTGGGTGGCGTCCAGGCCGTCGCTGTCGGTGACCTCCACCAGCATCCGCCGCGGCTGGTCGACGCGCATGGCGCTGCGGAAGCCCATCTCGCGCTCCTCCTCACCGCGGAAGGATCCACGGCTGATGGTGGTGAGCACGTTGCCCGGCCGGTCGCCGAGCCACTGTCCGAGGAGGTAGGCGGCGGTGGCGCCGGCCGCGCGGTTGTCGATGCCGACGTAGGCGAGTCGGGCGCTGTGCGGCAGGTCGGTCACCAGGGTGACGACGGGGATCCCGGCCGCGACCAGCCGCCCGACCGCGGCCGCGACCTCCGGTACGTCGGGGGCCTTGAGGATCACGCCCTGCGTACCGCGCTCGGCGATCTTCTCCAGGGTGGCGACCAGGTCCTCCGGCGGGCAGGTCTCGCGGAAGTGGAACCGGGAGCGCACGACGGCCGGGTGCAGGGCGGGCAGTTCGGCCTCCAGCGCCTCGCGAACGGCGGTGGAGAACCGGTCCGGTGCCTGCATCACGATGTCGATCATGAACGTACGGCCGCCGATGCGGACCTGGGTCTGCTGGCGGTCCAGATCCCTGATGGCCTGGTGGACCTCGCGGACGGTGCCCTCCCGGACATTGCCCCGCTGATGGAGGACACGGTCGACGGTGGCTGTGCTCAGCCCCGCCTGACGGGCGATTTCCCTGATCGTATAGGGATGGCGCATGAGGGACCCCGGTAGACGGTGATGGACTTTTGATGCACTGCTGAGGATTGAATGATGGGTTCGGGTTCTCAACACTGACAGAAGAACAGGCACGGCGAAAGGACCCGGATGCCCTCCCAGGCCACGGCACGACGGACTCGGCTGACCGAGGCCGACTGCGACCTCGACGCGTTCCGCTCGCTCGTCGAGCAGGAGACCGACGTCGCCGATCACCCCTCGGCGGAGTGTGTGGAACAGAACGTGCCGCTCTACCACAGCGACCGGCTCCGCACCCTCGCCGCCACCGCCGACGGACGCCTCGAGATCCAGGACGAGCTGGTCCGGGCGCTGCTCGACGGCCCCGGTGTCGTCGTGCTCAAGGGCGCGTTCGGCGACTTGGACGTCGTCGACCGGGCCACCGAGGCCTTCGCCGCGCTGATCGAGGAGGAGCGGGCGAGCGGTACCGCCCGCGGCGACCACTTCGCCAGGCCGGGCACGAACGACCGGGTCTGGAACGCGCTGGACAAGATGGCCCTGCGGGGACCGGAGGCGTTCGCCGACTACTACGCGAACGACATGCTGGCGCTGGTCGCCGAGGCCTGGCTGGGCCCGGCCTACCAGGTGACCTCACAGGTCAACGTCGTCAACCCGGGCGGTGCCGCGCAGAGCGTGCACCGGGACTACCATCTCGGCTTCCTCTCCCAGGCGCGGGCCGCCGCCTACCCGGCGCACGTCCACCGCCTGTCACCCGTCCTCACCCTCCAGGGCGCGGTGGCCCACTGCGACATGCCCGTGGAGTCCGGCCCCACGCTCTACCTGCCGCACTCGCAGAAGTACGAGCCGGGCTACCTCGCCTGGCGGCTCCCGGAGTTCGTCGAGTACTTCGACGCCCATCACGTCCAGCTCCCGCTGGAGAAGGGCGACGCGGTGTTCTTCAACCCGGCGCTCTTCCACGCCGCCGGGCACAACCGCTCCACCGGCATCCGCCGCATGGCCAACCTGCTGCAGGTCTCCTCCGCCTTCGGGCGGGCGATGGAGACGGTGGACCGGGAGGCGATGGCGAACGCGCTCTTCCCGGTGCTGCTGCGCCGCAAGGCCGAGGGGGCCTCGGAGGACTGGCTGCGCCGCGTGGTCGCCGCCACCGCCGAGGGTTACCCCTTCCCCACGAACCTGGACCTCGACCCGCCGGTCGACGGTCTCGCCCCGCCCTCCCAGGCGGACACCGTCTGGCAGGCCGTGGCCGAGGGCTGGACCCCCGACCGGCTCCGCAAGGAACTGCAGACCGGCGCCCAGCGCCGCCAGAGCTGAAGGGAACACCGCGAATCATGGGACTGCTGGAGGACAAGGTCGTCCTGGTCAACGGCGGCAGCCAGGGCGTCGGCGCCGGCATCGTGCGGGCGGCCGTCCGGGAGGGCGCGCAGGTCGTCTTCACCGGGCGCCGGGCCGAGGTCGGCGACAAGCTCGCCGCGGACACGGGCACGCGCTTCGTACGCGCGGACCTGGCCGACGCGGCCCAGGCGCGCGACAGCGTCGTACAGGCCGTGGATGCTCACGGGCGTATCGACTGCCTGGTCAACGCGGCGGGGCTGACCTCGCGCGGTTCGCTGCTCGACACCACGCCGGAGCTGTTCGACCAGCACATGGCGATCAACCTGCGGGCGCCGTTCTTCTCGATGCAGGCTGCGGTGACCGACATGCTGGCCCGCAAGGCGCCCGGCACCATCGTCAACATCATCTCCAACTGCGCCCACGGCGGGCCGCCGTTCCTGGCGCCGTACTCCGCCGCCAAGGCCGGCCTCGCCGGGCTGACCCGCAACGCCGCCTACGCCCATCGCTGGGACCGCATCCGGATCAACGGCCTCAACATCGGCTGGACGGACACCGAGGGCGAGGACGCCGTCCAGCGTGCCTTCCACGGCGCGGGCGACGACTGGCGGGAGAAGGCCGCCGCGGCGCAGCCCATGGGCAGGCTCGGCCAGGTCGACGAGATCGCCGACTTCGTGGTCTTCCTGCTGTCCGACCGCAGCGGGGTGGTGACCGGCTCGGTCATCGACTGGGACCAGAACGTCCTCGGCGGCCTGGACTGAGCCGCTCCGTCTGTCTGTCAGCACCAGGACGGCGCAGCCTCAAGCTATGAGCAGGCGGAGGCCGAGATCTGCCGTGTCGAGGTCGGCGAGGTCGCTGTTGCGCTCGGCCCATCGGCCGGAGCCGAGGTCGTCCCCGAGGCTTCGCACCGCCCGGTGCTCGGCCTCCGGCCCGACCCTCGTCCACACCGACATCGCGCGGCGCACGTGATCCTCCAGATACCCCCCGGGCCGGCGCCAGTACGCCTCGAACAGGCCGTCAGCGCAGTCCCACGGGACGGGTACCGGCTCAGCCCGGGCGCCGATCGTGCCGGCCATCCCGGCAAGCGAGGGAAACTCTGCGAGGACGGCGGCGAACTCGGGCAGGTAGTCGCGCGTAAGCCAGAACCGGTCCTGCCATCCGGGCTCGTCGGTGTCGAAGGTGAGCACCACCACGCGGCGGGCCACGCGCCGCATCTCGCGCAGCCCGGCCATCGGGTCCACCCAGTGGTGAACGGTGGACACGGCCATCGCCACGTCGAAGGAGCGGTCCTCGAACGGCAGGCTCTCCGCGGCGGCGGCCACGCACGGCGCCGAGCCGGCAGGCCGCTGCCCTCGCATGACCGCCGACGGCTCCACCCCGGTCACGTCGCGATCAGCAGGCTCGTAGGAGCCGCTGCCGGCCCCGACGTTCAGCACCGTCTGCGCGTCGCCGAACGCGTCCCAGATCTGCGCGGCGATCCGCGGCTCGGTACGCCGTGTCGCGGGGTAAGCTCCGCCGATCGCGTCGTACAGCCGTGCACCGACCATCTCCAGCTGCTCCACCGGTGTCACCCCCAGTTCCTTCGCCCGAACCTCGAGTTCTCTGTCGATGGCCGCCACCATGGCATCAGCGCGATCACGCCGATCCAGCAGCAGGCCGCGCAGTCGCCGTAGGCGCGCGATCGTGTCGGTGGACGGGTCGCCGACCAGTTCCGCAACCTCCCGCAGCCCGAAGCCCAACCGCCGATAGGCCAGCACCTCGCGCAGCCGCTCCACGTCGCCCGCCGAATAGGCCCGGTACCCGGCCGCGGTCCGCGCCGACGGCCGAACGAGCCCGATCTCGTCGTAGTGATGCAGCGTACGGACGCTCACTCCGGCCAGCTCGGCCACGTGTCCCACGGTCCAGTGATCCTCCACGGCACCGACTGTGCAGCCTGACGCCACGTGAGGGTCAACGGCCTCACTCACGCGCCGAGAGCCGAACGCGAAACAGCCCTGGAGCACGGTGCCCATCCCGGAACGGCTCCCGAAGTCGCTCCGAAATGACGCCGTGGGGTCCGTCACCCGGTCAGGGCCATGTTGTGCAGGCGGGCGCCGGGAGACCGGGCGGCCGTCACCCTCGACACGGGTACACGGGTGCGCCCCGCTCGCTCTGTCACTTGGAAAGACCGGAATTCGCGGCGTGCGGGCGCCTACGCGTCGTCAGTCACCGGTATCGGCGCTCCGGTCGGTCACATACTGCAGTGCGGCGTCGAGGATGCTCCGGGAGAGAACCGCGTCATCGCAGGCCCGGGCGAGCAGGAGGGCGCCCACGAGGGTGGACAGTTCGGCAAGCGCGGCTGTCCGGTCTGCCTCGCCGTCGTTGCTCGTCGTACTCAGTTGCTGAAAGGCCTCGACAAGGTCTTGAAGTCCTTCGGTGAAGGCGGCGCGTATCGGAGCACCGGGCTCGGCCCGTGCGGCATCGCCGACGAGAGCGGCTGCGGCGCAGCCGAAGGCGGGGGCGTCGCGGTGGAGCTCGGAGAGGTACGTCTCGATGTAGGTGGTCCTGGCCGAATGCGCGCCGGTCGACGGTGCCGTGTCGGCAAGTTCGCGCATCGCGCGGCGGCGTTCGCCGAATGCCGCGGCGAGGGCTTGGCCCATCAGGTCGTCCTTCGAGGCGACCTCGCCCGCACCGTCCTGGACGGCGTCGAGCGCGGCGAGAGCGAGGTCCTCGTCGACGACTTCACCCGCAAGATCAAGTCGGCCCTCTCCGGTCCGGTGGAAGGTCTGACCATCCCGCTCCCCGGCTGACTGCCCGGCCCGTCTCCCTCAGTCGGGCAGCCCCCAGAACGATCCGTGCAGGCCGACCTCGGCGAAGTAGGCGCCGGCGGCGGCCTCGGAGCACGGCCGGTGCGGGCGAAGCCGTTGTACACGGCCAGGCGGACCCGTTCCGTCGCCTGGAGAGCCGCCGTGCCCGCTGATACGTTCCCGGTCATTCCTGTGGTTCCTCCGCCGGTCGAGACGCTGGTGTCCACGGTGCACCTCGATGGCGTCCGAGGGCTTGAAACGCTCGTGCGACACAACGGGGCGCGGCTACCGCGGACGCACGGAGTAGGTCAGGTGCGTCACCCGCGGCGACGGCTCCGAGCGGACCGGCTCCAGCGCGATCCTGGACGCGTCCACGCCGTCGAACAGGCGGGTGCCGGCGCCGAAGAGCACCGGTGACAGGGTGATCGAGAACTCGTCGACCAGGCCGGCGTTGAGATACTCCACGATCGTCGCGCCGCCGCCGGCGATGCGGACGTCGCGGTCACCGGCGGCGGCGCGGGCCTGGTCGAGGGCGTGCTCGATGCCGTCGTCGACGAAGTGGAACGTGGTGCCGCCAGGCCGCTCCCACGGGTCACGCTCGGTGTGCGTCACGACGAAGACCGGGGTGTGGAAGGGCGCCTCCTCGGGCCATGACCGCTCGCCGAGGTCGAACATGCGCCTGCCCATCACACTCGCGCCGGAGCGCTCGAACGTCTCCCGCGCCATGTCGTTGTCGCGGCCCTCCTCGCCGCCCTCGCCCAGCTTCAGGTTCTCCCGGAAGAATCGTAGCGGGAACACCCACTGCTGCAGCTCCGTCCACTGCGCCAGCCAGCGCCAGCCAGCGCCAGCCAGCGCCGGACGTCCGGGTCGTCCTGCCTGCCGGGCGAGAAGAGCTCGTCCTGCGCGGGCACGGGCTCGGGCGCGATGAAGCCGTCCAGCGACATGGACACGCTGAAGAACACCTTCCCGGCCATCAGCCCGCCGCCCCCTTCCGCGCGAGATCGGTGACGTAGGCCGCCAGGCTGCTCAGGGTCTGCTCGCCGCCCTCGACCGCGTGGTACTTCTCGACCGCCTCGTCGCGCAGCTCCCTGGTGGGGAACAGCGTGCGCATCACGAGCCGGGTCGCCGCGCCCTCCGGCGTGAAGGTCAGGACCGACTCGAAGGCGTTCGGGTCGTCGCGAAACTCGCCGTGCAGCAGCTCGATCCGCTCCGGCGGGACGATCCGCGTCCAGCGGATCCACTCGGAGTAGTCGGTCCCGTCCGGCCCGTGCAGCACGAAGACCCACTCCCCGCCCTCGCGGAACTCGAAGGACCGCGTGGTGGTCGTGAACCCCTGCGGACCCCACCACCGCGACAGGTGCCGGACCTCGGTGAACGCCTCGAACACCAGCTCTCGCGGGGCGTCGACGACCCGGGAGATCACGATCTCCCGGTCGGCCGTCGCCGGCTCCGCCCGCGTCGTCTCCTGCCTTGCTCCTGCCATCGGTCAGTCCTCCTGCCGTGTCTGTTTGAGGTCCTGCACATAGGTGTCCAGACGGTCGAAACTCTCGGTCCAGAACCGCTCGAACCCGCCGACCCACTCGTGGATCGGCCGCAGTCCGCGGGCGTCCAGGCCGTAGAGGCGCTGCTTGCCCACCTCGCGGACCCGCACCAGCCCCACCTCGCGGAGCACCCGCAGGTGCTTGGATGCCCGCGGCTGGCTCATCCCCAGCTCCTGGGCCAGATCGGTCACCGGCCACTCACCCGCCCGCAGCAGCGCCAGGATGTCCCGGCGCTGCGGCTCGGCGATCGCGTTGAACGCGTCCGACGTCGTCGCTGCTCGTGCCATGGCAGCCATCGTATTCCCATATCGGAATGCGTCAAGCCGGTGGGGGAGGGGGTGCGAGGTGCGGGAGCCTTCGGGGTGTCGGGGGGGCGCGAGACTGCTCGGTCGTATCGGCGCGAGCGCGAGGCTGCTCGGTGGCATCGGATCGCCTCCGCAGCCCGAGGCCGTATCGTGGCCTGCTCCGGTCGTGTCCGCGCCGTGAGCTGGGTCATACCCTGAATTCGAGGGGTCCCTCATGTTAGCGTGGAGGCATGAGCCAGCAGCACGTCCTGTCCGCGCCCCCGGCCAAGCCGTTGCGCCGTGACGCGCAGCGCAACAGGGACGCGATCGTGGCCGCTGCCCGCAAGGCCTTCGCCGAACAGGGGCTGGACGCGTCCCTGGAGGGTGTCGCCCGTGAGGCCGGCGTCGCGATCGGGACGCTCTACCGGCACTTCCCCCGCAGGCTTGACCTGGTCGAAGAGCTTTTCACCGCGAAGTTCACGGAACTGCTGGCCGCGGCTGAAGAGGCCGCGGCCATGGACGACGCCTGGGAAGGGTTCTGCCACTACCTGGAAAGGCTCTGCGAACTCCAGGCCTGCGACCGTGCCTTCAACGATCTCGTCTCGGCGCGGCTGCCGCTCCACGCGCTCGGCAGGGGGATGTTCGAGCGCGCGGAAGAACGGGCCGCGCAGATCTTCCGCAGTGCCCAGGAGCAGGGCGTCCTCCGTGACGATGTCGCCCCGGAGGACCTGGCCTTCGTGATCTGGTCCCAGGCCGGGATCATCCAGGCCACCCGTGCCGTCGCCCCCAACGCCTGGCGCCGCCACCTTCACCTGCTGCTCGACGCCTTCCGGGCCCAGTGTGCCCACGAGCTGCCGGAGCCGCCGCTGACTCCCCAGCAGGTCGACCAGACCCTCACCACTCTCGAGTGCCCCGAAGAGGAATGCCGCGAGTGCCACGAGGAGGCATGAGCCGCGGCGGGTGACGTCGCCGGGCGGCAGGACACACGGCGAGCCCGGTGCCGCAGTCGGCACCGGGCTCCGTTCGGATCCGGACGGGTGTCGCCGTCCGGCCCGGTCGTTCAGTTCCCCGCCAGCAGCTGCGCCAGCTCGGCGTCCAGGTCGAGCCGGTCGGATTCGGCTCCCGTCGGCACCGCGGACCACGTCTCGCGCAGGAAGGAATCCACGCCCCGCGCGGGGAACCCGAGCAGGGCCGATCCCGCTGGCGTCTGGAGGGCGATGAACACCACGTCGTGTCCTGCGTCGACGGCCGGCCACATGTGCACGTCTCCCTGCCCGGTGCGCTCGGTCAGAGCCAGGGCCAGCATGTCGCGGCCGAAGAACCACTCGACCGTCCGCGCCTGGCCCGGAGGGTGGAAGACGGCACGGACGGCATAGGGGTCATCCGTCTCGTACCGCAGCGTCGCACGCATCGGCACCGACAGGTCGTCGGACAGCACAAGCCGCGCGGGCAGCTCGTACGCCACGGTTCTGACCGATCTCACTGTCCCTCACTCCTGCATCCCGCCCGCCCGGCACCGCGATCGCTGCCCGGGTGCTTCGAGGCAGGGGATGCGGTGGACTCGCCGGCGTCCGAGGGCGAGAGAAGGGCACGCGGTTCCTGTGTGTCGCCCTCGTTCGGCCGGGAGGCGATTTCGTCGGGCCGGGCCGGCATCAGGGCTGCTGGTACCAGGCGAGCTGGTCCAGGTACCAGCGGTCGCGGTCGACGCCGTACCACGTGGTCGCCTCCGCCCGGTGGTGCGCCGCGTCCTGGGCGTACGGGTGGCGATCGTTCGAACGTTCTTCCTGCGTGCGGTGGTCGTTCCGGTCGTACCGTTCGTCTCGGTACGACTGGTCGTCGCGGTGGCCGTCGCGGCTGTCGTGACCGTCGCGGTCGTTGCCGGTGGTGAAGGCGGTGATGGCGGGCCGCGGGTGCTCCGCCGGTCCCGAGGACGTTGCCGCCGACGCCGAGCTGCCGGTTCCGAGAAGGGCTCCGCCTGCCAGTGCCGTCGAAGCAACAGCGATCGAGACGCGCCTGATCCACCTGTTCATGGTCATTTCCTTGTGGTGTGCCGCGATTCCGCCGAGGTGGCGGCCGCTGTGATGTCCGTGTTGTGCGATCCGGATCCTCCGGGTGCCGACCCGTGGGGGCATCCGGAGGGGGCCCTCATGTTCGGCGCTGCCAGCGTAGTCGAGGGGGGCCTCATGTTCACGGTGAAGCCCATCACAGCACGTCGGAGGGGGGAGGGACGCAGACGAGCGGTACGAACACATGCGAGACGGCGGGCCCTGGGCCTGACCGCTTCGACGGACATCCGGGAGCACACCCGAGGCCAACGCGCGGGGCGGTCGCCGGGCCGCCGCCTCGTGAAGGCGCGAGGTCAGGAATCGCCCTTACGCAACGACGCGATGAGGCGGTCGAGGTCCCCACGCGCCGTGTAGGTGCGGATCGGGTCGATGTAGTCGCGTGACTCGACGATCCGACCGTCCCGGACACGCATGACGAAGACGCAGGGCACCTTGGCCGTGGAGCCGTCCGGCTGTGTGAACTCGTAGGCGAACTCGGCGACGATCACTTCGGGATCGGCGGTCTCGTGGACGACGACATCGGCGACCCGTCTCTTCGGCAAGGACTCCCGAACTTCGGGCGGCACCGTGAAGTGCTCCCGGAGCGCCTGCCGGCTCGTCAACGGCTCGGACTCCGGTGTCGCCATCGGGTGCCGGACATCGGTGACGTCGCTGTAAAGGTCGTGCAGCTCCTGGGCGTTCCCGTCGGCGACTCCATGAACAAGCCGGAGAAACACCTCGCGCGGACTCGGGCTCATGTGACCTCCTCAAGTGATGCGCACAACCGTCCAGCGATCATTGTGGCGTGATGGGGGCCTGTCTGGCGGACCGTTTCGACCAGTGCGCCCCTGCCGGGCGAGCCCCCGGCACTGCCAGGCGGGCAGCGGCGCCCTGCCGCACGGCAGCGGGCTGTCGGCCGAGGGGACCTGGCCGCCGAGTTCGGCGTCAGCGGACAGACGGTGCGCGAGTCGATCCGGGCCCCCACGGCCATGGGGCTCGTGACCTCCAAGCAGGAGAGCGGCACCTTCGTCACGGCACAGGGCGACAGTCTGACCGCGATGTCGCTCGCCTCCGTCATCCAACTGGAGAAACTGGGGCCGACGGACGTGCTGGGGGTCCTGGGCGCGCTGCTGTCGCACGCCGCCTCGCTCGCCGTCACGCGTGCCTCTGACGCGGACCTGGCCGAGTTCCGGGAAGCGGCGGAGCAGGTGCCCGCGGCGGAACTCCGGGAGACCGCCGTGAATCTGAAGCACTTTCTGCAGACCCTGGCCACGATCAGCCACAACCCGCTGTTGGCGGTGCTGTGTCGCTTCCTGATCGACATCCAGGTGGGTCTCGCCCTTGAGATGGGCACCGAGCGGCCCAGCGCATGGATGAAGGCGACGGCTCCGCTCCAGGACGACAGGATGGCCGCCGTCGCGGCACTGGAGGCACGCGACGTGACGCGGGCGGTCCTGTGCACGCAGGCCTGCCACGACCACATGGTCGACCTGATCGGCAAGGCCGCCCGATCGAGGTCGGTCCAGCCCGCCGACACCGGGTTCGCCCGACTCCTCTCGCAGCTGTCCGCGGCTCAGAAGCAGCTGCTGAGCTGATCTCCCTCCCGGAACGCCCGTGTTCCGTCGAAGTCCCGCAACACGACGCCCCCGGTCATTCGCCGGCGTTCAGCTGGTCCGTCAGTTCGCTGAGCGTCGCCCGGCTGAGGATCTTGCCGATCGGCAGCAGGACCCCGTGCGACCGCTGTACCTCCTGCCGGAGCTGGGCCGCCATCAGCGAGTCGAGTCCCTGGCTGGTCAGGTCCCGGTCCGGGTCCAGGTGCGCGGAGTCGACGCGCAGGATGCCGGCGACCTCGGCCAGGAACAGTCCTGCCCGGTCCACGGTGGGTGCTGTCTCCTGCTGTGCTGTCCCGTTCGAGGCCGTCGCGCCCGGCGCAGGTCCGGACGCGGATGATGCCTGCGGGCGTGGCGCCAGGATTTCCGGGCGCCGGACGGGAGACGCGGGCGGCACCGGCCGGGCGACACGCGGGACGTCGTCCACGTCGTCCACGTCGGCCACGATGTCCACGTCGGCCACGACGTCCCGTAGGAACGGGGAAGCGGCCGCGACCGGGTAGGCGGCCCGCCACCGCGCCCAGTCCACCGGCATGACCACGGTGTCCCCGGCGCCCGTGGCCAGGAGGTGGTCCAGCACCGCGAACCCCGCCGCCGAGGTGAAGCCCGTCATGCCCCGCGGGATCAGGTTCCGGCCGAGTTCCGTGCCCGCCCTCGCGGCCATGCCCCGGTCGGTCCAGAAACCCCAGTTCACCGCGAGCGCCCGCAGGCCCCGGCTGCGCCGGCCGCGGGCGATCGCGTCGAGGCCCGCGTTCGCGGCGGCCCCGGCCGCGACCTGGGGCGACGCCAGCAGGGCGTTCCCGGAGGAGAACAGCACGAAGTGGTCGAGGTCGTCGTCCCCGAAGACGCGGTCCAGGACCCGGCCGCCGTCCAGCTTCGGCCGCAGCACGGCTTCCAGGTCCCGCAGCGTGGTGTCGCCGATCGGCTGGTACACGAAGACACCGGCCGTGTGGAACACGCCCCGCACCGGCGGCCGGCCGGCGGCGCGGCGGTTCTCCACCAGTCGCCGCACCGACCGTTCGTCCGCCGCGTCCACCGGGGCGTACTGCACCTCGACGTCCTGGCCGCGCAACTCCTCCAGCAGGGCCGCGATGTCACCTCCGGACGGCGACGCCGGGCCGGGTACCGAGCGGCCGGTGAGCAGCAGGTGCCGGGCGCCGCGCGCGACGAGCCAGCGGGCCAGTCCGGAACCGATGCCGCCGGCTCCCCCGGTCACGAGGTACGTGGCGTCCGGCCGCATCCGGGTGGGCGCGGGCGCCGGCGGCTCCGCCGGGGCGGTACGCAGGTCGATGAGCACCTTTCCCACGTGCCGGGCCCCGGTCATGTCGTCGAACGCCGAGCCGACGGCGTCCAGCGGGTAGACCTCGGCGGGCAGCGGCGCGAGTTCGCCGGCCGCGACCAGGCGCAGCACGCGGCCGAGCAGTGCGCCGGCCCGCCCGGGGTGCTCGCGGCAGAGGGCGGCGATGTCGAGGACCCGGAAGGATCCGTTGTGGAGCAGGCCGCCGAGACCGGCCGTCCGGCCGTTCGTCAGGTCCCGCCCGGCCAGTTCCACATAGCGCCCGTACGGGGCGAGCATGCCGAGGTTCTGGTCGACGGCCGCCCCCGTCAGCGAGTTGAGGATGACGTCCATCCCCTCCCCCCGGGTCGCGTCCAGCAGCGGACCGGCGAAGTCGGCCCGGGAGTCCGCGACATGGGCGACGCCCATCGTCCGCAGCAGGGCCCGCCGCTTCTCGCTGCCGGCGGTGGCGTGGATCTCGGCCCCCCGCCACCTGGCCACCTGGATCGCGGCGAGCCCCACGCCGCCGGTGGCCGAGTGGATGAGGACCCTCTCGCCCTCGCGGAGCGCAGCCAGTTCGACCAGGCCGTACCAGGCGGTCAGGTAGGAGACCGGCACGGTGGCGGCCTCCGCGAGACCGAGACCGTCGGGGACGCGGTGCGTCAGGCGCCGGTCGGCGAGGACCCGCGTGGCCAGTCCGGGCCGGACGACGGCGACCACGCGGTCGCCCACGTCCAGCCCCCGTACGCCGGCACCGGTCGCCGTCACCACGCCGGCCGTCTCCCGGCCCAGCCGGCCGTCGTCGTCCCGGTCCGGGGCGGCCCCGGCGGCCTGGAGCACGTCGCGGAAGCCGACCCCGCCGTAGGCCGCGGCGATCTGCACCTCGCCGGCGGCCGGGGGCCGCGCCTCGACCGTCGCGCGCACCGGGCCCGCGCGGCGGTCGTCGGCCGGCACGATCTCGGTGACGTCGTCGGCCCCGGGCGCCGCTGCCGCCGCTGACGCGCGACGCAGCCGCAGGACGTGACGGGCGCCCGCGCGCAGTGCGATCTGGTCCTCGGCCGCGTCGGCGGCCGCGATCTCCCGGGCCAACGCCTGCGCCTGGGCCGTACCGTCCGCGTCGTGGGCCGGGCCGAGGTCGACGAGGGTGTGCCGGATCGCGGACAGCTCACTCGCCGCCGTGCGTCCGAAGCCCCACACGGCGGACTGCTCCGGGTCCGGCGCCCCGTCGGTGTCCGTGACCGTCTCGGCGCCGCGGGTGACGAGCACGAGCCGGGGGAGCGGGCCGTCCCACCGGGCGGTGGACAGCGCCCGGTCCAGCAGCAGCGCGCTGCCGAGCCCGAGCGGCACCCCCGCCACCGGCCGAGGCGCCCGCATGCTCCACAGGTGCACCACCGCGGCGACCCCCTCGGGGCGGTCGCGTCCGACCTCGTACAGCAGCCGGGCGTAGTCGTCGAGGCGGGACGGGTCGATGCGGTACGTCCCGTCGCCGGTGCGCTCGTACCCGTCCCCGGGCAGTACGGTGATCCGCGCGCCGTCCGCGACGAACGGGGCGAGCCGAGGTCCGAGGTCCTCGTCCTCGAACACCAGCCAGGCTCCGGCGGCAGCCACGGGCACGGGCACCGACTTACGCAGGGGCATGGGCATGAGCGCGGCGGCCGGCGTCCACCGCGGCCGGTAGAGCCAGTCGGTGGGCGGGCCGTCCTGTTCCCGGCGCAGCAGCCAGCGGATCCGCAGGCCGCGGAACTCGGCCAGCAGCGCGCCCCGTTCGTCGCGGACGGCGACATCGCCGCTGAACCACTCGGCCGTCAGGTCGCGTCGCACCACATGGCTGTAAAGGGTCCCGGTCAGCGGCCCGTACCGGCGGAACGCGTCGACGGAGCCCAGGATGAAGGCGTGCTCCTCGCCGGGGACCGCAGTGTCGGGCAGGGTGGCCGCGAGCACCTGTCCGCAGGCGTCGAGGACCGCCGGATGGACGTGGTGCCGTTCGTACTCGGCGAGACCGGGCGGGACGACGACCTCGGCCAGCGCCTCGTCGTCGCCGCGCCACACCTGCCCGATGCCCTGGAAGACGCCGTGCCAGTCGTTCCCGCGGGCCGCGAACCGGCGGTAGAACTCGGCGCCGGTGAGGTGGTCGGGGACGCGCGCGGCGATCTGGGCGGGCGTGCCCTCGGGGACACCGGCGGTGGGTGTACCGGAGGGCGCACGGTCGACCTGCCCGTGTGCGTGCCGGGTCCAGCCGGTGCCGTCGGAGGTGGCGACCTCGAAGTCCCACCGCGGCCCGGCCCGCCGCAGCGTCACCCGCAGCAGCGGCGGGGTCTCGGCGGTGAAGAAGAGCGCCTTGTCGTAGCGGACGTCCTCGACGACGGCGTCGGCGCCGACGGTCCTGGTGGCGGCGGCCACCGCCAGCTCCAGGTACGCGGTGCCGGGCAGGATGACCAGGCCCTGCACCTGGTGGTCCAGGAGGTAGGCGTTGCGCTCCAGGTCGACGGGGCCCTCCCACCGGTGCGAGCCGTCGTCAAGGACGGTGTGCGCGCCGAGCAGCGGGTGCCCGCCCCGGAGGCCCGTAGCAGCCGGAGCCGGAGCCGGAGCCGCAGTCGCAGCCGTGGCGGGCGTGTGCGGGGTGGCCGCGCCCGTGTCGGCGGTCGGCTCGACCCAGTACTCGGCGCGCTGCCAGGGATAGGCGGGCAGTCCCACGTAAGCGGCCGGCCCGTCGAACAGCGCGCGGTGCAGCACCGGGTATCCGGCCTGGTGAAGCTGTCCGACGGAGGTCAGCAGCGCGGTGAGGTCGTCGGTGTCGCGCAGCAGCGACGGCACCACCTGGTCGTCGGTGCGCTCCTCGGACAGGCACTCCTTCACCGCCGCGCTGAGGACGGGGTGCGGGCTGATCTCGACGACTGCCGCCGCCTCGGGCCCCGCGGTCTCGGCGTCGACGGCCGCGCGGAAGCGGACCTCGTCGCGAAGGTTGCGGACCCAGTAGTCGGCGTCCAGCTCCTCGCCGGTCAGCAGCTCCCCGGTCACCGTCGAGCGCAGCGGCACGTGACCCTTGCGGGGCCGGACCGGCTCCAGGGCGGTGCGCAACGCGTCCAGCAGGGGGTCGACCTGGCTGCTGTGCGAGGCGACGTCCACCTTCACGATCCTGGCGAGGACGTCCCGCTCGGCCAGTTCGGCCAGGACCTTCTCCACCGCCGGGGTGCGGCCCGAGATGATGGTGCGCCGCGGGCCGTTGCTCACCGCGACGTCGACGTCCGGTACGTCGGCGAGTTCCCGACGCACCTCGTCGGCGGGCAGGTCGACCGCGGCCATCGACCCGGCGCCGGCGATCTCCCGGAGCAGGGCGCTGCGCCGGCAGATCACCGCCGCGCCGTCGGCCAGGGTGAGGGCGCCGGCGGCGCAGGCGGCCGCGACCTCGCCCATGCTGTGCCCGATCACGACGTCGGGCTCGACGCCCCACGACCGCCAGAGCGCGGCCAGCGCGACCTCCATCGCCCACAGCAGCGGCTGCACCACGTCGATCGGCCGGTCGGCCTCGTCGTCACCGCTCAGCCTCTCGATCACCGACCAGCCGCGCTCGGCGCGGACATGCCGGTCGCACTCTTCGATCGTCTCCCGGAAGACCGTGGAGGTACGCAGGAGCCGACGCCCCATGCCGGCCCACTGGGAGCCCTGGCCAGGGAAGACGAAGACGGTCTTCCACCGCGCGCCCGACTTGGCGGCGACGATCGGCCGGCCTTTGCGCAACTGCCGGACGACCTGGTCGTGTTCCTCGGCGAGCACGGTCATGCGGTGCCGGTGATGGGTGCTGCGGGTCAGCGCGCTGAAACTGACGTCGCGCAGATCATGCCCGCGCCCCTCCCCGTCGGGTCCGAGGAACTCGGCGTAGGCGTCGGCGAGTTCGCGCAGCGCGGCGGGTGTCTGCGCGGACAGGGCCAGAAGATACGGCCGCGGTTCGGCGGGCGGCGGCGGAACGGGCGCGGGGCGGTGCTCGCCGAGGACGACGTGGGCGTTGGTGCCCGAGATGCCGAACGAGCTGACGGCGGCGTACCGGGGGGTGCCGTCCCGGCCCCAGTCGCGGGCGGTCTGCGGTATCTCCAGCGCCATGCGGTCCCAGTCCACCGCGTCCGTCGGCCGGGCGCTGTGCAGACTCGGCGGGACGACGCCACGGGCGACGCACAGCGCCGCCTTGATGACGGCCGCGATCCCGGCGGCCGCCTCGGTGTGGCCGATGTTCGTCTTCACGGACCCGACCAGCAGCGGGTCCGCCGCCGACCGGCCCGCGCCGCTGCCGTACACCGCGTCCAGGCCGCGCAGTTCGATCGGGTCGCCGGTGGGCGTGCCGGTGCCGTGCGCCTCCACGAAGCCGACGGCGCGCGGGTCGACGCCGCCGCGCGCGCAGGCCTGCCGCATGGTGCCGATCTGGGCGGTCTCCGACGGAGTCATCAGGTATCCGCTGCTGCGGCCCTCGTTCTCGACCGCCGAGCCGTGGATGACGGCGTGGACGCGGTCGCCGTCCGCCTCGGCCCGCGCCAGCGGTTTGAGGACGACGACGCCGACGCCGTCGCTGCGGACGAAGCCGTCGGCGTCGGCCGCACCGAACTTGCACCGGCCGTCGGCGGACAGCATGTCCGCCTGGGAGAAGGAGATGCTCTCCTCCGGCGTCAGCACCAGGTTGACCCCGGCGGCCAGGGCGAGGGTCGCCTCCCCGGCGCGCAGCGCGGCGCACGCCTGGTGCACGGCCACCAGCGACGACGAGCAGGCGGTGTCCACGGAGGTGCTCGGGCCGCGCAGGTCGAAGAAGAACGACAGCCGGCCGGACAGGACACTGCGCGACGTGCCGGTGTTGGCGTAGATGTCCAGTGCCCCGGCGGCGCGCAGCAGGTCCCAGTACTCGGCGGTCCGCTGCCCGACGACGACCGCGGTCCGGCTCCCCGCGAGCTGTTCCAGGGTCAGGCCGGCGTCCCGCACGGCCGCCGCGGCGGTCTGCAGCAGCAGCCGCTGCTGCGGGTCCATGTGGCTCGCCTCGCGGCCGGACACCCCGAAGTAGTGGGCGTCGAAGCCCCGGATGTCGGGCAGGAAGCCGCCCCGGCGGCTGACGATCCGCCCGGGCGTCCGCGGCCGGGGGTCGTGGAACACGTCGACGGGGAACCGGTCGGCCGGTACGTCCGCGGTGGCGTCGACCCCGTCGAGCTGCATCCGCCAGAACGCCGGCACTCCGTCCGCGCCGGGGAACTCGCAGGCCATGCCCACGATGGCGATCGGCTGCCCGCCGACCGGATCCTGCTGCTGCGCCGTCACGCGACTTCCTCCTGTCGGCGTCGGTCTCGTCGGCATCGGTCCAGCCCGTATCGGTCCGGTCGGCATCGTCCGGTCGGCATTGGCAACCCCTAGATCCAGGACGGCGGTTCGGTGATGGTGAGGATCACGGCCACGGCCGACCAGCCCGGAGCGCCGCCGAACAGCAGGACGTGGTCGCCCGCGTCGAGCCGTCCGGTACGCAGCAGATGGTCGAGGGCGATGAACTGGTCGCTGGACGAGGCGTGTCCGATCCCGCGGCCGAACTCCCACTGGGACCGGGAGACGTCCAGGCCGAGGGGGTCCATCATGCAGTTCCGGGTGGTCGCCTCGTCGCCGTTGGGCACGAGGACCCAGCGCAGGTCGCCGACGTCGACGCCGGCCTCGTCCACGGCGGCGAGCGCCGTCTCGGAGCAGGCCTTCGCAATGCCGTCGGCGACGCTCATCCCGCCGACCTCCCGCACCAGCTCGTTGAACTGCTGGGCGCGCCCGACGGTGTCGATCCGGCGGCCCGCGGACCCGGTGGGCGGGAACAGCGGCTCGTCGCCGCGCGCCATCGCCTCGAACTCCGGATAGACCCGGGAGACGACCGCGTCGACCCGGGCGAACCCGGCTGTCGGGCTGATCACCACGGAGCTGGCCGCGTCGGCCGCGATCACACCCATCGGACCGCTGTCCCACCGGTTGAACAACGGCGAGTTGAAGTTGTCCGCCGTGGTCAGCAGGATGTCCGGCCGCTCGGCCGACTGGTACGACAGCAGGCCGGCGGCCAGCTCGACACCGGTGAGCATGCTGTTGCAGCCGTTGCGGATCTCGGTGCTGCCCGCCCCCGAGATGCCCAGCTCCCGCATGATGTACGCCGACGGCGACCACATCTCGGGCCCCTGGTAGAACGTCGAGCCGTGCAGCACCGTGCCGATCGCGGCGACGCCGCCGGGAGAGCGGTCCAGTGCCGTCCGCGCGGCCCGCACGGCCATCTCGGGCGGTGACTCCGCCCCGGCCACCAGGACACCGCGCAGACCGCTCTCGGCGAAGACCGTGGCGTCGTACAAGCCGGCGGCGACCGCCTCGGACGCGGCGTAGGCGGATGGCAGCCAGCAACCCAGGCCGCTGAGGAACACGTTCGGCGGCTTCATGCCGGTTCCTGACCGGGACTCAGAGGGGTCCTGCCCTGTTCGATGTGCGCAAGCCGGGGCTCGTTCATGTCGATGCGTCACTTCCTGTGGTGGGTCGGAGGGGAGCGGCGGTGTCCACCAGGTGGGCGAGCCGTTCGGCGGTCAGCTCGGACAGGCTCCGTACGCCGAGGTCCACCGGTTCCGGTGTCGGCGCGACCGAGACCGTCACACACCCCGCGGCCTGTCCCGAACGGAGTCCGGCGGACGAGTCCTCGACGACCACGCAGCGCCCCGGCGCGATGCCGAGCCGGTCCGCGGCGGTGCGGTACGACTCGGGGTCCGGCTTCGGGCGCCGTACCTCGTCACCGGCCAGGGTCACGGCGAACCGGGCCCGGCCGAGCGAGGGCAGCACGGCGTCCACCAGCGCCCGGTACGAGGACGACACCAGCGCGCACGGAACGCCCGCCCGCCGCAGCGCCCCGAGCAGGCCGACGGCTCCGGGCAGCGGAACGACGCCGAGGCGCAACCGCTCCAGCAGGCGGCCGCTGACGCGCGCGTACAGCTCCTCCGTGTTCATCGGGGGCCGCGCGAGGCCGCCGAGCCGGGTCAGGTTCTCGGCGACGCCGCGCCCGCGCAGTTCCTCGGGCCGGATCGCGGCGGCCGGCACGCCCGCCGCGCCGAGCACCGCCAGCAGGGCGTCGCGCAGGAGCGGTTCCGTGTCGACGAGGGTGCCGTCCATGTCGAAGAGCACCGCCCACGGCGCGGTCAGAACAGCGCCCGGGAACTGAGGGACACCTTCATCTTGCCGAGCAGCGGGTGCCAGAGGTGGCCCGGGTCCGCCTCGACGGCGGCGATGAACTCGCGCATCGCCGTCAGCGCGGCCGGCTCCTGCTCGTCGTAGACGTCCCCCTGGAGCAGCTTCAGGACGTCGATGCGGTAGCGGGGGTCCTGGACGAAGGCGGTGAACAGGATGTTCAGGCGGTAGTAGATGGAGATGAACTCGTACCAGCTGGACACACCCCGCCGCAGCTTCGTCACGTAGTTCTCGAACCGGCCGGCACTGAAGTCCCCGGCCTCCGCGGCGGCGATGATGTCGGCGCACGCCAGCCGGGCGCTGTTCATGGCGACACTGACACCGCTGGAGAAGATCGGGTCGACGAACCGGGCCGCGTCGCCGATCATGACCATGCCGTCGTTGCACACCTTGGTCATGCCGTAGCTGTAGTCGCCCTCGGCCTTGAACGGGCGGACCCGCACGGTGTTCTTCAGCGCGTCGTGCAGCAGGGGCCTGCTGGCCACCGAGTCCCAGAAGAAGCCTTCGAGGTTGTCCTTGCCCTCCCTGAACCGCGCCTTCTGGGTGACCACCCCGACCGACGTGATCGTGTCGGTGATCGGGATCTGCCACACCCAGGTGTCGCTGAGCGGCAGGAAGTGGATGAAGATGTACTCGGCCTGGTTCTCGTCGTTCGCCAGGGCCTCCCGGTCGAGCCCCTCGAACCAGCTGTGCACGGCGTACTGGTTGAACACCGGGTCGGGCACCTTCACCTTGAGCTGCCGTCCCAGGAGGGTGCCGCGCCCGCTGGCGTCGACGACCATCCGCACCGCCACCTCCGCGGTCGTCCCGCCGAGTCCGACCCGCAGCACGGGACGGGCGGGGTCGGCGAAGTCCACGCCGCGCACCCGTACCCCGGAGAACACCTTCGCGCCCAGGCTCTCGGCGTGCTTGAGCAGGATGTGGTCGAACCGGCCGCGGTCCACATGGAAGGTGTAGTCCCGGTCGACACCCAGCTGGTCCCGTTCGTTGAAGAGCACGTCGGCGGCCCCCAGGCCGTGGTCGTGGACCTGGAAGCCGAGCGGATCCACCCCGTCCGCGTTGGCCGACGTCCACGCGGCGCCGTACTTGCGGGGGAACCCCGCCGCCTCGATCTTCTCCATGGCGCCGATCTCCAGCAGCACCGGCGTGGTCGCCGGTACCAGCGACTCGCCCACGTGCTCCCGCGGGAAGAACTCGCTCTCGAACACCGCGACCGACAGACCGGCCCTGGCCAGGTAGGACGCGGCGGTGGAACCGGCCGGGCCGCCGCCGATGACGCCGATGTCGTAGTCGTGAATCATCTGTTCTCCAGTCAGAGGGCGGCGGCCTGGGAGCGGAGCAGCAGGATCAGGTCCGTGATCGTCTCCGGCGTGCGGAAGTGCTCACCGGTCATGTGCACGGGCGGCACCCGGACGTCGTACGCGGTCCGGATGTGGGCCAGCAGCCGTGCGGTGCGGACCGAGTCCAGCACCCCCATCTCCAGCAGCGGGCTGTCCGGGGTGATCAGGTCGGAGGGCACGCCCGCTTCGAGCTCCTCGCGCACATAGCGGAGCAACTGGTCGAGCAGCACCGCGCGGTCAAGGTCCGTCATGTCTCCTCCGGGGGTGAGAGCCGTGCCGTCGCGCGCGCCACGAGGTACCTCGTCGGCAGTTCCAGCGGTCGTCCGTCGGACGTGCGCTCCGTGGTGTGCAGGGGCAGGTCGCCGTCGGCGACGACGTCGAATCCGGCTCCTTCGAACAGCAGCCGCAGCCGCCCGTCGTGGGCGGGTGCGATCCGGGCGCCGAAGTCGAAGCGGGCCGCGAGACCGGCCGTCTTCGGCAGGTGCGCACCGCCGGCGAGCAGCTCGGCGACGTACCAGCCGGTGCGCTCGGTCAGCTCCTGGGCGAACAGGACCCCGGACCCGCCGAGCAGGCACCTGATCGTCGCCAGCATCCTTCGGCGGTCGTCCGGGGCGAGCTGGTGCAGTACCCCGCGCAGGTAGACGTTGGCGTCGCCGAGCTCCGCGTGCAGCTCCGCCGCGGTGTCCCGGTCGAGCAGGTCGGCGCGGCGGTAGGCGACATTGGGCGCCGGGTGCGACGCGGCGGCCAGCTCCACCGCGGCCTCGGCGATGTCGACTCCGACGACCCGCCGGAAGTGCCGCGCCAGCCACTGCGTCTGGCGGCCGCTGCCGCACCCGATGTCGACCAGCGGGAGCGCGGGGTCGGCATGGTCACGGAAGAGCGGCAGATGCCGCTCCGCGGTGAGCCGGGGCGACGAGTCCCACAGGGCCGCTCCGGGCTCGGCCGGGAGCGTCGACCAGAAGGCGTCCCAGGCCGTGCCGCCGGTCATACCGCCGGCCGCGCCGCCGGTCATGCCGGTCATGCGTGGACTCCCCGTGCCACCAGGCCGCCGAGCGCGGCGCGGTCGACCTTCCCGTTCGGGGTGCGGGGAAAGCCGCCGACCACGTGTACGGCGTCGACGGTCATGTACGGCGGCAGGAGGACCGCGCAGTGCCGTCGCAGTTCCGCCAGCTCCGGCGTACGGCCGGGCTCGGGGACCACGAAGGCGTGTAATCGCGCGTCCAGGCCGGTGCCCACGACGAGCACCACCGCGTCGCGCACCGACTCGTGCGCAACAAGCGCGCCGGCCACCTCGGCCGGCTCGATCCGGTAGCCGCGGACCTTCGCCATGTCGTCGGCCCGACCCCGGTACTCCAGCAGACCGTCGGCGTCGTACCGGCCGAGATCACCGGTGCGGTACGGACCGGCCTGTGGCTCGCCGCCCCAGTAGCCGAGCATGACGGTCGGGCCGCTGACCAGGATCTCGCCGTCGTCGTCCAGCCAGACCGTGTCCCCGGCGACCGGCGCTCCGATCGGGACGGGCGTGGTGCGCGTCAGGTCGGCGGCCGTCACCTCGTACGAGGTGCACACGTTGGTCTCCGTCGGGCCGTACCAGTTGAGCATCCGGACGCCGGGCCACGCGCGGCGCAGGTCCTGCAGCCGCTTCGGCGGAAAGGGTTCGCCGGCGAAGACGCAGGCGCGCAGCACTCCCGGCCCCTGCTCCAGCAGCTCGCCGTACTCGGCCATGAGCACCAGAGCGGACGGCACCGAGTACCAGACCGTGATCCGGCGTTCCAGCAGGAAGTCGACCAGCGGTCCGGCGGCCTGGGCGAGGGTCTCGCCGACGAGGTGCACCGACGCGCCGGCCCGGAAGGCGCCGTAGAGGTCGAAGACCGACAGGTCGAAGCCGAACGCGGCGTGGTTCGCCAGCCGGTCGGACGCCCTGAGGTCCAGCTCCCGGCAGGCCCAGTCGACGAACGCGAGCGCGTTTCCGTGGCTCAGGCAGACGCCCTTCGGCGTCCCCGTCGATCCGGAGGTGTAGAGGATGTACGCCGGGTCGGACGGGCGGACCGGGTGGTGCGCGGTGGCCCGGCCGTACGCCGCCTCCGGCAGGAGGTCCGCCTCTCGCAGGAGATCCGCTTCCCGGAGAAGATCCTCGCAGGGTACGCAGGCGGTGCCGGGGACGCGACCGTCGTGGTCCGTGACGACGAGCGCCGGGCGGGCGTCGGCGGCGATCCGGGCGACCCGATCCGGGGGATTGCCGCGCGGGACGGGAACGTGGATCGCGCCGCACCGTAACACCGCCTGGGCGACGGCCACCGCCTCGGTCGTCTTGTCCGTCCACACCAGGACACGGTCGCCCGGGCGGATCCCGCGTCCGCGCAGCGCGGCCAGGTAGGTGTCCGCGCGTGCGTCGAGCGCGCCGTAGCCGAGGCCGGTGACGAGGTCGTGGACCGCGAGCGCGTCCGGCGTCCGGGCGGCGGCGTCGACCACCAGGCCGTAGAGGCTCGGACTTCCCTTGCGGCTCACAGTCCCATCTCCCGGGCTATCAGCCGACGCTGGATGTCGGACGTGCCGGAGAACGTCGTGGCGGGAAGGGCGTCGCGCACCTGCTCCGCGATCCCGTACTCCGCCAGGAAGGCGCGGCCCCCGAAGATCCGGCCGGCGTCCAGCGCGGTGGCGACCGCGGCCTCGGACACGGCCAGTTTCGCCAGGGCGACCCACAGGGAGGGGTCCTGGCCGCCGTCGATCTCGGCGCAGGCCCGGTAGAGCAGGAGCCGTCCGCTCTCCAGCCGCAGCTTCATGTCCGCCAGCCGGTCCGCGACCGGCTGGAGGTCGGCGAGCCGCTTCCCGAACTGCCGCCGCTCCCGCACGTGGTGCACGCAGCGCCGGACGAGCCGTTCCTGCTGGCCCAGGTAGATCGCGAACAGGCAGGACCGTTCCCACTGCATCGACGTCTGGAACACCAGCTGCCCCTGACCGGGACTGCCCAGCACCCGCTCGTCCGGCACGAAACACCGGGTGAACACCACCTCGCCGGCCTGGCAGGCGGCCAGTCCGGACTTCTCCAGCGGCCCTCCGGCGTCCAGACCGGGGGAGTCGCGGTCCACGGCGAAGGCGGTGGAACCGAAATAGCCGCCTTCCGGATCGGTGGTCGCATAGGTGACGTAGAGGTCGGCGACCGGGCCGTTGCTGACGAAGCTCTTGACCCCGTCGAGGAGATATCCGCCGTCGACCCTGGTGGCCCGGGTCGTCAACCGGGAGACGTCCGATCCCGATTCCGGTTCCGTCATGGCATTTCCCGCGACCAGTTCTCCCGCGCACAGGGCGGGCAGCAACGCCTTCCGGGTCTCCGGGAGCGCGAACTCCAGCACCGGGCGGACACAGGCGAAGAGATGGGCCGCGGCGGCGAAGAGCAGTCCGGTGTCCGCACCGCCCTCGCCCGCGGCCTCGTACAGGAGGGCCGTGTCCAGCGCACCGAGGCCCGAACCGCCGTGCTCCTCGGGGACGGCCGCGCCGAGCAGTCCGAGGCCGGCCAGTTTCTTCCAGACCAGTTTCTTCCAGCGATCCCGGGGGAATCCGGTGGCGGCGGAATCCGAGGGAAGTTCCCGCGCGGCTGCTTTCATCCGCGCGTACCGCTCCTTCTGACGAGCGCTCAGGCTGAAATCCACGAGATGCCTCTCACGCAGCGGTGGCCGGACGAGCGGAGGACCAGTGCGGAGTCTCGATGATCTCGATCACGGCGCACGCGATGTTCAGGCCGGGCCCCACACCGAGCATCAGGAAATGGTCCCCGCGCCGCAGCTCTCCGGAGAGCAGCAGCTGTTCGAGCGCCACCACCTGGTCACTGGCCCCGATATGGCCGACGGTGCGCCCCTGTTCCCATGTCGAAAGGGACATCGGCAGACCGAGAGGCACCATCGCGCGTCCCTCGACGCGTTCCCGGGAGCCGTTGGCATAGGCGACGCGGGTGACGTCGTCCATCGTGATGCCGGCCTCGTCGAGGGTGCGGCCGACGAGTTCGTCCTGCGCCGCCACGAGTTTCAGCGGGCCGGCCGGATCCCGGTCCGGACCGCCCAGCCAGCGGTCCTTGGAGTCGCCGAAGTCGAGTTTCCCCGGCCGGCCGGCTCCCGGCGGGAACAGGGGCTCGGGCCCGCGGTGCATGGCCTCGTACTCGGGGAGCGTGACCGCGTTGACGGACTTGAGCCGGGCGAATCCCTCGCGCCGGCTGAGGACGACGGCGGAGCCCGCGTCGCCCATGACGAAGTGCGGGCTGAAACGCCAGCGTTCCAGCAGCTCCGAGGTGAAGTTGTCGCCGGAGGTGACCAGCGCCGCCTCGTGCTCGGCCGAAGCCATCAGATGGCCCGCCGCGAGTTCCAGGGCGGAGAACATTCCCATGCAGCCCTGTCTTACCTCGGCCGCGGTGGCCCGGCCCGCCCCAGTGTGCCGCTGCACGTAATACTGGGGACACCAGCCGTGGGGGCCTTGATACCACACGCTGACATAGAGTAATAAGCTCAAGGACGCCGGATTCTGGCCGGCACGTCCGAGTGCCTGCCGGCAGGCCCGCACCGCCAGCTCCGGCGCCGGAATGTCGCCCGCGACGGTGACACTTGTGATTCCGTATTCTTCCGCGGCGGCCGGGTCGATCAGTCCCCGCTCGACCGCCCAGTTCATCGGTACTCGGTCGGGCAGGAAGGCGCCCAGGCCGCTGATCAGGACATCGGACGCCTTCATGACCCGCTCCAGATCCTTTGACAACGTTTCCTCACCGGAAAAACGGCGCTATCAAGCACTGTGCCTGAGGGGAATGGGGAAACGAGCACGTGGCGGAGGACGCTGCGAAGAGGATGCCTGTTCCAGGACGTTCCGCTTGGTCAATTCCTCTGCTGTGAGTGCGCTGTGCCGTCTAAAGGAGAAAAGCCGTCTCTACTTTGGCACCGACACACTCAGGCGCTACTTGCGCAACTCCGGCATCCATCGCGATCAGCGTGCCCTCCGTTTCGGTGTGCGTCAAGACGGCGCGACTCACGCCCCGTACAGGCGGGCGGGCAGCGGAGCCTTGGCGAGCAGGGTGCCGTGTTCCTCGGGAGTTGCTACTGCCATCAACGCACTGAACTCGTGCCGCGAGCCGGGGCCTGAGGAACTCGTCCTCGCTGTCGTGGTGGGCTTCCAGACACATGAGCATGAACCGCACCGCGTCGACGACCAGTTCGGCCCGCGCGTTGTCGCCGGGCCGCAGTCCGCGCACCGGATGGCATCCCTTGATCCGTCTGTTCGGGAAAACGACGTGCGAGGGGGATCGCCGGGCAGCAAAGCCCGGTGATGGCGACTGTGAACGACTGGGCCGAGAACCGGTCGGCGGTGCCCTGGCGCTCGCTAGCCCTTGCGCAGGACTTCGTGGAAGCGGTGCGCCAGGTCCGTCAGCTCTTCCGCGCTCGGGGCGGTCTGCTGCAGGTCGACGAGCACCTCGTCGGCCCCCGCCGCATGGGCGGCGAGCAGGTAGTCGGAAACCTGCAGGACCGTTCCCCGGTGCGGAACGGCGTCGCCCGGCGCGGCCTCGGCCGTCACCACGGGGTTCACCCGGACGACGGTGCGCAGGGCGTCGGGGTCACGCCCGTTGGCCTCCGCGATCTGCCGGAGCCGGCTGATGACATGGGCCAGTTGGGGAATCGGCAGCGCGACCCCCGCCCAGCCGTCCGCGCGACGGCCGATACGTTCCAGGGTGGCCGCAGTGAAACCGCCGAGGAGCACCGGCGGCCGGGGCCGCTGCACGGGCAGTGTCTCGAGGTGCGCACCGGGGATCGTCCACAGCGCCCCCTTGTACTCGGCCGACGAACCGGACCACACGTGTTCCAGGACGTCCAGGATCTCCTCCAGCCGTGCCCCGCGCCCCCGCCACGGCACACCGATGGCCTCGTACTCGTCGGACGACCAGCCGAGCCCGAACCCGATGTCGAGCCGCCCCTCGCTGAGGATGTCGACGGACGTGAGGGAACGGGCCAGCAGGAGCGGGGAGTAGAAGGGAGCGTTGAGCGTGCTGGTGCCGAGGCGCACCCGCCGGGTGGCGTGGGCCAGGAAGGAGAGGGTGGCGACGGGATCCAGGAAGGTGCGGAACCCCTCCGGTACGGGACCGCCGCCGGGATAAGGGTCACGCGGCTGCGTCGGCACCAGGGCCCGGTCGCCCACCCAGAGGCTGTCGAAGCCGATCGCTTCGACCGAGGCGGCGAACCCGGAGATCGCGGCGGGGCCGGTGAACAATCCGTACTGGGGAGCGCCCAGACCGATCTTGAGCATGTCTGTCACCTGTTCGAGGGGGTGCTGCGGTTCGTTCTCGGATCACCGTGCCGCACACCGGTCGACATCCGGTCGACGGCGCGTGAAAACGGGGCCGACCCCACGAACAACGACTCAGCCGGGGCGAACGAGGACGCTCAGCGCCTCGCCGCCTCCTTCCGCAGGCGATCGCTGACCTCGGACACATGCTGGGCCGCGGAGATGTTCACCTCGGCCCGGTCCGAGCTCAGTGCGGTGAACAGACGGCCCACCTCCTGGCCGAAGCAGGCCGGGCTGTTCGGATCGTCCTCGGAGCCGGCGACGGCCTCCGACTCGGCGAAGAACTCGAGGGCCTCCGCGGTCCGCCCCTGGTCCGCCAGTACGACGGACAGGAGCTGGGCCGACATGTAGAACGTCACCGGGTCGTCGACGCCGCGCTCCCGCCGGATCGCCTCGCGCAGGTCGGTCTCCGCCGCCGTCAGATCACCGCGGATGAAGGCGAGCCAGGCCCGGATGTGCCGGGTCTGCGCCTGCCATGCCGGGTCGTCGGTCAGTTCGGCCGTCGCGACCGCCTGGTCCGTGACGCGCTCCAGCTCCCGCTGATGCGCTGGCCCGGCGAAGAGCCCGCTCGCCGCGACGACCGAGAGCGCGGCGACGACGATCCGCGCGGCGTCCGGGATGTCGCGCAGCACCCGGGTGAACACCGAGACCAGCAGCGTGTGCTCGGCCAGCAGCCAGGTACGCGCCTCCGCGGCGTCGGCGAACCGCAGTCCGGACAGCGGCACGGAGAAGAGATGGGTGGTGAGCGAGCCGGCCCGCTCGGTCGCGCTCATGGCCTGGAGCAGGGTGGCATGGAGGAACATCGCCAGCCGCACCAACGCCGCCTCGCGGTCCGCGACGGGATCCTCGCGGTGGGCACGACGGGCCGCGAACGCCCGTACCAGATCGTGGAAGCGGTAGCGGTCGGCCGAATGCGGTTCCAGGAGACCGGCCTCCACCAGGTGCTCGAGCTGCTCCTCGGTCTCCTGCTCGGGCCGGTCGAGCAGGACCGCCGCGACCGCGACCGGGAAGTCCGCGGCGTCGAGCAGCGCACACAGGCGCATCGCCCGGGCCTGGGCGGGGGCGAGGGCCCGGTACCGGGACGGAGCCGAGCGGCGCCGGTGCGGGTGCCGAAGCGGGTGGCGGTGCAGAACGGCCGGCCGCGTCGGCGGCGCCTGGTTCGACGGGCTGCTCCCGGCCTTGCGACCGTGCCGCGGTGACACCGGAAGCTCCGCCGGACGCCGTGGCACCGGTCGAGGCTGCGGCTGCTGTCGAGTCCGGTGCACCGGCCGACGGCGCGGCATCGGCACGGCTTCCCCCGGCACGCGACTCGGCAGAGACGGGTTCGGCGCCACTGAGGATGCGGCTCTGCAACTCGCGCAGCTCGGGCCCCGGATCCATGCCGAGTTCGGCCACCATGGTCTCGCGGGCCGCGGCGTAGACCGCCAGGGCCTCCGCCGTCCGACCGGCCTGGTACAGCGCGCGCATGCGCAGTGCGTACAGGTCCTCGCGCAGTGGATGGTCGGCGATCAGCGAGACCAGTTCGGTCGCCACGCGGGCGTGCTCGCCCAGCTCGTCGGCGCACTCCAACTGGGCCACCCGGGCGTTCAGCCGCAGCTCGGCGAAGCGTCCGCGGTGCCGCCGGGCGTAGGGGCCGGGCACCCCGGAGAGCGGTTCCCCCGACCACAGCGCCAGCGCGGCCTCGAACGCGCGCAGGGCGGGGCCGGTCTGCCGTGCGGCGCGCAGTTCCTCGCCCTCGCGGACGAGGCGCTCGAAACGCAGGGCGTCGACGGCCTGCTCCGGGATGCCGAGCTGGTATCCGCCCTGCGTGGTCTCCAGCCGGGAGCGTTCCTCGCCCAACGAGAGGCGGATGCGGTAGACGTACGTCTGCACGGAGCGCACCGCGTTGCCGGCGGGTTCCTCCCACAGCGCGTCGACGAGGTGGTCGAGGCCGCACTGGCGTCCTTCGCCGAGCAGGAGCCGCACCAGGACCGCACGCTGGAAGGGACTGCCCAGATCCAGCTCACGCCCGTCATGGCGGCCGTTCAGTGGCCCCAGCAGCCCGAACTCGTACCCCTCGTCCCCTTCATCCGCCGTCGCCACTTGACAGAGTCTAGCGGGCCGAACGTGCTCGTCAGACGGCTGCCGGGCGGCGCGGCGGACCGTCAGCCGAGGGACCCGTAGAACGCCAGGTGGTGCCGGGCGGCGGCGGCCCAGGTGTGGCGGGCGGCCAGTTCCCGGCCCGCCGCCCGGTGCGCGGGGGCGTCCTGCGTGAGCGCGGTGCCGAGTTCGGCGGCCAGATCCCCGGGCGTGTCGGCGAACCGGGCGGTGCCGCCGAACACCTCGCGCAGCACGGGGAGTTCGCGTACGACCAGCGGTACACCGGCCGCGAGCGCCTCCATGGCGGCGAGGCCGAAGCCCTCCTTGACGGAAGGGAAGGCGAAGGCCGCGGCCGCGGCCACCAGGGAGGGGAGTTCGGCGTCCGGCACCTGTCCCAACACCACCGGCCGCACGTCGAGTTCGGCTGCCCGTGCCTCCCAGCGGGCGCGGTAGTCGCGATAGTCGAAGAGGGTCTCGCCGCCCGCGATCACCAGGCGTACGTCGGGGTGTGCGGTGCGCAGCAGGGCGTAGGCCTCCAGCAGGTCGAGGGAGCCCTTGCGGGGTTCGATGCCGCCGACCGTGAGGACGTAACGGCCCAGCAGCGAGCGCCAGTTGGCACGGGCCGCCGGATCCGTGGCGGCGAAGCGTTCGTATGCCACGCCGTTGGGGATGACCTGTGCCGTCAGGCCCCAGCCCGTGGCGAGTTCGTCCGCGACCGCCCGCGAGACACAGATGTGGGCCCGCGGCTCGACGAGGGCCCGCTCGTGGCAGGCGGCCAGTTCGGGGGTGGTGAAGCGGTCGATGTGGTGGACCGTGCGGACGCAGCGGCCGTCGACCGCGTTGGCGCTGATGCAGTCCTGGGCGTGCACGACGTCGTACGGCGTCGGGTCGAAGGCGTCGCGGAGCACGGCGATGGAGCGCAGGATGCGGGCGCCGACGCTCTCCTCGGGCGGCCCGTCCGGGAACGGCACGATCCGCAGCCGTACGGCGGGCGCGACCGGGCGGAAGAAGCCGGCGTCGCCGCCGCGGCCCAGGGTCCACACCGTGACGTCCTCGCCGAGCGCGGTCAGGGCCTCGGCGAGGGCGAGGGTGTGGACGACACCGCCGCGGGGCTTGGTGGAGTAGCTGAGCAGCGCGATTTTCACGACGGGGTCTCCCGGTAGGCGCCCGGCCGGCGCTCGTCGAGGTGGCGCAGGACCCGGCGGGCCCGGTCGGTCTCGGCGGCGACGTCGATCTCGGCGACGGCCAGGCCGGCCTTGGACCAGGTGCGGGCGAGGATGTCACCGCCGGGTCCGACGACCTTGGCCTGGCCGAGGAAGCGCATGCCGCCCATGGCGCCGGTCTGGTTGGAGGAGGCGAGGACGATCTGGTTCTCCGCGGCGCGGGCCTGGTCGTACAGGTCGAAGAGCCGGGCTTGGCGGTCCTGGGCCATGCGCGGGGCGCGGTTGGTGATGGAGGTGGGCCAGGCGGACAGGCACGCCAGGACCTCGGCGCCGTCCAGGGCGAGGGAACGGGCGGACTCGGGGAAGGTCTTGTCGTAGTCGATGAGCATGCCGATCCGGCCCACCGGGGTGTCGAAGGCGTCGAACCGGTCGCCGGGGGAGTAGGCGGCGACCTCTCCGGCGGGCAGGTGCACCTTGCGGTGCCGGCCCAGGATCCCGTCGCCGTGGACGCAGACGGCCGCGTTGTAGCGCTCGTCGCCGGCGTCCTCGCAGTAGCCCAGGCAGACCACCATCTCGGCGGCCAGGCGGGCCACTTGGAGGATCAGCGGGTCGTCGGGCTTCAGCGCGGGCGGCAGGGCCTCGGGGTCGGGGTGACGCAGGTCGGCGAGATAGCCGCCGAGGGCGGCGTCGGGCAGCACGAGCAGTCCGGCGCCGGAGGCGCGCGCGTCGTCGATCAGCTTGGCGATGCGGGCCAGGTCGAACTCCAGGTCGCGGCCGAAGTGGGCGGCCGCGGCCGCGATCCGGATCGTGCTCATGCGGTGACTGCTCCCGGTGACAGGTCGTAGGTCTCGGGCCGCCGGTCGCGCAGGTGCCCCATCGACCGGCGGGCGGTGAGCAGGGCCCCTGCGACGTCGAGTTCGGCGACGGCGATGCCGGCCGTGACGCCCGTGTCGGCGAGGATCTCGCCGCCGGGGTCGACGACCTTGGCACTGCCGACGAAGCGTAGCGACCCGAAGGTGCCGGCCTGGTTGGCGGAGAGCCAGACGATCTGGTTCTCCAGGGCGCGCGCCCGGTCGAACAGGTCGAAGCGCCGCTTCCAGCGGTCCTGTTCCAGGTCGGCCGACGCGTTGGTGCGCGCCCCCGGCCAGGCCGACACGCACACCCCGATCTCGGCGCCGTCCAGCGCCAGTGCCCGCGCGGACTCCGGGAACGCCTTGTCGTAGCAGATCATCATGCCGATCCGGCCGACCGGGGTGTCGAAGGCGTGGAACCGGTCCCCGGAGGCGTAGGACGCGTCCTCGCCCAGCGGCTGGTGCACCTTGCGGTGGTTGCCGAGGACGCCGTCGCCGGTGACGCAGACGACGCTGTTGTACCGGGTGCCCCCGGCGGCCTCGCAGTAGCCGGCGACGACCGTCATCTCCCCGGCCAGGGCCGTCAGTCGGCGGATCTCGGGGCCGTCCAGGGCGAGGGCGGGCGGCCCCTCGTCGAGCTCCGCGGCGTCGTCGAGGCTCAGCAGGTACCCGCCCAGGCACGCCTCGGGCAGCGCGAGCAGCCGTACCCCCTGTTCCCGGGCCTCCTCGATCAGACGTTCGGCGATCCGGAAGTCCTCCTCCAGGTCGCGGCCGAACCCGGCGGCCACCGCGGCCATGCGCAGGGCGCTCATGCGGCTCCCATCCCGGTCACCGTGGACGTGACCGCTTCGGTGATCTCTCCGTCGGGCCAGCGCAGCCCGACGCCTTCTCCTCTGGTCAGTTCGCCGCACACGGCACCGGTGGCGGGACCCGCCGGGAGCGGCGGGGCGTCCGGGCGGTCGGCGGTGACCATCGCGAAGCCCGGGAAGCAGGTCAGCCAGTCGCCCGCGGTCGCGGTGTGCGGCCGGGGCACGGCGGCCACGTCCAGGACCGCGCGGCAGCCGCCGGCCTCCGCGAGCATGCCGAGGGTGCCGGCGATCCCCGCCATCGACACGTCCTTGGCGGCGGCCGGCCGGGCGGCGGCCACCGCGCCCGCCATGGCGCGCAGTTCGTCCGTACGACGGTGGGTCGTCGAGTCCCACTGGCGGCCCCGGTAGCCCGGCCGCCAGCCGCCGCCCAGGTCGGCCGTGAGCCGGACGGCGTGTCCGGGCCGGCCACCGCCGCCCGGCACCGGGTGCCGGGTGCGGCCCAGCGCGGTGACCGACAGGGCGGCGGGGACGCCGAGCTGGGTGTGCCCGCCCAGCACCGGAACGCCGTACGCCCCGGCCGCGCGCGCCAGTCCGGCGAGGACCCGGGCGGCATGCGAGGCGTCCCGCGCACCCAGCGCGTCGAGCAGCCCGACCGGTGCGGCGCCCATCGCCGCCAGGTCGTTGACATTGACCAGCACCGAGCACCAGCCCGCCCAGTCGGGATCGCGCTCGACCATGGAGGGCACGATCGCGTCGCAGGCGGCGATCACGTCGGTGCCGGGGACCGGCGCGCCGTCGTCACCGACGAAGCCGGTGCCGCCGAGGACGGCACGGGCGCCGGCGGCCGGGGCTCCGCCGTCCGGGCGCGCGTCGCAGGCCCGGAGCGCGTGCTCGCGGAGGGGTGCGAGGAGCGGCCCCAGCGCGGCCTTCGTGCCTGCCGCCAGCGCCGCGACGCGGCTGATCGGCCGGCGCATCAGGACATGCGGGGTGTCCGCGACCGTGACGGCCCGGACCCGTTGCCAGCCGAGCCGCCGGAACAGCGGCTCGTTGCGGGTCTGCACCGTCGCGTCGAAGCGCAGCGCACCCTCGCTCTCGGCCCGTGCGCACGCCGCCCGCACCAGCGCCCCGCCGATGCCCTGCGGCCCCCGCGCCCCGGGCGCGACGACCAGCCGGCCGCCCGCCCACCATCCGATGTCCGGGCCGTCGGCGACCGGACCGAGCCGCACTCCTCCGACGACCGTGCCGTCCCGGTCCCTGGCGACCAGGACCACCGTCCGGGGGTCGGCATCACGGTCGTCGACGTCGTGACCGGCGAAGAGCCGCTGCTCGTACACGAAGACCTCCCGGCGCAGCCGCCGGTAGGCCGTCGTGTCGGCCCGGGAGCCGGCCTCCTCGATCCGGAAGGCGGGCGCCCGGCGCTCCAGCGTGCTGCGGTCGCCGAGCAGGGCCAGGATGTCGGGGACCGTCTCCGCCGCCACCGAGCCGGGCGTGGAACCGTCGAGATACATCTCAGCCGCCCGCCGTCGGCAGCACACTGCACGCCCCGCAGGCCGCGCAGCCCGCCCGCTGGTCGGCGCCGCGCATCCCGGCGGCGCGCAGCTTCGCGGCGACGCCCTCGGTGACGTACCGCAGCACCTCCGCACTCGGGGCGCCGATCCCGTCGCGGGCGGCGAGGGTGCCCGCCATCGGCCGGAAGGGCACGACGAAGGGATACACCCCGCGGTCGATCAACCCGCCCGCCCCGGCAACGAGTTCCTCGGGATCCTCGCCGAGCCCGACGAGGAGGTAGGTGGAGACCCGGTTGGGGCCGAAGACCCGCACCGCCTCGTCCCAGGCGGCCTCGTACTCGGCGAGCGGGACGGTGGACTTGCCGGGCATCCAGCGCCGGCGCACCTCGTCGTCGAGGGACTCGACGTGGATGCCGATCGCGGTCGCTCCGGCGTCGTGCAGGGCACGGATCCAGGCGAGGTCGCCGGGCGGTTCGCACTGCACCTGGATCGGCAGTCCGGGGACGGCTTTGAGGACGGCCCGCACGGAGCGGACCAGATTGCGGGCACCCCGGTCGGGGCCGGTGGTGGTGCCGGTCGTCATCACCATCTGCTGCACGCCGTCGAGTCGTACGGCCGCCTCGGCGACTTCGGCGAGCTGCGCCGGGGTCTTGGCGGCCACCGTGGCGCCGGAGCGCAGGGACTCCTCGATGGTGCAGAAGCGGCAGCGGTCGGACGCGGCGTAGCGGATACAGGTCTGGACGACGGTCGTGGCGAGGACGTCGGCGCCGTGCAGGCGGGCGATGTGCTCGTACGGAACGCCGTCGGCGGTCGTGAGGTCGTAGAACCTCGGACGCCGAACGGCGGTCAGGGTGAGGCCGGTGTCCTCCTCGCCGAGCCAGACCCGGCCGTCGCGCACGCGGAAGGGGCTCTCGGGGTTGGTGGGCAGGGCCGCGTTGGCACCGCCCACGAGGACGTGACCGTCGTCGCTGGGTCCCGCGCCGTCGGGCCGCCGCACGGGGGCGTCCAACGCGACCCCGCGCAGGGCGAGTTCGGCACGGGTCAGGATGCGGACGTCCACGGCTGCCGATTCGGTGCCAACGCTCATGGCAGGCCCCTTACAGCTGGTAGGTGGAGTTGATGATGGCGCCCTTGCGCGCGTAGTGGATCAACGCGTCCTGGACGTCGAGGGGGTGGGTGGGAATGACACCCTCGATGAGGTCCTCCTCGCGGGCACCGTGCAAGGACAGACCGAAACGGCAGCAGTAGACCTTGCCGCCCTCGGCGATGAACGTCTTGAGCTGGTTGTTGATGTTGTGCTCGCCCGGGAAGGCGGAGTTGCCGACCGTCGGGAAGCCGCGCGTGGCAAGGCAGTTGAGGGAGCCGGGGCCGTAGAAGTAGATGGCGGTCTCGAAGCCCTTGCGCAGCGCGCGGGTGGCCTGGAGGACGGCCACGAAGGACACCGAGGACTCGTGGGCGATGCCGTGCACGAGGGTGAAGTAGGTCTCGCCGTTCTCGGCCTGGTAGTCGGGGAAGACCTTGGTGGAGCCGTAGATGCTGGTGCCCTCGGAGAGGGAGGGGTGCGGGATCTCGTCGAGGGACTTCTGCTCGACGTCGCTGAGCTGGGCGGTTTCGGACATGGCTGTCTCCTTGTGCGAGGCGGGGGTTGGGCAGGGATCGGTCAGTCGTAGAGCGCGGCGAAGGTGTCCCGGAAGACCAGGCCGCCCAGTTCGCCCCCGCCGACGGCGGTGGTCATCCGCGCGTACTCGCCGGTGAAGTCGCCCCAGGGCTGATCGCTGGCGAAGAGCACCCGGTCGTGGCCGAGGCCGCGGTGCTCGATCTCCCGGGCCAGCCAGTACGGCAGGAAACCGATGGCCCAGGAGAGATCGGTGTAGACCCGCTTGCCGGCGGCGATCCAGTCGAAGAACCGGGAGCCGGCGAGCTTGATGTGGCCGCTCATCCCGCCACCGAAGTGCACCAGGTGGAGGGGCACCTGGCCGGCGTACCAGTCGACGAGGTGGCCGACCTCGTCGATGTCGGAGGCGGCACCGGGCGAGGTGTGGACATGGACGACGAGGTCGTGCCGGGCCGCCGTGGCGAAGATGCGGTCCAGCTGGGGGCGGCACGCGGGGTCGGTGGCGCGGCCGCCGAGCAGGAAGCTCAGCTTGAGTGCCTTCACGCCCCGCTCACCGGCCAACGCCAGTGCCTGCTCGGTGCGTTGCGCGTCCTCAGGGCGGGGCGAGACCCAGAGCCCCGCGCGGATCCGGTCGTCGGTCTGCGCGGCCTCGATCGCCAACGCGTTGAAGGAGAAGGCCACCGCGGGATCCGGGACCCCGTAGTTCGGGATGACCAGGGCGCGTTCGGTGCCCTCGGCGTCCAGGTCGGCGAGCAGCTGCTTGACCGTGGCGCGCGCGGTGGTGTCGGGACGGACCGGCGGGCCGCCGTAGAAGGGGTACGCGGGGAGGACGCCGATGTGGCGGTGTGCGTCGAAGACCATGGGCGTCAGCCGATCGGGAGGGCGGCGGCGAGTTCGGCGGGCGCGCCGGTGAGCGTGCCGCACACGTCGGCCAGCCGGCGGGAGGCGTCGATGTGGCCCGCGAGGAACTCGGCGTCCCTGCCCACCGCCTCGAAGCGGCCCGAGCCCCAGGAGTACTGCCAGGGCAGCCCCAGGAAGTACAGGCCGGGGACGCTGCTGGCGCCCCGCCAGTGCATGGGATAGCCGCGGCCGTCGAAGGCGGGCACCTCGATCCAGCGGTGGTCGCGGCGGAAACCGGTCGACCAGACGACGGACGTGATGCCGGCGGCCGCCAGGTCCAGGGCGGACGGCTGCTCGGACGGCTCCCAGACCGGCACGTACCGGGGCTCCTCGGGGGCGGTGATGCCGTGCGCGGCGATGTGCGCGTCGATGGCGTCCTTGATGCCCTCGGCCACCGCGTCCGCGTGGTCCAGGTTCGCCCTCAGGTCGTCGGCGAACTCCAGCCTGCCGCCGTCGATCCCGGTCAGCCGCCCGTACAGGCGCATGCCGTCCCGGGCGAAGGCGCGCAGGTCGATGTCGCGGCCGCCGTCACGGCCGGTGACGTAGTGGTTGACGCGCATCCGGACGGCGCCGGCGTCGTCGAAGGCGTCGATCGGCTTTGCGTAGTGCCCCATGTCGTCCAGCCAGGCCACACAGTCCCGGTCCCGGTAGAAACGCGCCACCCGCGGGGCACTGCCGACCGCGAGGTGCACCTGACGGCCGGCCAGGTGCAGGTCCTCGGCGATCTGGCAGCCGGACTGGCCGGACCCCACCACCAGCACCGCGCCCGGCGGGAGCCGGTCCGGGCGTCCGTAGCCGGAGGAGTGCACCTGCACCACCGGCGCGGGCAGCCGCTCGGCCATCCGCGGGACCGCCGGGGTGTGGTACGGGCCAGTGGCCACCACCACCTGGTCGGCAGTGAACTCGCCGTGGTCGGTGGTCAGTTCGAAGATCCCGCGCGACGCACGGCGCAGACCGGTGACGGTGACGCCCTCCACCAGCGGGGGCCGGGAGAAGGCGACGTACTCCTCCAGGTAGCGCACGATCTCGTCCCGGACCATGAACCCGTCCGGGTCGTCCCCCTGGTAGGGGTAACCGGGGAGCCTGCACTGCCAGTTCGGGGTGACGAGGCAGAACGAGTCCCAGCGGCGCGCCCGCCATTCGTGGCCGACCCGGTGTGCCTCGACCACCACGTGCTCGATGCCGCGCTCGCGCAGGCAGTGGCTGACGGAGAGGCCCGCCTGCCCGCCGCCGATCACGGCCACCGGGAAGTGCGCTCCGGCCAGCCGCGCGGTCAGCCGCGCGGCCGGACTCATCGCGGACTCCGCGGGGAAGGATGGAAATACAGCTCAGGCACGAAGTCCTCCATGCGAGGGACCGAGGTGTGGCACCTCGCCGCTGCTTGTGGACTCCACTTCAGCCAGGTGGCGTTTCCGGTCGAAGTCATCCGGAATAAACGGGAGTTACGCAGATCTCACTATGTGTGATTGTCCCCTTGCGCCGGGTTGCCTGTGAGGCAAGTCGAACCGGGAACGCCGTGGTCAACCTGCCCGGCTTGTACGCCCTTCCGGCCGACGGGGCGTGACACCCGGGGCCGGCCCCGCTCCGGCCCCGGCACCGTCGCGGCCCCAGCCCAGCTCGGGTGCGACGAGGTGCCGTACGTCGTACAGGATCTGCTCGTACTCCTCCCGGTGGAACTCGTAGGGCAACTCCAGGCGCAGCTCGCTCACTTCGGCGAGCACCGGGTCGGCCGTCAGCTGTTCCAGGATCTGCTCGGCGGTCCCGACGACGTCCGGGGCGAACAGGATGCGCTTCGGGCCCTGCGGCGCGAGGGTGCGCTCGTGGCGGCTCGCCGCGTAGGCCCGGTAGCGGGCGCGGGTGGCCGCGTCGGCGCTGTCGAGGGGCACGATCACCCGGCCCAGGGCCACCCGCGGCCTGCGGTCGTCCGGCAGCGCGCGGCGGAACTCCGAGAGCAGGTTCAGCTGGGCCGTGGTGAAGTCGTCGGTGTCCTCGCCGGTGACGATGTTCCCGGACAGCAGGCCGAGGCCCTGCCCGGCGGCCCAGCGGACCGAGCGCAGACTTCCGCCGCCGTACCAGATCCGTTGCGCCAGCCCGGGGTTGTGCGGTTGCAGGCGGGGGCGCTGGACGTTGCCCGGCGAGTGGATGACCGTGTCCGGGCCGCCCAGGTAGTCGCCGCGCAGGTTCTCCACGACCCGGGCGATCCTGCCGTACGACAGGTCGAAGCCGCGCCAGTCGCCGTCGTACACGAGGTCGCCGAGCAGGTCGGCGTGCGGCATGCCGGTGCTGAAACCGATCTGGAGCCGCCCGCGGGAGAGCACGTCGGCCAGCGCCAGGTCCTCGGCGAGCCGGAACGGGCTCTCGTAACCGATCGGGATGACCGCGGTACCGAGCTCGATCCGCTCGGTCCGCTGTCCGGCGGCGGCGAGGAACACGGCCGCCGAGCCGACGCCGTGTTCGAGGTGGCGCTGCCGGATCCAGGCGCCGTCGTAGCCGAGCCGCTCGCCGTACTCGAACAGCCGGAGGGTCTCCTCCAGGCCCGGGTAGGGGTCGTCGTCCGCGAAGTTGCCGGGCGTGAGAAAGGCCAGAGAGGTGAGGGCGGGAGTGCTCATGCTGGTCCTTGACCGGTTGTGGTTGCCGTGGCGGGAGAGGGGACACGCCCGCCGGGGATCGCCGCCAGCAGCTCGCGGGTGTACGCGTGGCGGGGCTCGGAGAAGAGGTCCTCGGGCGGGCCCGACTCGACGACGCGTCCGGCCTTCATGACGGCGACCTGGTGCGCGATCTGCCGTACGACGGCCAGGTCGTGGGAGATGAACAGGTACGCCACGCCGGTGTCCGCCTGCAACTCGGCGAGCAGGTCCAGGACTTGGGCCTGTACGGACACGTCGAGCGCGGAGACGGGCTCGTCGCACACCACGAGGTCGGGGGAGAGGGCGAGGGCCCGCGCGACGGCCACCCGCTGGCGCTGTCCGCCGGACAGTTCCGCGGGGCGGCGTTCCAGGGTCGCTGCGGGCAGGGCCACCCGGTCGAGGAGTTCGCGGGCGCGGTCCAGCCGGGCGGCGCGGTCGCCGACCTTGAACGCCCGCAGCGGCTCGGTGATCACCTCGCCGATGGAGAGCCGCGGGTCGAGCGAGGCGTACGGGTTCTGGTAGACGAGCTGGGCACGTCGGCGCAGCTGCCTGACCTCGGCGCCCTTGGCGGTGGTGACGTCGGTGCCGTCGAACAGCACCTGTCCGGAGGACGCCTCGGCCAGCCGCAGCACCAGGCGCGCGGTGGTGGACTTGCCCGAACCGGACTCCCCGACGAGGGCGAGGGTCTGACCCCGCCGCAGGGTGAGGCTCACGTCGTCGACCGCGCGCAGCGTCCGGGCCTTGCCGCCGGCCCGCGGCAGCCTGAACTCCTTGACCAGGTTGCGTACTTCGACCAGGGGAGGCGCCGGATCCGCCGGGGCGGCGGAGACCTGGGCGGCGGAGATCGCGGCGGTCGGGAGCAGAGCGGCCGAGACCGGGGTGCGGGGGCGGACGGTGGTCAGGCTCGGGGCGCTGGCCAGCAGCCGCCGGGTGTACTCGTGCCGCGGGTCGGCGAGGACGGTACGGGGCTCGCCCGCCTCCACCACCCTGCCCTGGTCCATGACCACCAGCTGCTGGGCCCGGTCGGCGGCCACCCCGAGGTCGTGGGTGACGAGCAGGATCGCGGTGCCCGACTCCTCGGTGAGGTGCTGGAGATGGTCGAGGATCACCCGCTGCACGGTGACGTCGAGCGCGCTGGTCGGCTCGTCGGCGATGATGAGCTGGGGCTTGGCGGCGATCGCGACGGCGATCAGGGCGCGCTGCCGCATGCCGCCGGACAGCTCGTGCGGGTACTGCCGGGCCCGTACGGCCGCGTCGGGCAGCCCGGCCCGGTCGAGGACGGCGACCGCCTCGGCCGCCGCCGCCCGGCGGGTCGCCAGGCCGTGGATGAGCAGCACCTCGGCGACCTGTTCGCCGATCCGCCTGACCGGATTGAGCGAGACCGTCGGATCCTGCGGGACCAGCCCGATCCGCGCGCCGCGCACGGTCCGCAGCTCCGCCTCGGAGAGGGCGGCCAGATCGCGCCGGCCGAAGCGGACCGTGCCCGCGTCGACGGTGCCGTTCGCCGCCAGGAGCCGGATGACGGCGTGGGCGGTGGTGCTCTTGCCGGAACCGGACTCGCCGACCACGGCGGTCACCTGGCCGGGCCATACGTCGAGGTCCACGCCCCGTACGGCCGACACCGTGCCGCCCCGGGTGCGGTACGACACGGACAGGCCGCGGATCTCCAGGAGTGGTGTGGTCACGTTCTCACCGTTCTCACCGTCTTCGCGTGTGTCACCGTTCTCATGCGTGTCGTGGGTCATCGCTGCCGCGCCCATTCGCCGTCCAGCGCCCGCGCGACGCGGTTGGTGGCCAGTACGGTCGCGGCGATCGCCAGCCCGGGCAGCGCGGTCAGCCACCAGGCGTTGGCCAGGTAGTTGCGGCCGTCGGAGATCAACGTCCCCCACTCCGGGGCGGGCGGCGGCGCGCCGTAGCCGAGGAAGCTCAGCGCCGACACGGCCAGGATCGAGGAGCCGAAGTCCAGGGTGGCCAGGACGATCACGGGCCCTGCGGCGTTGGGCAGGACGTGCCGGCCGAGCACCGAGTACCAGCGGGCCCCGCAGGAGCGGGACGCCTCGACGAACACCGCCTGCCGCACCCGCAGTACCTCGGCCCGCGCCACCCGGGCGAAGGAGGCGACGCTGGCGATGCCGACCGCGACGGCCACCTTCACCGTCCCGTACCCGAGCGCGGTGACCAGGGCCAGCGACAGGAACAGCGCGGGGACGGAGAGGAGGACGTCCACGAAGCGCATCAGCACGTCGTCGACCCAGCGGCCCACGAAACCGGCGACCACGCCGAGCATTCCGCCGACCACGAACGCGACCAGGACGGCGATCAGCGTGGCCTTGAGGGAGAGCTGGGCGCCGTGGACCACGCGGGAGAAGACGTCGCGGCCCAGTTCGTCCGTGCCGAACCAGTGACTGCCGCTCGGACCGCGGAAGTTCTCGGACGGCACCCCCTTCAGCGGGTCCTGCGAGGTGAACAGGTCCGGCCAGAAGGCGGCCAGCACCACCAGCACGATGACCACGGCGGACAGCACCAGACCGGGGCGGCGCAGCAGGAAACGGAACACCCGGCGGACCCCGGCGTGCGGGGTGGGATCCGGCGGGGATCCGTCCCCGACCGGCCGGGCGAGGCCGAGGGCCGACTCGGCCTCGCCGTCGACAAGGCTCTGACTCACGCCAAGCCCGCCTTTCTCTCCGAGGCCACCACGATCCGCGGGTCCAGCAGCGGATAGACGAGGTCGACGAGCAGGTTCGCCACCACGAAGACCAGCGCACCGAACACCACCACCCCCTGGACCAGGGGGATGTCCTGCACGGTGACCGCCGCCGCGGTCACCCGGCCCAGACCGTCGCGGGAGAACACCGTCTCCACGACCACCGAACCGGCGATCAGCTGCCCGACCAGCAGGCCCACGACCGTCAGTGCCGGCAGCGAGGCATTGCGCAGCGCATGCCGCAGATGCACCCGCCACCGGCCGGCCCCCTTGGCCCGCGCGGTCTCCACATAGGCCTGGTCCAGCGCGGTCAGCAGGCTCTTCGCCAGCACCTGGGCGACCTGCGCGCCGGTCGGTATCGCCAGCGTCAGGGCGGGCAGCACCAGGCCGCGCAGCCCGTCGTTGCCGAACGCCGGGAACCAGCGCAGCTTGAACGAGAACGCCTCGACGAGCAGCAGCCCCACCCAGAACGTCGGGACCGACACCCCCAACGGGGGCAGCGACAGCAGCAGTTGACGCAGCCACCGGAGCGAGGTGTAGGTCGCCACCACCGCGAGCCCGCCGCCGAGGACCACGGCGAGGAGCAGCGCGGCACCGGTCAGCTGGAGGGTCTGCGGCAGCGCGTCGGCCAGCGTGGCGGTGACCGGGCGGCCCGTGGAGACGGCGTCGCCGAAGTCCCCGCGCACCGCCCGGCCCAGGTACTCGGCGTACTGCACCAGCACCGGTTTGTCGAAGCCGTACTCGTGCCGCAGCTTCGCGAGCTGGGCCGGGTCGACCTGTCCCGTGTCCACCCCGGCACCGGCCATCGCGGCGACCGGGTCGCCGGGCAGGAAGTCCAGCACCAGGAACGACACCGTGTACGCCGCCCACAGCACCCCGACCGCCTGCGCCAGCCTTTTGATCACGTAGCGGCGCATCCGCTAGCCGATCCAGGTGTCGTGCAGCTGGACACGGCTGCCGGAGTCGAAGGTCAGGTCGTGCACCTTGTTCGAGACGCCCAGCTGGGTCTGGAGCTCCACCACCGGCACGTCGTACGCGTTCCGCACGATCAACTGCTGTGCCTCGGTGACGAGTTGCCTGCGCTTCGCGGTGTCCGTGGTGGCGGCCTGCGCCGACAACGCCGCGTCCAGTGAACTCGCGGGCAGGTGATAGAAGTTGGCCAACCGGGTGGAGAACGAGCTGCGCAGGATGTCCGGGTCGGCGCGGGTCGTGTTTCCCCACACCACGTCGAAGTCACCGGACTGGAGCGTGGTGGCGAACTGGGTGACCGGGAGTTGCTTGAGCACCACGTCGATCCCGACGGCCTTGAGCTGCTGCTGGACCAGCTCCAGCGCGGGCTGGTTGGTGGCCGCGTTCGGGAACCAGCTGATGGTCAGGCTCAGCTTCTTGCCGTCCTTGGTGCGGACGCCGTCACTGCCGGCCTTCCAACCGGCTTCGTCCAGCAGGGACTTGGCCTTGGCCGCGTCGGAGGCGAGGTCGGTGGACAGGTCGGTGTAGTCGGGCGTGGTGTGCGCGAGGATGCTGGTCGCCGGCTGGGTGCCGGTGGGGAAGACGGTGTCGGCGATCTGCTTCCGGTCGACGGCGGCCAGGATCGCCTGGCGCACCTTCACGTCCTTCAGCAGGGGCCGCGCGTTGTTGAGCCCCAGACCGAACACCACACCGGGGTTGGCCCGGCTCCGGAGGGTGACCTGGCCGCCCTTGAGCGCCGCCTCGTTGGCCTTGCCGACGCTGCTGATGGCGTCCACCTGCCCGGACTGGAGACTGCCGGCCCGCACCCCCGCCTCGGGGACGACCTTGAACACCAGCTTGTCCAGGTAGGCCGCGCCCTTCTTCGACCAGAGCGAGGAGCCCCAGTCGTACCCGGTCCGCCTGTCCAGCGTGATCGACTGGTTCTGCACGTACTGCCTGAGCACGAACGGCCCGGACCCCACCACTCCGTCGCTGCACTTCTGCTGCGGGCTCTTCCTGACGCTCGCCGAGGACTCGATGCCCAGCGAGTGGGTCGAAGTCGCCTGCAGGAACTGGGCGTTGGGCAGCTTGAAGGCCACCTTGACGGTGAGCGGGTCGACCACGGTGGTGCTCTTGACGCCGCTCAGGTAGCCCTCGGCGAGGGTGCCCAGGGCGCCGAGCTCCGGCACCGCGTCGAAGTTGTCCTTGACCACCTGCGCGGTGAGCTTCGAGCCGTCGCTGAAGGTGACCCCGGACCGCAGGTGGAACGTGAACGTCGTCGCGTCGGCGCTGATGTCCCAGCTCTCGGCGAGCCACGGCACGATCTTGCCGGTCTTCGGGTCCTGGTCGGTCAGGGAGTCCACGATCTGCCGCACCGAGTAGATGGTGTCGTTGCTGCCGACCTGCTGCGGATCCACGCAGCCGGCGTCGGAGCCCACCGCGAAGGTCAGGGTGCCGCCGGACTTCGCCGGGCCGCTTCCGCCGCCGGAGGCGCCGCCGCCAGAACCGCACGCGGTCAGCAGGACGCTGCTGGTCAGGAGGGCGGCCAGGGGCGCCCATCGGGAGGGTCTGAAAGCCGGAAGTGCTGTCACGGAGGGAGTTCTCCTACTCGTGTCACCAAGGCACGGGGTGCCGGGCTACGGGCGCGGGGCACAGCCGTGCAGGGCGTGCAGGGGCGTGCGACCCTGGCCGGGTCCGCCCCGGCCGGGGAAGCGCTGCGCAGGGACAAAGGGGGTGGCAGACGGACGACACCGAGAACCGGTGGCCCGGGGCAGGACGGCGCGAAGGAGCCGTGGCCGGTGACGGAGGTCAGCCGGCGGCAGGCGGGCCGGTCAGACCCGACAGAGGCAGCTGGTCGAGCGCTTCAGGTCGATGTGGCGCCGGCGCGAGAGCCTGGAGTACGCCGTGGCGTCGGTGAGGGAGACCGCAAGGTCATCGCTGTACCGCATGCCACTCCTCCCCGTCTCCGGCCCCGTCACGGGGCCACGCGCTTGCGGGAGTCGTCGGTGATCCCGCCGGGCTTTCACCTGGAGCACCCCACCGCGCGGGAGGGTTGCCGGTCAGCGAGCCAGGGCTTGACGCTGACACTCAATGCCGTTGGCGATCGTACGGATCGGTTTTGTCGTACGTCAATGCCCCGGCCCGGCGCCCCATTTGAGAACACGGAGCCGTCTCACGTGCCGGGACGCCCGGTGGACGCACCCAGCGGCGTGTCCTTTGACATCGCCCGTCGGCTCCGCCGAACCCTGTCGAGCGGCGGCCGGAGGGCCGGGTGTGGCCGGGGACGTTCCGAGTTGTCCGTTGCGGGTTGCCGAATGCCCAGTCGTCTGGAAAGTGCGCCCTTGTCATGACAGGGCGGGACGGCGGACTCTGGCAACAGGCACGGCGGTACGCGTACCGGACGTCGGATCCCCGACGGCCCTGAGGCGGCTCGGGAGGCCCGCGGATGTCGGTTTCACCGGAGTGCGGCGTTGATGGTGCCGCTGTCACCGAGCACGAGGCGGAGGCGCTGGTCGAGGGAATCTGTTTCAAGACCGGCCCGCCCCGCACCGTCGGGGTCGAAGTGGAGTGGCTCGTCCACCGGGAACGTGCGCCGCACGATTCCGTGGACCGGGCGGACCTGGAAGCGGCCCACGCCGACCTGCGCACCCTGTCGCTGACGTCCGGGCTGAGCGTCGAGCCCGGCGGCCAGGTGGAGCTGAGTTCCCGGCCGGCCCCGTCGCTGGCCCGGTGCGTGTCGGAGGTCTCGGCCGATCTGGCGGCCGTGCGCACCGCACTCGGCGGACACGGCCTGGCCCTGGCCGGCATGGGCGTCGATCCCTGGCAACCGCCTCGCCGCTTCCTGCGCGAGCGGCGCTACGACGCCATGGAGGCCTGCCTCGACCGTACGGGACCGGCGGGGCGGACCCTGATGTGCACGTCGGCCTCCGTCCAGGTGTGCCTCGACGCCGGCCGGGAGGAACCCGGCGTCATGGGGTTCGCGCGGCGCTGGTGGCTGGCACACCACCTGGGCGCGGTCCTGGTCGCGGCATTCGCCAACTCGCCCATGGCCGTGGGGCGTGCCACGGGCTGGCGGTCCACCCGGCAGCTGATGTGGGCGGAACTCGATCCGGGACGGGCCGGCGGACCCTCCCTGGCCCACGACCCGCGCCGCGCCTGGGTCCGGCGGGTCCTCGACGCACCGGTGATGTGCGTACGGCGGGACGGCCCCTGGGAGGTGCCGGACGGCGTGAGCTTCCGCGACTGGACCCGCTCGCGCACCATGCGCCGGCCCACCCGTGCGGACCTCGACTACCACATCAGCACCCTGTTCCCGCCCGTCAGGCCGCGCGGCCACCTGGAACTCCGCATGATCGACGCCCAGCCCGGCGACGACGGCTGGCTCGTGCCGCTCGCGGTGGTCACGGCCCTGTTCGACGACCCGGGCGCCGCCGAGATCGCGCACCGGGCGGTGCAGCCCCTGGTGGAGCGGGCCGCGGGAGCCCCGGCACCGCACAATCCGCTGTGGACCGACGCCGCCCGCCACGGGCTTGCCGACCCGCAACTGAGGCGCGTGGCCGTGACCTGTTTCGCCGCGGCGCAGGACGCCCTGCCCCGGCTGGGCGCGAGCACCAGGGTCCTGGACACCGTCGCGGCCCACGCCGACCGCTACGTCCGCCGCGGCCGCTGCCCGGCCGACGACGTGCTCGACCGGCAGCGCGACCGTGACACGTCCGCACGGAGCCGCGCCCGGCGCTGACCCGGAGCGGAGCGGAACGGAGCGGAACGGCACGGCGCCGCGGCGCAGGGCCGGCCGTTTCAGCCGGTCCTGCACCCCGCCGTCGTGCCGGTCAGACCGCCTCCCGCCGCTCCGGAGCGGCGGAGCGATGGGTGAGGGGCGCCCGCAGGCCGAGGTGTTCGCGCAGCGTGCTGCCGGTGTACTCGGTGCGGTAGACCCCGCGCTCCTGCAGTTCCGGGACGAGTAGGTCCACGATGTCGTCGAGGCCGCCGGGGATGAGGTACGGCGTGACGTTGAAGCCGTCGACCGCGCCGTGCCGGACGAAGCGGGCGAACTTGTCGGCCAGGCCGGACGGGGTGCCGACAGGGCCGCGCTGCGGACCGAGCGCGATGACCGTCTCGCGCAGCGACCAGCCGTGTGCCTCCGCCTTCGCCCGCCATTCGGCGACGACCGTGCGCGGGTCGGCGGTCCGCCGCGCCCCGAAGGAGCCGTCGTTCTCGGCGACGACCGGGTCCTCCGCGGGCAGCGGACCGTCGGCGTCGCGGCCGGACAGGTCGATGCCCCACAGCAGCCCGGCGATCCCCGGAGCCGTCGCGGGAGTGACCTGCTGGAGCCGGATCCAGCGCTTCTTCTCCTCCGCCTCCTCCTCGGTGGCGCCGATGATGATCTCGGTGCCGGGCAGGATCCGCAGGTCGTCGTCGGGCCGCCCGACCGCCCGCAGCCGGCGCCGGATGTCCTCGGCGAAGGCCAGCGCGTCGTCGAAGTCGTTGCCGTGCGCGGAGAAGATGACGTCGGCGTTGCGGGCCGCGAAGTCGCGCCCCTCACCGGAGTCACCCGCCTGGAAGATCACCGGGTGGCCCTGGGCGCTGCGCGGCAGGGTGGGGGCGAGGCCGACGTCGAACTGCGTCCCCCGGTGGCGGACTTGGCGTACGGCACCGGGCACCGACCAGGCGGGCGCGGTCATGGACGCGGCGACCGCCTGGTCGTCCCAGGCGTCCCACAGGGCGCGGGCCACGGTGAGGAACTCCTCGGCGCGCCGGATGGGGGTCCCCCGGTTCGAGCGAAGTCGAGAACTGGGGGAGGTCGGCGTGGTCTAGATAGCCGCCCCGGCGGAAGTTGGCGCCGGTCCAGGCGTTGTCCGTGGTCACCACGTTCCAGCCGGCCCGGCCCTCGGAGAGGAGATCGAGGCCGGAGAGGCGGCGGGCGAGGTCCGCGGGTTCGTTGAAGGTGGAGTTGGAGGTGGAGACCAGGCCGATCCGGCGGGTGACCGCGGCCAGCGCCGCGAGCTGGGTGATGGCGTCCGGCCGTCCGGCGACGTCGAGCATCCTGCCGTCAACCTCGCGCAGTTGGAACCCCTCGCCGAGGGGGACCCGGACTTGACCACCGCGTGCGGGACCCGGACGTGGTGGTCGCGGCGAACCGGACCCGCTGGACGGGCCGCCAGGGGTCAGAGGCGGTGGCCGGAAGGACAGACGGCGGAGCAGGTGCGGCAGTAGTCGACATGCCGGCGCGTGATCAGCCGCACGCCACAGCGCCCACCCCGGGGTGTCGCGCCGGATACGTGCATCAAGGGCCTCCACCCGTCAGAAACCGATCGGTTCACCGTACGTCGCCCGCCCCGCCGGGTGTCAAGAACAAGCGACGCGGACCACACCGGGGCCGGGGCCCACGTCCAGACGTCTGTCTCGCCCACGTCCATTCTCTGATGCTCTGTCAGGATCCGTTTGCCCGACGGAGGTCGGGCGCTCCTCCGGCGCCTCGGCCGTCTTCTCCCGCCCCATTGTGTTGAGCTGTGCACACCCTTACTGTTCGACTTTGCCCGAGTCTGTTTGGTGTTGATTGCTCAGTCGGTCTGGAGGCCGCGGTGCGGAGTGATCGGATCGGTTCAGAGGCTGCGAGACCCGGTGGCCGTCGATGGTGGCGGCCCGTCCTCGCGGTGGCGGCGACCATCGCCCTGGCGGCGGGCGTGATCACGCCCGCCGCGGCGCAGGACGCAGGAGAGCGGGCGCCCGCCGCGGCGCCCACCGCCGCGCCACAGGCGCACACGGTGACTCTCGACGGCTACTCGTTCCTCGTCGACGGCCGACGCACCTATCTCTGGTCCGGGGAGTTCCACTACTTCCGGCTCCCGAGCCAGGATCTGTGGCGCGACATCTTCCAGAAGATGAAGGCCGCCGGCTTCAACTCCACCTCGCTGTACTTCGACTGGGGCTACCACTCGCCCAAGCCGGGTGTGTACGACTTCACCGGGGTCCGTGACGTCGACAAGCTCCTCGAGATGGCCGAGGAGGCGGGCCTCTACGTCATCGCCCGCCCGGCGCCGTACATCAACGCTGAGGTCGACAGCGGCGGCCTGCCCGGGTGGCTGACCACCAAGGCCGGGAACAACCGCAGCGACGACCCGCGGTTCCTGAAGTACGCGGACGAGTGGCTGACCCAGATCGACCGGATCATCGCCCGCCACCAGCTGACCAACGGCACCGGGTCGGTCATCGCCTACCAGGTCGAGAACGAGTACTACAACGGCTCGGCCGCCGGCCGCTCCTACATGCAGCATCTGGAGGACAAGGCCCGCGCCGACGGCATCACGGTCCCGCTGACCGGCAACAACAACGGCACCTTCAACTCCGGTACCGGAGCGCTGGACGTCGACGGCCCGGACTCCTACCCGCAGGGCTTCGACTGCTCGAACCCCTCGAAGTGGAACGGCGTCCCCGACATCAGCTACGACCACCCGGCCGGAAAGCCGCTCTACTCGCCGGAGTTCCAGGGCGGCGCCTTCGACCCCTGGGGCGGACCGGGCTACGACAAGTGCGCCCAGCTGATCAACGACCAGTTCGCCGACGTCTTCTACAAGCAGAACATCGCCGTCGGCGCGACCGCCCAGAGCTTCTACATGACCTACGGCGGCACCAACTGGGGCTGGCTGGGCATGCCGGAGAACTACACGTCGTACGACTACGGGGCCGCGATCCGGGAGACCCGCCAGCTCGACCCGAAGTACTACGAGGACAAGCTGATCGGGTACTTCACCCAGTCGGTCGCCCCGCTGACCGAGACCGACGCGATCAGGGCCACCCCGCCGGACGACTCCGCGGTCGTCGACACCGCCCGGATGAACCCCGACACCAGGACGCAGTTCCACGTCCTGCGGCACGGCAACTCCACGTCCACCGCGGTCGACAAGACCCACATCTCGCTGGACTTCAACGCCCAGCCGGCCGCGGACACCACCTACACCTGGGACGACCCCGACTCCGCGCTGCAGTACACCGGTTCGTGGTCGCACGTGGCCAACACCAGCTACACCGGCGGCGACTACAAGCACACCGAGTCGTTCTCGAACAAGGCCGGTGACTCGCTCACCGTCCCCTTCGACGGGACCGCGATCCGCTGGATCGGCTCGAAGACGGGCAACCACGGCTACGCCGACGTCTACCTCGACGGCACCAAGGAAGCCACGGTCGACGACTCGGGGAGTGAGAACCAGGCGGTGCTCTTCCAGAAGACCGGCCTGGCGCCCGGGTCGCACACCCTGAAGATCGTCGTCGACGGGAGCCACGGCTCGGGGTCCACGGACAACTACGTGGCCGTCGACGCCATCGACGTACCGACGGGCGACTCCGCCACGCAGCCGACCTACCCGGTCGTGCCCCAGCAACCCGGCACCGCGATCACGCTCGACGGCCGCGACTCGCACGTGATCGTCGCCAACTACCGGCTCGGGGACGCACAGTTGCAGTACTCCACGTCGGAGATCATGACCAGCGCGACGGTCGGCGACCGGGACGTCGCGGTGCTCTACGGCGACAAGGACAGCGACGGCGAGACCGTACTCCGCTACGCCACCGAGCCCACCGTGACCGCCACCGGCGGCTCGGTCACGACCACCTGGGACGCGGCCACCGGAGACCTCCGGCTGAACTACAGCCACCAGGGCCTGATCCGCATCAGCATCAGCGGCGACGGGAAGCGCCCGCTCCTGCTGCTCGTCGGCGACAAGGCCACGGCGGAGACCTTCTGGCGCCAGGACACGGCCACCGGCCCGGTCCTCGTCCGCGGTACCCACCTGCTGCGCACGGCGACCAGCCTGGACGACGGCCACACCGTGGCACTCACCGGCGACAACGCCGACGACAAGAACATCGAGGTGTTCACCGCCGCCGACCGCGTCACCTGGAACGGCAGGACGGTGCACACCCAGGCCACCGACACGGCGAGCCGCACCGGGACGATCCCGGTGGCCGCCCCGGTCGAGCTGCCGACGCTCACCGACTGGAAGCACACCGAGGAATCCCCCGAGTCGGCCACCGGCTTCGACGACTCCAGCTGGCAGGTGGCCGACAGGACCACCACCAACAGCGTCTCCGGCGACGACGCGCAGCCCGTGCTCTACGCCGACGACTACGGCTTCCACACCGGCAACACCTGGTACCGCGGCCGCTTCCGCGCCACCGGCAAGGAGACCGGCGTCCACCTCGTCTCGGACTCCGGCGGCGACGCGCAGGCGTTCTCCGCCTGGCTCAACGGCACCTTCCTCGGCAGCTCCACCACCGGCAGCGCCGACTTCACCTTCCCCGCCGGATCGGTGAACGCCACCGGCGACAACGTCATCTCCGTGCTCACCGTGAACATGGGCCACGAGGAGGACTACAACTCGACCAACGGCAACAAGACCGCGCGCGGCCTCACCAGCGCCTCCCTCGTCGGAGCGCCGCTGACCTCCGTCACCTGGCGGGTGCAGGGCGTACGCGGCGGCGAGGACCTCCAGGACACCGTGCGCGGCCCGCTCTCCACGGGCGGCCTGTACGGCGAGCGGGCCGGCTGGTCCCTGCCGGGCTACCCGGACAGGAGCTGGAACCAGGTGTCCCTGCCGGCCACCGACACCCGCCCCGGGGTCTCCTGGTACCGCACCGACGCCGAGCTGGACCTGCCGCACGGCCAGGACACCTCGATCGGGCTGACGTTCACCGACGACCCGTCCCGCAAGTACCGTGCCACGATCTTCGTGAACGGCTGGCAGGTCGGCAACTACGTCAACTACCTCGGCCCGCAGCACACGTTCCCCATACCGAACGGCATCCTCAACCCCAACGGCCACAACAGCATCGCCATCGCCGTGTGGAACCTGGACGGCAGCACCGGCGGACTCGGCAAGGTCTCCCTCACCGACTACGGCAGCTACGCCTCGTCCCTGCGCGTCGCGCAGAACGACAGCCCCCGCTACGACGCCGTGAAGTACGCGATGCCGAAGCGTCCGGGAGCGGACGTCACGCTCGACGTGCCGGACACCGCGCAGTCCGCGCAGGCCTTCAGGGCCGAGACGACGGTACGGGTGCCGGAGGACCGGCCGTCCGCCTCCGGCCTGACGGCCTCGCTCTCCGCACCCGACGGGTGGAGCGTGACCGCCACGAGCCCGGCCGCGGTCCAGCGCGTACGGCCGGGTGAGTCGGCCACCTTCACCTGGAACGTCCAGCCGCCGGACGGGACCCTGCCGTCCGCCTCCGCACTCACCACCACAGTGGACTACGTACAGAGCGGACGGCAGGCCGGCGGCGGTGACGAGCGCATCGTCCGAGGGATCCCGCCGGCTCCGCCGGCCGGCACGAGCGCGGTGAGCGACCTGTCGTTCCTGTCCTCCACCAACGGGTGGGGTCCGGTGGAGCGCGACACCAGCGTCGGCGAACAGGCGGCCGGGGACGGCCGTCCGATCACCATCGCCGGCGTCGGCTACGCCAAGGGCCTGGGCACCAACTCGGTCAGCGACGTCCAGCTCTACCTCGCCGGAAAGTGCTCACGGCTGACGGCGCAGGTCGGCGTCGACGACGAGACCGGCGGCGCGGGAACGGTGACGTTCTCCGTGATCGCCGACGGCCGGACGCTGGTGACGACACCGACGATCCGTGGCAAGCAGGCCGCGGTGTCCGTCGACGTCGACGTCAGCGGCGCCCAGGTGGTCGACCTCAAGGTCGGCGACGCGGGCGACGGCAACGGCAACGACCACGGCGACTGGGCGGTACCGACACTGACGTGCGGCTAGCCGGCTGAGGTCTTCGAGCGTGCGGCCGGCCGGATGACGGCTTCGAGTGCAGTGTTCGCGGGCCCGAGGGGCACTTGGGCATGCCCGCTCTCCTGGCCGGGACGACCGTTTCGGAACGGAGCGGGTGGCCGGACGGTGGTGCAGGACGAAGGCGCGACCTCGACCGGGTGGTGGAGAGCGGGGCGGGCGGTGGCGCGGTGGCGGCTTCCGCACGCGCCCGTCCTGCTCCCTGAACCTCAGTGAGGACCGCTGTGACCAGCCGTTCTTTCCTGCGCGTTGCGCCCCGGGGCCGGTCAACCCCGGGGCGGCGCGGCGCGGATGGTCTCTTTCCCCCGGCCGGCCGTGACCGGCCGCGGCAGCGGTGGACGGGTTGCTCGGGGGGAGGCTGACGCGTCCGGGGACAGAAGGGGCGGGTCGTTCACGGGAGGTACTGTGATCGAGTGAATGTGTCGACTCGCGGCAGACGGCTGCGGAGCCGAGCCGCCACAGCAGCCTTCGTCTGCGCGATCACCCTGTTACCCGGCCCGAGTTACGCGACCCCGGGCGAACCCGATCCGCGGAACGACCAGTCGATCGAGGACATCCACGACGAGCTGAACGGCCTCTACCGCCAGGCGGAGGTGGCAACCGAGGCGTACGACACCGCCGATGTGAAGGCGGCCGAGCAGGAGAAGCGGCTGGCGTCGCTGCACAAGGACCTGACCCGCACCGAGGACAGGCTCGACGATCTGCGCGACCTCGCGGGTGCCGCCGCCCGCACCCAGTACCGCGGGGGCAACCTCGACTCCACAGGCATCCAGTTGCTGCTCGGCGACCACCCCGACCACGCCCTGGACGACGCGTCCCAGGCCCGCCAGGCCCTGCGCAACCTGGTCACGGTGTCCACGATCCAGAAGAACACCCGCGCGGAGCTGAGCCGGCAGACCGACGCGGCCGCCGAGAAGCTCCGGGAACTGAAGAACACCCGCGCGGACAAGGCCGAGGCGAAACGGAAGATCGAGAACAAGATCTCCGAGGCCGAGCGGATCGAGGCGGGACTCAAGAAGGAACAGACCCGCAAGCTGGCCCAGTTGGAGAAGGAGGAGGCGCAGGAGGCCAAGTCCAGGTGGACGGGCCCCGGTTCCGGTGACGGCACCTCGACCGGCAGCGGTTCGGGCGGCGGCCGGGTGAAGGCGAGCGGAGCAGCCGCCAAGGCCGTCGCCTTCGCGCTGGCCCAGATCGGCAAACCGTACGTATGGGGTGCCGTGGGCCCCTCGTCGTACGACTGCTCGGGACTGACCTCCACGGCATGGGCGGCGGCCGGGCACCCCATACCCCGCACCTCGCAGGCACAGTGGCAGGGGCTGACCCGGGTCAGCCTGGCCTCCGTGCGGCCCGGAGACCTGATCATCTACTACGACGCCACGCACGTGGGCATGTACATAGGGGACGGGGAGATCGTCCACGCCCCGCGGCCCGGACGCACGGTCACGACCGCACCGGCCGCCTCCATGCCCGTCCTCGGTGTCGTCCGACCCGGAGTCTGAGCGGATGACCTACTCACTGACCCCCCGCAACCAGGGAAACCTGCCCGCGGTGAGCGCACCGCCGCTGATCCGCCTCGACGCCTATGTCGCCGAGGACGGGTCGACGGTGGTCAACGGCCATCTGCTGGAGATGGGCGGCACGCGACCGCCCAACGAGGCGATCCTCGACGCGATCGCCATGTTCGCCCGCACCCTGCGGGCCCCGGTGGCGGCCACCGTCATCGACCGCACCGTGCTGCAGGTGGCACGCCTGCGGGTGTACCCCGACGGCTCCAGCCGGACCATCGCCGACGAGGAGGACCTGCCGCCCGGGCGCGAGCGGACCGCCGCGGAGGAGGAGGCGTTCCCTCCGCTCGCCCGCGTGGAACGCATCACCCAGCACGCGCAGCGCGGGGAACTGCACGCCGCCTCCGTCCTCGCCAGTGCGCTGCGGGAGCACCTGACCCTGCGCAGGGGCGCGGAGGACGAACTGTCCCTGGAGGCACGGGCGATCGAGGCGTACCTCGCCTATCTGCGCGGCGACTACATGCACTCCACCGTCCTCGCGCTGACCGTCGCGCGCATCCGCTGCCGCACCGACCTGAGCCGGGCGGCGCCCGAGGTGGCCCGCGCCACCGCGGCGTGGCAGCGGCTGCTGGACGACGGCCAGGTGGCCACCCGGGGACAGGAACTGCTGCACATGTGGGAGCACCTGGCCGCGGAGGGCTATCTGCGGGAACCGGACCACCAGGCGATGGCCCAGGCCGTGCGGACCCGGCTCGCACGGGGCGACCGCTCGGTTCCGGCCCCGGCCGCGGTACCCGCGCTGACGGCGGGCCAGGGGCCGGTCGCCCCCGAGGACGAGCCCCTCAGGCCGACGCGGCGGGGGCTGCGCCGTTTCACCCGGCGGCCGGGCCGGCCCGCCGGGTGATCGGATCCCCTGGGCGGGATCGGCGGCGGGTCCGGTCCCCGTCGCCTCGCTGCGGCCCTAGGACCAGCTCGGCGACGGCCCCCCGGGCTGTCCGTAGGGCACGGGCCGGCCGGTGACGGCGTCCAGGAGGACGCGGTCCCCGAGCGGCTCGTGCAGCTCCACCTTCATGTCCTGCATGAGCATCTGGGCGGTGCAGGGGCCGCTCTTGGCTCCCGTGACGGAGGCGTACAGCACGACGCTCTCGTCCGTCTCCAACGCCCTGACGACGGGGCCGTCGTCGCAGGCTCCGTGCGCGGCCTCCACGGTGACGGACCGGCCGTCCGCAGCGGTCCCGGCCAACTTCGGGATGCTCCAGAGGCCGCCGGCAGACCCCTGCGCCGTCGATCCGATCGGTGACCGGGGGAGCTTCGACGGGGTGACGGCCACCCGTTTGAGCGGCGTGTCGTAACCGTCCAGCGTGAACAGCCAGGCGGGAACGGTGGCGGTGCCCCGGCTGGTGGCGATGGTCGTCGTGCCGAGCTTCGCTCCCGTCACGGTCAGGCGGGCGCCCGTGCTGTCGTCGAGGGCGAACGACTGGTAGGCCTGTTCCGCTCCCCACAGCGGCCGGGTCAGTGTGTCCCCGCTCGGCCAGCCGACCTTCCCCTTCGCGGCGGTGGCGGCGGGCAGCTCGCCCCGCAGCGTGAAGTTCCGGTTCTCGGAGGCGCGTTCGTCCGCCTTGCTGTGCCAGCCGGACTCCGGTGCCTGTACCGCGTCGGCCATGGGGTAGTACCCCTTGCTCCATGCGGTGGCCGCGGCGGATCCCCGCCAGGCGTCGGCCACTTGACGGGCCCGCTCCCGCTGCCGCGGCGACTGGGACGTGTCGTTGTCGTCGCCTCCCGGGCCGCTGTCGCAGCCGGCGAGGAGGCAGGCGCCCAGCAAGGGCGCGAGAAGAAGGCCGACGAGGTGCTTCGCTCGTATGGTCATGACATTCCCCCGGAAGGTGTCCGACGAGGGATCTCCGCGATCCCCACCGGGGGCACGACGCGCAGAGGCTGTTCGATCCCCGGCGCCGGCCCCGTGTCCACACCTACGACGCACGGGGGCGCGCCGGCGTTCGCCCGCTGCGGTCCTCGCCCGGAGCGGGCCGGACCCGCCGCGTCAGGGCCGCTCAGTACGCGTGGTGGACCTGCCAGAACGCCCAGGCCTGGCAGGGGCTGCCATAGGTGGTGTTCATGTAGTTGAGGCCCCACTTGATCTGGGTGGCCGGGTTGGTCTGCCAGTCGGAGGCGACGGAGGCCATCTTGTTGCCGGGCAGAGCCTGGACGAGGCCGTAGGCGCCGGAGGAGGGGTTGACCGCGAGGTAGTTCCAGGTGGACTCGTGGTCCACGATGTTGCTGAAGCACTGGAACTGACTGCTGCCCACGATCTGCGCGGCCATCGCCTTGATCTGCGCCACGGTGTAGGAGCTCTGCACGGGGAAGCCGGCCGTCGGGTCGCCGGCCGCGGCCTTGGCCGCCGCGCGCTCCTTGGCCTCGGCCTGCTTCGCCTGCGCGGCCTTGGCCGCCGCCGCCCGCGCGGCCTGCTCGGCGTCCTTCCGGGCGCTCACGTCCGCCTGTACCGCCATGGCGTCGGCCTGCTGCGTCAGCGACGCGGTCTGGACCTGTGCCTGCTCGCCCGCCGGCAGGTCCGCGAGGAGGGTGGCATCGGTCGCGGTCGACTCCGCGTCGTTGTTCTGCGCGCTGCTGCCCGAGGCGACACCGACGACACTTCCGACAGCGGTGACCGCGGTGGCCGACGCCACCGCGATTCCCCGGACCGATATGCGGCTCACGCGCTTCTCTTCCTCTTCGCCCGGGCCACCGTGTGCGGCGGTCGACGGAAGCATCTCGCTCGTTGGGTACGGCGGTTGGAACACTCTTGCGTGCCGGTCCGCCCGACGCAATGCCGTAGCGCGTGCGGATCCTCACACCCGCCCGCGCCGCGCCGCCCACTCTGTGAATGAATGATCCGGGAATTCGTTGACTTTTGGTTGGGTGAGCCAGAGGATTCCCGGCGTGACCCACCATGCGTACGGCCCCGGTGACCTGTCCGAGACCCTGGACGAGGCCGCACACCGCTGTCTGGTCGCGGGATTCGACGGTACGACGGCCGTCCCCGACACCCTGAAACGGCTCGTCGACCGCGGCCTGGGCGGCGTCATCCTCTTCACCCGCAACATCCGGGACGCCGACCAGGTCCGTGAACTCACCGGCACACTCAGGGAGTTACGGCCCGATCTGCTGGTGGCCATCGACAACGAGGGCGGCGGCATCGGCCATCTGGTCGCCGCCGGCGCCCCCGAGGCGCCCGGCTCCTGGGCCCTCGGCGTCGCCGACGATCCCGCCCTCACGGCCGCCTGCGCCGACGCCCTCGCCGGCCACCTGGCCACCCTCGGCATCACCGTCTCCTACGCACCGGTCGCCGACCTCCAGCACCGCCCCGAGAACCCGATCGTCCGCACCCGCGCCTTCGGCACCGACCCCGACCTGGTCTCCCGCCATCTGCGCGCCTGGATCGCTGCCACCGAGGCGCGCTCGATCGCCTCCTGCGCCAAGCACTTCCCCGGCCACGGCGGCACGGTCACCGACAGCCACCACGAGACCGCGATCGACCCGCGACCGTACGCCGAACTCGACCTCGCCCCCTTCCGGGCCGCCATCGACGCCGGTGTGCCGATGCTCATGAGCGCCCATGTCGTCTTCGCGGCCCTCGACCCCGACCGCCCCGCCACCCTCAGCCCCCGCATCCTCGGCGACCTGCTGCGCGGCGAACTCGGCTTCGACGGCGTGCTGGTGAGCGACGCGCTGGAGATGCAGGCAATCGCCGGCCGCTACGGCGAGGCCGCCGCCGCCCGGATCGCGCTGGCCGCCGGAGCCGACCAGGTCATCGTGGCCGTACCGGACCTGGAGACCACCCTCGCCTGCCGCGACGCCGTCCTGGACGCGCTGCGCGCCGGGGAACTGGCCCCGGAGCGGGTCGAGGAGGCGGCGGCCCGGGTACGACGGCTCGCCCGCCGGTACGCCACCCCGCCCGCCCCCGCCGCGGTGACCCCATGGGACGAGGGCGCCGGGTCGACGGCCGCACGGCGGGCCGTCCACAGCCGGGGTGTGCTGCCCCCGCCCGTGCCGGGCGCGTACGTCGTCGACCTGTTCCCGCCGCCGCATCCCGCCCTGAACTGGGGCGGGGAGGACCTGCTCACCGAGGTGCGGTCCCTGGACCCGGCGGCCGTCGGGACGGCGCTGACGAGCGAACCCGGCGAGGCCGATGTGGCCGAGATGCTGCGGGCGGCACAGGGGCGGCCGCTGGTGGTGGCCGTCTGCGACGCCGGGCTCCATCCCTGGCAGCGGCGGCTGCGCGAGGCCCTGCTGGCCGCCCGCCCGGACGCGGTCGTGGTCTCGACCGGGCTGCCGGAGGGCGAGGCGCTGTGCGCGTACGGGCGGGGCCGGGCCAACCTCCGTGCTATGGCGGAGGTGCTGTCGGGCGCGGGTCCTACGGCCGGATCAGCTCCTTGATGCCCCGGGCCGCCAGACAGTGATCGTCCGCGGCCTGCTCCGCCAGGACCACCGCCGGCCTGGCGCCGTCCGCGCGCAGGCTCGTCCACGCCTCGAAGAAGGCGCCGCCCGGACCCGAGACCGCGCGGCCGGCGGGCGTGCAGTCCAGGACGAGGGCGCTCTCCCGAGGCGTCACAGGCTGCCGGACGCGCAGCTCCGCCACGGTCTCCGCGAGCGCGTGGGCGATCGGCTTCGGGCGGCCCGCCGAGTCGAACAGGCCCAGGGTGTACTCGAGTTCGGGGAAGTCGGCGAGGGCCCGGTCCACGTCGTGGGAGCACCACCAGGTGACGCCCCACAGCTGCGCGCAGTCCGCCGCGTTCAGCAGGGTCGCGCGGGCGAAGTCCGGCGCGTCGGCGGCCGGGATGTGCGGCTCGGGCGCGCCGGTCTCCTGGACCCAGACCCGGCGGGCGGGGTCGGTGGCATAGGCCTTGGCGAGTTCGGTGCCGTACTCGGCGAGGTGCCGCACCTGGGGGGAGCGCGGGCCGTAGCGGCGGGCGCAGTCGCCGGAGAACACCCAGGGGTGCACCGTGGTCAGGTCCCCCCTGCGGGCCGACGCCTCCGGGGTGAACGGGTGGTCGTCGCCGTACCAGGCCGCGTCGTACGCGGAGTGGGTGACCAGCCCGACGCCGTCGCCCAGCCCCTCCCGTGCCGCCGCGAGCAGCGTGTCCAGGTAGTGGTCGACCTCGGCGACCGCCACCGGGTTGTGCTCGACCAGGTTGTTGAGCTCGTTGCCGAGCTGCAGGCCGATGAGGTTCGGGCGGCCGGTCAGGGCGCGGCCCAGGGTGCGGAGCAGGGCGGCCTGGGCCTCGACGGCCGCCGGGTCGGTGAAGACGTTGCGGTGGTGCCAGCTGCGGGTCCACTCCGGGTAGAAGTCGAAGCTCGACAGGTGGCCCTGGATGCCGTCCACGAGGACATCGAGGCCGAACTCGGCGGCCAAGTCGACCAGTTGGACGAGCTGGTCCACGGCGGCGGGGCGGACGAGGGTGCGGTTGGGCTGGAGCAGCGGCCACAGGTGGAAGACCCGGACGTGGTCGAGACCCAGTCCGGCGATCTGTGCGAGGTCCTCGCGGGCCTGGCCCGGATCGAAGTCGTGCCATGCATGGAACCAGCCACGACGTGGGGTGTAGTTGACACCGAAGCGGAGTGCGGGGGCGTGCGGGGGCGTGCTGATGGCGTCCTCCTCGGGGCCTCGGACCCTGGCTGCTCGGATCTTGTGTGCGGCGAATGTATCAACCACCATGGACGACAATGAATAGTGATTTGAACCAAGACTCGCCCTGGGTCCTCGGAATCGACGCCGGTGGTACCCGCACCCGGGCGGTCCTCGCCGACGCGCGGGACGGACGGGTCGTGGGGGAGGGCGTGGCCGGGCCGGGCAACGCGCTGACCGTCCCGGAGCCGGAGCTCGCCGATCACCTGGCCGAGGCGGTCGCGTCGGCCGTGCCGGAGGCGGGACGCGCGCGGGTGGCCGCGGTGGTCGGCGGCTTCGCGGGGGCCGCCCGCGCTCCCGAGGAGGAGCCGGGCCGGGTGCGGGCGCGGGCCGCCCTCACCGCCGCGCTGACCCGGCTGGGCATCGGCACCGGGGCGGTCGAGGTCTACAGCGACATCGAGGCGGCCTTCGCCGGGGCGCCCGGGCAGCCGGCCGACGGACTCGCCCTGGTGGCCGGCACCGGTGCGGTCGCCGCCCGGATCGAGGGACGGGTGCTGGTGGCCACCTCCGGCGGGGACGGCTGGCTGCTGGGGGACGACGGCGGCGGGTTCTGGATCGGGCGCGAGGCGGCACGGGCCGCCCTGCGCGCCGCGGACGGCAGGGGCGGACCGACGGCACTGACGGCGGCCGTCGGGCGGACCCTGGGGATCCCGGCGAGCGCACTCCCCCCGGCCGAAGACGCGCTCTGGAGGCCGGAGTCGCGCGCGGCCTACCGGGCATGTCTCCTGCCGGCCGTGCTGGACCGCCCACCGGTACGGCTGGCCGATCTCGCGCCCCTGGTGCCGCGTGCGGCGGCCGAGAAGGACACGGTCGCCGCGGCCGTTCTCCGGGACGCGGCCGCTCATCTGGCCGCAACCGTCGCCGCGTTGGGGCCGCGTCCGGGTGAAGCCCTGGTCGTCACGGGCGGACTGGTGGCTCCGGACGGCCCGTTGCTCGCCCCCGTCACCGAACGGCTCTCCTCCCTCGACCTCACCGTCACCCCGGTGCCGGACGGCTGTGCGGGCGCCGTGGCGCTGGCGCGGCTCCTCGCCACCGGCCGCCGACCCGCGGAGGCTCCGTGACCGTCCCCACCTACCGCATCCCCACCGCCCCCCTCGACGACCGCGTCGCCGACCTCCTCGCCCGGATGACCCTGCGGGAGAAGGCCGGCCAGCTCAATCAGCGCATGTACGGCTGGCATGCCTACCGCCGCACCCCCGACGGCCGCTTCGAACTCACCGACGCCCTGCGCGCCGAGACCGACCGCCGCGCCGGACTCGGTGCCCTCTACGGCCTGATGCGCGCCGACGCCTGGTCCGGCGTCGACCACCGCACCGGACCGGGCGCCGACGACAGCGCCGAACTCGCCGACCTGGTCCAGCGGCACGTCCTGGACAGCAGCCGCCTCGGCATCCCCGCCCTGTTCGTCGAGGAGGTCCCGCACGGACACATGGCCCTCGACGGCACGGTCCTGCCGGTCAACCTCGCCGTCGGCGCCACCTGGGACCCCGGCCTGTACGAGCGGGCCGCCGCCCATGCCGCCGCCGAACTACGGGCCCGCGGCGGCCATCTGGCCCTCGTCCCGGCCCTGGACATCGCGCGCGACCCGCGCTGGGGCCGCACCGAGGAGTGCTTCGCCGAGGACCCGTACCTCGCCGCACGGCTCACGGAAGCCCTCGTCCGCGGCATGCAGGGCGACCGTGCCGAGTTCTTCGCCGCCGACAAGGCGCCCGTGGTCCTCAAGCACTTCGCCGGGCAGGGCGCCACCGTCGGCGGCCGGAACTCCGCCGAGTCCGAACTGGGTCTGCGTGAACTCCACGAGATCCACCTCCCCGCCGTCCGCGCCGGCGTGCGTGCCGGGGCCGCCGCCGTCATGGCCGCGTACAACGAGGTCGACGGGATGCCGTGTTCGGGCAACCGTGCGCTGCTCACCGGGATCCTGCGGGAGAGCTGGGGATTCGACGGGCTGGTGATGGCCGACGGCCTCGCCGTGGACCGGCTGGCCCGGATCACCGGCGACACGGTCTCCGCGGGAGCCCTCGCCCTCCACGCCGGTGTCGACCTGAGCCTCTGGGACGAGGGGTTCACGCATCTGGAGGAGGCGGTCGAGCGGGGGCTGGTCGAGGAGTGCGTCCTCGACGCCGCCGTCGCCCGGGTGCTGCGGCTGAAGTTCCGCCTCGGCCTCTTCGAGCAGCCGTACACCCGGCGCGTCCCGCTGCCGGACGGCGGCCGGGAGCTGAGCACCGACCTCGCGCGGCGCTGCGTCACCCTCCTCCACAACGACGGGGGCGTCCTGCCGGCCGGACCCGAGGTCCGCCGTATCGCCGTGCTCGGCGCCCACGCCTCGACCACCGCCCACCAGCTCGGCGACTACACCGCGCCGCAACACCCGGGCGCGGGCAGCACGGTGCTCGACGCGCTGCGCAGGCTCGCCCCGCCCGGCGTCGAGATCCACCAGGGGGAGGGCCCGGCCGACCTCGCCGTCCTGGTGCTCGGCGGCAGCAGTGCCCGTGCGCCCGGCACCGAGTTCGACGCCAACGGAGCGGCACGCGCCGCCGGTCCGCAGACGACCTGCGGTGAGGGCGTCGACCTCGCGGGACTTCGGCTTCCGGCCGACCAGCGCGCCCTGTTCGAGAAGGTCACCGCGACCGGCACACCCACCGTCGTCGTCCTGGTGCAGGGCCGCCCGCACGCCGTCCCCGAGGCGGCCGAGCGGGCCGGGGCACTGCTCACCGCCTGGTACCCGGGCCCCTGGGGCGGCGACGCGATCGCCGAGGTCCTGCTCGGCCGCACCGAACCCGCCGGCCGCCTCCCGGTCTCCGTCCCCCGCTCGGCGGCCCAACTCCCCGTCTACTACAATCACAAGGACACCGAGTACGGCGGCTACGTCGACGAGAGCACCGAGCCGCTCTACCCCTTCGGGCACGGCCTGTCGTACACGCGTTTCGCGTTCGCCGAACCCCGCCTGACCGGGCGGACCGTCGAGGTCGACGTCACCAACACCGGGCAGCGGCACGGGCGTACCGTCGTCCAGCTGTACGTCCGCAGGCTGCGCCCCGCCACCTGGCCGCGCACCCTCGAACTGCGCGCGTTCGAGGCCGTCGAGCTGGCCCCGGGGGAGTGCCGTACGGTCCTGCTGCACCCGGCGGTCGACGAAGCCGTCGAGATCAGGGTCGGCGCCTGCGCGCGCGAGGCGCTCGGCGCGACCCCGCTCGTCGTGGATCAGAGCTTCACGGCCCCGGCCGAGACCCCCTTGTAGAACCACCGCTGCGTGATCACGAACAGCACCAGCACGGGGACGACGGAGATCACCGACCCGGCCATCACCACCCGCTGGTCGTAGCCGAAGGACGAGCTCTGCAGCCGCGACAGGCCCAGCGTCAGCGTCATGTGGTTCTCGGAGCGCAGCACGATCAGCGGCCACAGGAAGTCGTCCCACGCGCTGATGAACGTGTTGACGACGACCACCATGATCGCGCCCCAGGCCGAGGGGAGATACAGGTACCGGAAGCGCTGCCACTCGTTCGCGCCGTCGAGCATCGCCGAGTCCTCGATCTCCCGCGGGACGGCGAGGAACGCGCCGCGCATCAGCAGGACGTTGATGGCGCCCACGAACCCGGGCAGCCACACGCCCGCCAGGTTGTCGACCAGGCCCAGGTCACGGATGCTCAGGAACAGCGACACCATGATCGACTCGAAGGGGAACATCATCGAGGCGACCAGCACCACCCAGACCGCCTTGCGGCCCTTCCAGCCCGGCTTGGAGAGCATGTAGCCCGCGGTGGTGGAGAACAGCAGCTGGCTGGTGACGGAGAGGGCGACCACGATCAGGCTGTTCCTGATGTAGGTGGCCACCGGTACCTGCTCGAACACCTCCCGGTAGGCGCGCAGCGTCGGGTGGTGCGGGAGCAGGCTCGCGTCCGCGCCGAAGACGTCCTCGCCCGTGCCCTTGAGGGAGGCCAGGAACTGCCAGAGCAGGGGGCCCACGGTGAGCCCGAGGACGAGCAGCAACAGCAGGTAGCGGACGGCCAGTTCGCGCGGGCGGCCGTACTCCCGCCAGCGGGGCAGCAGGCGCCGGGGCCGGTCGACGGCGGACGTCATGCCTCGTCCTCCTTGGTCAGGCGCTGCGCCAGCAGGGTCAGGCCGAGTGTCAGCGCGAACAGGGCGACGCTGACCGCCGAGCCGTACCCGGCGTTGCCGGTGAGCGGGTCCAGGCCGACGTCCCGGATGTAGAAGGGCAGGGTGCGGTCGGCGCCGCCCGGGCCGCCGGTGGAGCTGCCCAGCATGTAGATCTCGGTGAAGACCCGCAGCGAGCCGATGCCGGTGAGGGTGCCGACCAGCATCATGGCCTGCCGTACACCCGGTACGGTGATGTGCCAGAAGCGGCGGACCGCGCCGGCGCCGTCCATCGCGGCGGCCTCGTGCAGCTCTTTCGGCACGTTCCCGAGGGCGGCCAGGTAGAAGACCATGTACCAGCCGAGGCCCTTCCACAGGGTCAGGCCCATCGCGGACAGCAGGATCAGCCAGGAGTCGGACAGGAACGGGATCGCCGACCTGATCAGGTGGGCCTTCTCCAGCCAGGTGTTGACCAGTCCGTCGTCGGCCAGCAGCCACTGCCAGCTCAGACCGACGACCACGCTGGAGGCGAGCACCGGGGTGTAGAAGGCGGACCGGAAGAATCCGATGCCGGGGAGGTTCTTCTCCACCAGGACGGCCAGCATCAGCGGGAGCAGCACCATCAGCGGGACGACGATCAGCGCGTACAGGACGCTGTTGCGGGTCGCCAGCCAGAAGTCCGAATCGCCCAGCATCCGGGTGTAGTTGTCCAGGCCGACGAAGCCCGCGGCGCCGCCGAGCGGCTTGGCGTCGGTGAACGAGAGCAGCAGGGTGTTGAAGAAGGGGAACACCCCGAAGACGACGGCACAGCCGATCGCGGGCGCGGTCCACAGCCATGGCAGCCACCAACGGCGGTACAGCGCCGCCCCGTTGGCACCCGGCGCGGGGCCGGGCAGCAGTCGGCGCAGCAGGGAGGGGGCCGGGCCCGGGGCGGCGGCGGTCCGCTCCGCCGCGGGCACCGGCACCGGACGGGCGGTCTCGGTCGCCACCCTCAACCCGCCTGCTTGAGCAGCTCGTTGGCCTTCGCCTGGGCGTCCTTGACGGCCTGCGCGGCGCTCTTCTTGCCCTGCATGGCCAGCTGCACCTGCGCCACGATCGCGTTCTGCACGGCGGGAGACAGGTTGGTCTGGTAGGCGGTGGCCGTCTTGAGCTGCTCGGCGACCAGCTTGCGGGCCTCGGAGAACGGGTCGTTCCCGGTGACCTGCTGGAAGAACGGATCGTCCAGCGAAGCCGTGGTCGTCGGGAAGACGACCACGTTCGGGTCCTTGCACCAGGCCGTCTGGTTCTCGGCGTCGGTGAGGAACTCGGCGAACGCGAGTGCCACGGGTGCGTGCTTGCTGGTCGCGGCGACGGATATGTACTGCGGGGCGCCGGTGGTGTGGCCGAGCGCGTCGAAGGGCTGCTGGCCGACCGCCGTCTTCGCGTACACCGACGGGCTGTTCTGCTTCACGAACCGCACGAAGCTCGGGTTCGTCGAGCCGTACGCCACCTTGCCCTGGCTGTACAGCGTGGACGGGTCGTTGCTGGAGGACAGCGAGTCCTTCGGCATCGCGCCCTCCTTGTAGAGCTTCGCCATCCAGGCCACCCACTGCACAGTCCTCGGATCATTCGCGAAGACCGCGGACTTGCCGTCGGCGGAGAGCGTCTTGATGTTCATCTGGTCCCAGTCGGCCGGGATCCGCCACACCGGGTTCGCCATCGTCGCGTAGTACGCGCCCTTGGCCGCCTTGGCGACCTTCTCGTAGTCGGCGAACAGGCCGAAGACGCTGCTCGGTGCCTTCGAGGTGTCGACGCCCGCCTTCTTGAGCAGGTCCGTGTTGTAGGTGAGCACGATGCCGCCGGTGTACCAGGGGAGCACGGTGTGCACGGTCGCCCCCGACGAGTCCGTCATGGTGCTGGACTTCCAGAACGCGGGGACGAACGGCTTCGCCACGTCCGGGTCCTTGACGCCCAGGTTCAGCAGGTACCCGGCCCTCGTGAGCGCCGTCGCCGTCTCGGAGTTGAGGTTGATGACGTCCGGCAGGGTGCAGGCCTGGGCGTCGGCGACCGTGCGGGTGGTGAACGTGTTGTCGCCGGGGTCGTCGATCCACTTGACCGTGGCACCGGGGTGGGCCTTCTCGAAGTCCTTGATCACTCCGTTGAAGAACGACCCGAAGTCCTTCTTCAGGTTCGTGGTCTGGAAGGTGATCTGGCCCTTCACGTCCCCGGTGAGCTTCCCCGAACCGACGTTCCCCTGGTCCACCTTGCAGCCGCCGGCCGTCGCGCCCCCGCCGCCGGAACCGCCCGACAGGCCGCAGCCCGCGGCGGTCAGGGCGAGGACGAGGACGCCCGTCATGGATCCGGTCAGTCTCTTCGCACGCATGGTTGTCCTCCTGCGGCCGCTTCCGGATGGTTCAAATCACCAACTTGAAGTCTGATTGATGAAAAGGTGGACCAGAATTCATCGGAGGTCAATGCCTTGCGTGTTGCGTTTCGGTTCCGTGTGCCGACGGACCGGTTCAGTGCCGGTGCTCGTGGTCCGGATGCGCCGGGTCGCCGGGGTGCTCGTGCCCGGGCGGGTACTCGACGCCGGCCCGGGCCCGGTCCAGCCAGTCGAAGAAGGCCTGGCGACCCCGGGCCCGCCGCAACTCCCTTGCCACGTCCTCCCGTACGCGCTCGTACGGCTGGAAGGCCTCGGCCGCCGTGGTCGCGAAGGCATCGACACCGCGCCGCAGCGCGTCCTTGGTGAGGAACCGGTCCCGGTTGCGGACGTAGTAGTCCCGCACCGCCTCCTCCGGTACCCGCTGTTCGGCCTCCAGGGCGGCCAGCAGGGCACGGGCGGCGGGGGAGTGGGCGAGCGCCACCGCGACGATGCTGCCCAGGTCGGCGGCGTCGGTCCCGGACACGGCCAGGACGCGCTCGGGAGAGATCTCCCGGGGTGGTTCCAGGCCGCGCTCCACGCAGGCCCGCCGGGCGAGTTCGTCCGTGACGACGACCTGTGTCGCCCACCGCCGGCGCTGCCGCTCGGCCCGGTGGAGCGCCTCCGTGCGGGTGCCCGCCGGGTCCCGGGCGGGCACGGCCGCCAGCAGTGTCTCCACCCGCTCCACCGGCACGGATGCCCCGTCCACCACAGCCGCGTGCTCGGTCACGGCGCCACCTCCATGACGATCGCCTCGGTGTAGGCGACACACCCGTGCCAGCCGACCTTCGCCAGCAGCCAGTACGACCCCGGCGCCACCGCCGAGGCGTCCACTTCGATCCCGCACTCCAGCGACTCCCCGGCGGCCACCGTGAACCCCTGGCAGCCCGGGGCCACCCCGGCCCAGGTCCCCCACGACGACACCGCCCACAGGGTGCCGTCGACCGGCCCCCGGGTCCGGTTCCGCAGCACCACCGGGACCGTCACCCGGTCACCCCGGCCGACGCGGATCCGCTCGACTCCCAGGCGGGCCACGAGAGTCGGCCCGGTCCGCCCGTCCGGCTCGCCCTCGGCCACGGACCCCGGCACGTCGACGGCGACCACGTCCTCGTACGCCTGCCCGTCGCGGACCAGTCGTGCCCCCAGCCAGTACCGGCCGGGTGGGGTGTCCGGTGGCGGGGTGAGCGTCACCTCGGTGACGGTGAACCCGCCGGGCCCCAACGCGTAGGGCAGGCGGGCGGGTTCGGCCGTCCAGCCGGGCGGGTGTCTCAGGTCGACCGTGCCCGCGGCCGAGGCGTCCGTGAGTTCGGAGGAGATCCGCAGCGTCGCGGTGACCGGTCCGGAGGCGGTGAGCGCGGCCGGCGAGAGATGGACGGCGACCGGGAGGTTGCCGCGGGGCGCGGGCCCGGAGTTGTGCAGCCAGTAGCGGGTGGCCACCGGCTGGGCGGGCTCGTGCGCGGCGATCCCGGGACCCGGTGCGGGCGGCGCGCCCCCGGGAGTCGCCCGTACGGTGGCCACCTCGAAGCCGCCGAGGTCGAGTTCCAGCACACCCCCGTCGGGGACCAGCGGCTCCCCGGGTCTCTCCAGTACGTCCGTCCGCGCGCCCGACGTCCACGGCCGAGGGCCGGTGACCCGGGCCCGCACCGGCCGCCCGTCCACCTCGTGCAGCCGTACGACGACCCCGCTCGCCGGATCCGCGGCCGCCGCGCTGCCCCGCGCGAGAGGCGCACCGCTCGGCTTCAACGCGTCGAGCAGCACCCGGCCCTCGGGTTCGACGGAGAGGAGGGAAACCGTCCGCGGCAGGCTGCCCGGTGCCTCGACGGGTGGCCGGATCCGCGCCGTGAACGGGTGGTTGAAGGCGTGCCCCGCCTGCGGCAGCCCCAACTCCCGCCAGTCTCCCGCACCCGCGACCACGGCGTACTCGAACGTGTGCGACCAGCGCTGGAGTTGAAATCCCGACCTGTCGGGTGCGGTACGGCGGGGCGGGTCCACCCAGATGCCGGAGGGCCAGCCGGTGCAGGACCGCATCAGGGACATGTACAGGTCGCCGGAGGAGGTCACCACGCAGCCGGGCGTGCCCCGGTTGAGCACGGCGAAGCCGCGCCCGTCCCAGGCGTCGCCCGGTGGCAGCGCCTCGCCGCGCCCCGCCGCCGTGGCCCGGACGACCCCGTCGTCCAGGTCGGCGACGAGCGCGTCGACCGCCTTCGCGTCGTCCTCGGCGCCGGCCACGATCAGCAGGGGGAGCTGCTCCAGTTCGCGGAGATCGGCGCCGGGTACCCACTCCTCGCGCAACGACGCCCGCGGGGCCACCCAGACGGTCGCGAGGCCGCTCTCGGCCAGCTGCCGGTTCACCTCACGGGCCGCCGCCGGATCCCAGCTCAGCGCCTCGGCGACCACGGGGTTGCGGTCCGGGGTGCCCACGGCGATCCGCAGGTCGGGCAGGTTGGAGTCCACCTCCAGGTCGCCGTAGCGCGGACCGCCCGCGACCGTCGACGTGGCCGTGACCCCCGCCCGCACCAGAGCCGCCGCGAGCGGGGTGCCCAGCTCGCCGGCGGAGTCCCAGTCGGCATGGATGAGTTCGGCGACCCCGAACGCCCGCTGCCCCAGCAGTCGGCCGCTGTCGTCGTGCACGGCGATCCGGGCCGTGGAACCCAGCCCGAACCAGGTGTTGGCCGGATTGTCGAGGGTCCACGGGAACCGCTCGCTGTCCACCTCCACGAAGCCGAAGCCACGCCCGATCACCGCGTCCGCGACCTCGTGCACCGGCAGCCCGCCCTGCACGTCCGAGGGCCAGCGCACCCGGATCAGCCGGTCGGCCCCGTCGTAGCCGTCGACGGTGGTCGTCACGTCGAGCCGGTCGACGCCCGTCCAGAGCGTCAGCCGCTGCGTGTACCGGAAGAGCCCGAGGTCGCCGCGGACGGTGATCCGCGCCCCGGCGGGGGAGTGCTCGACCTCCACGTCCGCGGTGACGTCCCGGCTCCGGGCGGCGGTCGTGCCGGTCGGGGTGAGATGCCACGGTCCCTCGCCGAACCGCGGATGCCGCGGATACTCCTCCTGCACGACCAGCTCGTTGCCGATGTCACCGGCGCGCAGCAACTCCCGCCCGCCCTCGGCGAGCCGGCGCAGGCTGCGGACCCCGCCACCGCGCGCCGGATCGACGCAGACCTCGTAGAACTCGTTGCGGACGGTGAGCCCTTCACCCGGCGCCCACCCGGGCACCGAACCCTCCGCGAGCGAAAGGGCCTTGAGGCCCATTCCGGGTACGTCCGGTACGACGACCCGGAGCCGGTCGTCCTCGCGGACGGCGGGCAGCGGCAGGCCGGTGAGGTCCAGCGGGACCAGGCCGCCCGGGTCGTCGACCGTGAGCACGTCCCGGCGTCGCCAGGTGGCCGCGTTGAAGACCACCAGGTCCGGGGCGCCGCCGGGCAGCGGGACGACCTCGCGGGCGAGCGCGTCGGTGGCGTCGGCGTGCACCGTCCGGGCCAGGTCGGACAACTCCCGCCAGCCGGTGAGGAGATCGATGTACACCTGGTCCGACTCCGAGCCGGTGATGGCGTCGTGATGGGCGCCGTAGACCAGCTGCCGCCAGGCCTTGTCGAGGGCCGAGTCCGGGTAGGGGTGCCCGGTGACGAGGGAGGCGAGGGTCGCCCAGGCCTCGGCGTCGGCGAGCAGCGTCTCGCCGTACCGCTGGGCCTGCTTGGTGTCGATGTAGGAGACGTCCTTGCCGGTGTAGACCGGGTTCATGTCCCGGGTCTGCGGCGAGGCCGTACGGCCCTCGGCCGCCAGCTCCGCGCGCACGGCGGCGAAGAAGTCGCGGGGGACGGCGCTGACGAAGCGCGGCCAGACGTACCGCTCGTTCCAGTCGCGGTGGATGCCCGTCACCCAGCGGCACGGCGGCGCGTAGTCCCCGCCGACGGGCAGCAGCACGTTCCTGGTCAGCGCGGCCTTCTTGAGCCCCTGGAACAGCCTGAACGCGGCCGCCTCCGCCTCCGGCAGAGTGGGCGCGTTGTCGATCGCCCAGCCGGCGCCGTAGTGGTTGACCATGTAGGCGGTGAGCAGGCCGCGCCCGGACGGCGCGATCCAGTTGAACTCGGCCGGGAACTGCATCCGTCCGGGATCGCGCGGCGCCTCGCCGAAGACGGACAGCGTCGGCCCCCACTGGTGGAACGGTCCGCGCGCCCAGGAACTGGAGGTGATCCCGGCGTCCGCCATCAGCCCGGGAAACTGCGGATCGTGCCCGAACGCGTCCAGCTGCCAGGCGGTTTCGGGCGCCGCGCCCATGATCCGGCGCTGGAAGCCGTCCCCGTACAGGGCGTTGCGGACGGTGGCCTCGGCGCCGGTGAGGTTGGTGTTGGGCTCGTTGTAGGTGCCGCCCATCACCTCGACGCGTCCGGAGCGGATCAGCTGGCGCAGGAAGCCCCGCTCCTCGGGGAAGGCGTCCCAGTAGGGCTTGAGGTAGTCGACCTCCGCGAGCACGAAGGTGTACAGGGGGTCGCGCCGGGCCAGGTCGCAGTGGGCGCGCACCAGGCTCATCCCGGACTGGCCGCGCGAGTCGAAGGTGCGGGCGGGCAGCCCGCTGGAGGCCGGGTCGTCGGCGGTGTCCCAGGTCTCGGTGTAGGCGGCCTGGGTGTTCCACCAGACGGGGTCGTAGTGGAAGTGGCTGACCATGAACATGGTCCAGCCGGGCTCGGCGGCGGTGAACTCGGCCGCGTGGCGCAGGAGTCGGCCCGCGCCCGCGTCCTCGACGGTCACCGTGATGCCGCGCCGGTCGCCGGGCGCGAGCCGCTCGGCCGACACCGGGACCTCCGCGCGTACGAGTCCGTCCTCGCCGGCGGTGGCCCGGTGCTCGCCGACGCTGCGCACCCCCGGCCCCTCGACGGTCAGCAGCACCGGGCGGCCGGGGAGGTGCTCGACCCGGACGACGACCACCTGCAGCGGTTTCTCCGGGGTGCCGGTGAAGAGCTCGGTCGACTCGACAGAGGTCACACGCATGGGGCTCCTACGAGTGCTCGGCGGAGCCCCATCCTGGCATCGAGGGGTGGTTCAATCAACCACGCATGTGATTCATTGATGGTTCATCCATGCAGAACGGATGGTGGTTCAGCGTGACCGCCGGGGCTTCGCCGTGTGCTGCCCCGCGATGTGGTCGGTCAACGCCAGTGAGGCGCTGGCCCGTTGGTAGGAGAGCTGGGCGACCCGGACGTACAGGCAGTCGATGAGGACCAGCACCGAGTGGCGGGCGCCGATGATGCCGGTGGGGAAGCTGGTCTCCGAGGTGGAGGAGATGAGCCGGATGTCGGCGGCTCGGGCGAGCGGGGAACGCGGGTCGGCGGTCAGGGCGATCGTCGTCGCGCCGCGCTCCTTGGCCGTCTCGAACGGCTCGGTCGTCTCGCGGGTCGCCCCGGAGTGGGAGATGCCGATCGCGACGTCGGCAGGGGTGAGCAGGGCGGCCGAGGTGGCCGCGGCGTGCACCTCGGTCCAGCCGCGCACCGAACACCCGATCCGGAACAGCCGGGTCTCGGTCTCCTGCGCCACCGCTCCACTGCCGCCCACCCCGTAGACGTCGATGCGGCGGGCACGCGCCATGGCCTGCGCGGCCCGCTCGACCGCGTCCAGGTCGATCCGGTCCAGGGTCTGCTGGACGGCCCGCAGGTCCGCGGTGCCGACGACCTTCACGACCCGTTCCAGGCTGTCGTCCGGGGAGATGTCCGGACCGATCTCGGCCGTGCCCCAGTCGGAGACCTCGCCGCGGCCCCGCTCCTGGGCGAGTGCGATCAGCAGGTGCTGGTAGGAGTCGAGGCCCACGGCCCGGCAGAACCGGGTCACGGTCGCCTGGGAGGTGCCGGTGCGGCGGCCCAGTTCCGCGGCCGAACAGTGGGTGACGGCGGCCGGATCCTCCAGGATCAGCTCGCCGACCTTCCGCAGGGAGCCGGCCAGGCGCGGCAGCTCGGTACGGATGAGTGTGGTGACGTCCGTCGAGGGCATGAAGAGAAGGTATCAGCCACCGTCTGAGCGGTCGCTTGAATACCAGGACCGGAAGAACGCGGCATTGCACAGCGTGCGGCACGCATGATTTATTGATTCATCGATAGTGACGTAGTTGGGGTGGTTCAATCCATCCGGTTGTTCCCGGAAGCAGGGGAGTGCGCACGTGTCCGTCGAGTCCGCCAACGAGTCCGGGACCGGCCCGGTGAGCGCCGAACGCTTCGCCCGCGAAGGCCTCGACGCCCTCCACCGGCTCACCGGGTCCGCCCGCGCCGACGTCACCCGGGCCGCCGCCCTGATCGCCGACTGCGTCCGCGCCGACGGGGTCGTCCAGGCCTTCGGCACCGGCCACTCCCAGGCCATGGTGCTCGAGGTCGCCGGCCGCGCCGGCGGGCTGGTGCCCACCAACCGGATCAGCATCGCCGACCTCGTCCTCTACGGCGGCGAACACCCGAGCGTCCTCGACGACCCGCTCCTGGAACGCGAACCCGGAATCGCCGCCCGCCTCTACGAGCTCGCCGCCCCGCACCCCCAGGACCTCTTCGTCGTCATCTCCAACTCCGGGGTGAACAACGTGATCGTGGAGATGGCCCTGCACGCCAAGGAACGCGGACACCGCCTCCTCGCCCTCACCTCCCTCGCCCACACCCGGGCGGTCCCGGCCGGCCATCCCAGCGGCAGGAAACTCGCCGACCTGGCCGACGTGGTCCTCGACAACGCGGCCCCGCGCGGCGACGCCCTCCTCGAACTCCCGGGCGGCGGCGCGGTCTGCGCGCTGTCCACACTGACCGGGGTCATGCTCGTGCAGATGGCGGTGGCAGAGGCGGCCGGCCTCCTCCTCGCCTCCGGCGACCGCCCCCCGGTCTACGTCTCGGCGAACGTGCCCGGCGGCTTCGAGGGCAACCTGGAACTGGAGAAGCGGTACGCCGGCCGGATCCGGCGCACCGCGAGCTGAGCAGGCGTCAGCCGACCGGCGGGCGACGGCCGTTCCAGGGCAGCGCGACCTCCAGGGTGCGGGACACCTGGAGCAGCAGGTCCTCCCGCCAGGGTGCGGCGACGAGCTGGACACCGACCGGCAGCCCCGTGGCCTCGTCGTGGTGGACGGGGAGCGAGACCGCCGGCTGGCCGGTCACGTTGAACACCGAGGTGAACACCCCCATCGGATAGCTGTTCAGCAGAGCGGCCAGCGGATGGTCCTCGGTGCCCGCCCGCCAGGCACCGATGCGCGGCGGGAGACAGGCCATCGTCGGCGTGACCAGGAGGTCGAAGGCGCCGACGAAGCCCTCGACGATGCGCCGCGACAGGTGCTGGGCCCGCTGCACCGCCTCCACATAGGCCCACGAGTCGACCGACCGCGCCGCCTCGCGCAGCGCACGGTTGTGCGGCTCGACCCGCTCCGGCTCCGCGAGGTCGATCCCGGCGGCGCCGACGTTCCAGATGGTCGTGAACGCGGCGATCAACTCGTCCGTCGGCGGCAGCGGCAGCGCGGTGTCCACGACGTGGTGCCCCGCCGATTCGAGCGCCCGGAGCGTGACCTCGACGGCCGTCACACACGCGGGGTCCACACCGATCCCGTCGACGGGCGAGTCGGTGAGCACCCCGATCCGAAGCCCGGCCGGCGGCTCTGCCGCCATCGCCGCGGTGAACGAGCCGCGCGGGGACGGAGGCGACCACCAGGCGCCCGGATCGTGGCGGGCCAGCACGTCGAGGGCGGCCGCGGTGTCCGCCACGGTCCGGGTGACCACGCCGCTGGTACCGAGGCCCTCCACGACGACGGTCGCGTTGCCGACCAGGCCACGGGTGGGCTTGAGGCCCACAAGTCCGGTGCAGGAAGCGGGGATACGGATCGACCCGCCGCCGTCCTCGGCGTGCGCGATCGGCGCCATCCCGGCGGCGACGGCCACCCCCGCCCCGCTGGACGACCCGCCCGGCGTACGGTACGGGTCCCACGGGTTGCGCGAGATACCAAGGGCCTCGCTCTCGGTGAAGGGCAGGGCACCGAACTCGGACGTGGTGGTCTTGCCGAGCAGCACGAACCCCGCGTCCACGAACCGCCGTACGACCGGGTCCGAGACCGGGGCCGGTGCCCGCCCGGCGCCGGCGGATCCGCTGGTGGTCGGCCAACCGGCCACGTCCACAAGGTCCTTGACCGGCAGCGGGACACCGTGGAAGGGCGGCAGGTCGTCGGGCGACGCGGCCCGCACCACATGGTCGGCCGCCACGGCGGCGGCCTTGCGGACGTCGTCGTCGGCCCGGTGACAGAAGGCGTTGAGCCGGGGGTCCAGCTCGTCCATCCGCCGCAGACAGACCTCGGCCAGCTCGACGGGGCTGACCTCTTTCCGCCGTACGGCCGCGGCGAGTTCGACGGCCGGCGTGAACGAGTCGAGCGAATCGAACGAATCGCTGCGCTCGATCGGCTCGATCGGCTCGATCGGCTCGATCGGTTCAGTCGGTTCAGTCGGTTCAGTCGGCGAGCGCTTCATGAACGGTCCTTTCCGGTACGGGGCGTTGACGGGAACGCCGTCAGTCTCGGTGCGCCCGCATCGCTCCGTATTGGACGAATGTTCCGTACGCTGGCGCCATGCGATCCGCCCGAACGGCGCAGAGCGCCGCGCAGATCTGGGACATCGCCACCCCGGCGCGGCCCGGCCTCCTGCCGGGTGTCAGCATGGCCGGGTTCCGCGCCCGCACCGGGGATCCCGTCGACATGAGCGTGGTCCCGTACCCGGCCGTCACGGTGGCCTTCGACCTCGGCGAGCAGCCGTTCGGCGTGGACGCCCCCGACGGCGGACTGCACCGGGGCAGCATCGTCGCCGGGCTCGCGGCCGACGGCCTGCGCGGACACGGCCGCGCCATCGAGTGCCTCCAGATCCGGCTGTCACCGCCCGTCGCCCACGCGGTGTTCGGCGCCTCCGTGGAACTGGGCGGCGCGGTGGTCTCCCTCGACGACCTCTGGGGCCGCGACGGCACGCGCGTCCAGGAACAGGTACGGGCCGCCCGAACCTGGCCGGACCGGTTCGCGATCGCCGAGGCCGCACTCGTCCGCCGGCACGCGACCGGCCGTGCCGTCGACCCCGAAGTCGCCTTCGTCTGGCGGGAGATGGTCACACACCTGGGCGGGATCCGGGTCGAGCCGCTGGCGGCCGAGATCGGCTGGAGCCGTAAGCGACTGTGGTCCCGCTTCCGCTCCCAGACCGGACTCACCCCCAAACGCGCGGCCCAGCTGATCCGGTTCGACCACGCGGCCCACCGCCTCGCCGCCGGACACGGCGCCGCGCGGGTGGCGGCGGAGATCGGCTACGCCGACCAGTCCCACCTGCACCGGGACGTCAGGGCCTTCGCCGGGGTGACGCCGGCAGCGGTCTCCCACGCTCCGTGGCTGGCGATCGACGACGTCGCGTGGGCCGCGCCTGCCTACCTGGCGGGAACACCGCTGCGAGCCGCGGGGCGCGCCGAGCTCCGCGGATAGCCGCAGTGCCCGGCCGGTCCGCCCGGCGCCGTGTCCGGTCGGCGCCGTCCGGTGTCGCCCCGTGTCGCCCGGTGGCGTGTTCAGCCGGCGGGTGTCCTCCGCAGCCGGCGGTGGCGTTTCCTGGCCTGTGCCCTGGCCGCCTCGGACAGGGCGGGCTGGAGGCGGCGGGCGGCGTCCACGTGGTCGTCGGTCCAGATGATCCGGACCGCGACCGGGGTGGCCCGGCCCTGGCCGTCGCTGAGTTCGGTGCGGACGGACTCCACGAGCCGCGTGGCCCCCTCGGGCCGGAGCGGAACGGCGTCGGGGACGGGTGACCGGCTCCCGAGGCTCGCGGCGAAGACGTGGTACCAGTCGGTGACCAGGGCCGCCGATCCGAGGACGGCACGGTGCGCGTCGGCCCGGACGGCCTGGACACGGGCCACGTCCTCGCCCTGCCACAGCGAGACGACGGCGTCGGCGGCCAGCCGCAGCCCCACGACACCGGTGACGAGGGTGTTGGCGCAGGACAGCGACAGCGGCTTGGCCCCCCGTTCGGCGAGGTAGTTGCGGAACGCGTCGTCGAGGCGGCGGGCGGCGGCCGCCGCCACCCGGCCCTGGGGATCGGGATCGACGGGGTGGCGGTGGCCCAGGGCGTAGTGCACGGCGTCCCCGAGGTACCGGGCACTGTCGTCGTACGCCTCGGCGAGTGCCTTGTGGACGGCGCCCCGGGCGCCGCGCGGCCAGAAGAACACGGCCACGAGGACGCTGACCAGGCACCCCAGCGCGATGTCCTGGATGCGCAGCAGGACGATGTGCCAGTTGGGGTCGTGGCCGATGTTGAAGAGCACCACGAGCGTGACGGTGAACGCGGCCTGCCCGGCGGCGAAGGAGACGGCGGCCGGCGCGATCCCGGCGAACAGCACGGCCACGGGGAGCACGAACCACAGCGCGGTGCCGTGGTGCCCGATCAGATGCAGCAGCCCGCCGCCGATCACGGACCCGGCGACCGTGCCGAGGACGGCGCGGACGGCGTTCTGCCCCGTGCTGAGCGCGTTGGAACGCAGCACGGACAGGGTGCCGAGCAGCACCCAGAAGGAGTGCCCCACGCCGGTCACCCCGGCCAGGAACACGGCGATGCCGAGGCCGACCGCGCCGCGCAGGCTGTTGTGCAGCCACACCGAGTCGGGCCTGAGATGCGCGACGGCCCGTTCCCGGGCGGAGGCGAGGGGCGCGGCCAGCGCGCCCGGCTCACGGCCGAGCAACCGCTCGGGCCAGCTGCGCTGCCAGGCGGTGGCCGCCGCGTCGACGTTGTCGGCGATCTGCAGGACGGCGAAGCCGAGCTCCTGGGCACGGAAGGACACGTCCAGCGTGGCGATGAACCCGAAGACCTCCGTCGCGCTGTTCCCGCCGGGATGCTCGGCGGGCACCCGGACCGTGGAGCTGTGCTCCATCCCGGCCAGGGCCGCCCGCAGCTCCTTCGCGCGGGCCCGCAGCGGACCGGTGTCCCCGTTCAGGTCCGTGAGCAGGTCGCAGGCCCCCTCCAGGAGGTGGGCGGCGGCACGACGCACGGTGAACGCGGCCGGATCGCAGGTCGCAGGCTGGTCGGTGTACTCGGACCGGTCGACGAGGACCGCGCACAGCCAGGTCAGCTCGTCCACCAGCCGGACCAGGGCACGTGAGGTCGCGGACAGACCGGTGGGGCGGAACGTGGTGGCGTCGAACACCCCGCGCAGGTCGGCGCCGGTCCGTGCGGTCTGCTCCGCCCCCACCCGGCAGCGCTCGGCGTCCGCCACCGGCCCGTCCGGGCCCGGCAGCGACGCGCGGATCCGCAGATACCCGGCGGCGGCACGGCACACGGCCGCCGCCGGGGCGCTGAGCGGATCGGCGACGGGACGCGGCCACAGCAGGGCGACGGCCGGCAGTGCCACCGCCGCCGCCAGGCCCGCCCCGGCGAGTCGCGCGGGCAGCTGCGACAGTGCCACCGGGGCGCTGACCGGCAGGACGAAGGCCAGCAGGAGCGCCGTCGAGCTGCCGGCCAGCACCGAGCTGACCACGCCCGCGAAGAGGACCACGAACCCGATCACGACCGTGGCCGCCACGGCGAGCCGGAGGTCCCGCCCCGCCAGCGTCCCGGCACAGATCAGCACCAGCCACGCCACCCCGAGCGACGCCTGCGCCCGCAGCCGCTCCACCATCGGCCCGGAGTAGTCCACCAGCAGCAGCATCGAGAACGAGCCGAACGCGGCGTAACTCGCCATCGCCGGCGAGTGCAGCACCTCGGTGCACAGCGCGAACAGGGCGGGCATCACCAGCGCCGTACGCCCGGCCCGCCGGGTCGCCGCGAGATCCGGGTCCTTGCCGCGCAACCACGTCACCCAGCGTGGCGCCCGCCCCGACATGTCCACCTCCCGCCGGCCGTGGAGCAGCCGGCCCCGCTGCCGTGCCGCCCACACCACCCATATGCGGCCACCACCGCCCCGCCCGCAACATTTGCCGGGACGGCACGACGGCCGGAGGATCCCGCCGGCCGGCTCAGCGCACCGGGAACCGGTCCGCTCAGCGCACCGGGAAGCCGAACGAGTACCCCTGCTCCTTCAGCCACGGCAGCACCTCGCGCAGAGCGGCGACCGTCTCGGAGCGGTCGCCGCCGGCGTCGTGGAAGAGGATGGTCGGCCCGTTGGGCATCTCCTCCTCGACGGTGGCGACGATGGCGGTCGTGCCGGGGCGTTCGAAGTCCTTCGAGTCGACGTTCCAGCCCAGCGGGCGCATGCCGTGGGAGGCGGCGAGCTTGCGGCTGTACGGGGTGAAGGCGCCGCCCGGGGCACGGTAGTAGAGCGGCCGTACACCCCCGGACGCCTCGGTGATCATGCGCTCGGCGTCGAGGATCTGCTGGGACTGGTAGGCCTCGGACTTGGTGTCCATGGTCACGTCGTGGGAGACCGTGTGGTCGCACAGCCGGTGCCCGGCCGCCACCACCGCCCTGACCAGGTCCGGGTGCGCCTTCGCCTGCGGTCCGATCATGCAGAACGTGGCCTTCACGCCGTATTCCTTCAGCACCCGGAGCACCTCGGGGGTCCAGACCGGGTCCGGCCCGTCGTCGATCGTGATGTTCACGCCCCTGGCGCCCCGGTCCGAGGCGTGCGCGATCCCCATCGACACCGGGGCCGCCTTCGGCGCCGCACGGTGCGCCGAAGTCCCGGCCTCCGCATGCCTGTCGACGGGACCGGCCTGCGCGGTCCACAGCGAGGCGGCCACGGTCACGGCCGTGACCCCGAGCGCCGCCGCGGCCACCTGGCCGTACCATCCCCGTCCGCCGTGCCGCGCCATGTCCGCCCCGTTCCTTGTCGTCCGGTCCACCCCGTGCACCCGTCAGGACGGAGGACGGCGGGCACCGGATCCCTCCGTTACCGATCACGGACAATTCCGCGAGGGTTCTGCGACAGGCTCCCCACGAGACCTCTAACGCGGGGAGCGCCGATCGGTGTTGGCGCTCACGCCACTTCGTGCCGACCGCCCACGACCAGGTGGTCAGGAGTCGTACAGGGGGATGCGCGGTTCGCCAGCCGCCCGTCGGCGCCACGGCATCCGGGACGTCGGCCTCCCGGAGCCGGCTGATCCGTTCACCGCGATCACGGAAACAGGGATCCACTGGGCCGGAGTGCGGGCCGTCCCTGAAACTCTGAGGTAATTCAGAGAAAGGACCGGAAACCGGCAGGAGGCGGCCGCGAACGGTGCCGTATCGTGCGTCATGTCGGATTCGGCCGGGCGGTTTTCGCAAAGTGACGGTAAGGGTTTCCTTTAGTGAAATCGGCACCGTTCGGCCGTGGCTTAATTCCGCTGGTGGCCGACTTTCGATGCCCTGGAAATCGACATGAGAGCGCTTTCACAGACTTCTCATCCTTCTCGGTGATAGTCATCGGGCAGCCGCTGACCAGAAAACCCGAGGACTCGAGAAGTGCGAGGTGCATCCTGGTGTCCGAAACCGGCATGGGTGAAAGCACGGCACAAGAGGGAAACGCGGCGGAGGTCCGGTCGGCGGAAGCGGACCGTCGTGGCTTCACGCGCAGGGTCTTCCTGGCCGGCGGTGCCACCGCGTTCGCCGCGATGGGCGGAGCCGGCGCGGTGGCGTTCGCCACCGACGGCTCGACCGACACCCCCTCGGCCGCGGCCGACTACAGCGCGAGCCCGTCCCCCAGCGCGAGCCCCACCCGCGGGGGCGGAGGCGGCGGCGTCCTCGCCACGCAGACCATCACCGAGGACTTCTACCGCCTGACCACCGACGGCAGACAGATCGACGACCTCTTCACGCTCCACTCCGAGGGCGTCGACACCGCACCCGTCGTCGCGGCCGCCCAGGCGTTCCTGGCCGGGCTCACCGACGCCCAGAAGGCGAAGACGCAGTTCTCGCTGCGCTCCACCGAGTGGCGGACCTGGAGCAACCTCGACCCGGGGGAGTTCAAGCGGCAGGGCGTGTCGCTGGCCGACCTGACGGACGAGCAGAACGCACTGGGCTCCGCCCTGATGACGGCGGCACTGAGCGCCGACGGCCTGGAGACCACCGAGAAGATCCGCCGCCTCAACAACGCGGCCGGCGTCATGCTCGGCAAGGCCGACGTCTTCAACGACGAGCTCTTCTACTGGACCGTGATGGGCACGCCCTCGGCCACCGAGCCCTGGGGCTTCCAGTTCGACGGCCACCACCTGGTCGTCAACTACTTCGTGCTCGGCGACCAGGTCGTGATGAGCCCCTGCTTCTGGGGTTCGGAGCCGACGAGGATGGAGATCGACGGCGAGACCGTCTCGGTCTGCCAGGAGGAGGTCCAGGCGAGCCTGGCGTTCATCCAGTCGCTCACCGAGGCCCAGCAGGCGACCGCGATCATCAAGGCCACGAAGGCGAACGAGGACATGAAGGCGGGCGCCTTCGCCGACAACGCGGTCGTCGCCTACGCGGGCATCCGTGCCACCGAACTCACCCCGGCCCAGCAGCGCAAGCTCCTCGCGGTCGCCGAGGCGTTCGTGGACCGGGCCAAGGCCGACGTGGCGAAGGTGCGGATGGCCGAGATCCGCAGCCACCTCGCGGACACCTACGCGGCCTGGATGGGCGGCACCGGCGCCGACGACCCCCTTCTACCTGCGCGTCCACAGTCCGGTCGTCTGGATCGAGGTCGACTGCCAGGCGGCGGGGCCGCTCGGCGGCGCGTACGGCAAGACCCGCGGTGACGGACCCACCCAGCTGCACGTCCACTCCGTCATCCGCACCCCCAACGGCAACGACTACGGCCGGGAACTGCTCCGCCGGCACTATCTGACGTCACCGCACCACCACTGAGGCACGCGCTCGAAGGGCCCGCTCCGGTTCCGCCGTGACCCGGAGCGGGCCCGGCGGGCCCGTGGCCGGGCCCGCCGGTCCCGGGCAGCCGAACCTCAACCGGTGTGCAGGGCCTCAACTGCTGTGCAGGGCCTCCCTGATGGAGTCGACCGCGAGGTGCCGTGCGACGTTCGTGGCGTTCGTGTCGCGCAGGCTGTCGAGCATCATGAAGTCGTGCACCATGCCCTGGACCCGCACCGCGGTGACCGGGACGTCGGCCTCCCGCAGCTGGGACGCGTAGGCCTCGCCCTCGTCGCGCAGCACATCGGCCTCGTCGGTGATCACCAGGGCCGGCGGCAGCCCCCTGAGATCCTCGACGGAGGCCTGCAGCGGGGCCGCGTAGCGCTCGTGGCGCTGTGCCTCGTCGGTCGTGTACTGGTCCCAGAACCAGATCATGCCGTCCCGGGTGAGGTAGTAGCCGTCGGCGAACTGCTGGTAGGACGGCGTGTCGAAGTCGGCGTTCGTGACCGGGTAGAGCAGGATCTGCGCGGCGAGGTCGATGTCGCCGCGGTCCTTGGCCATCTGGGCGAGCACCGCCGACATGTTGCCGCCGACGGAGTCGCCGCAGACGACCATCCGGGACGGGTCGAGGCCGTACTCGGCGCCGTGCGCCACGACCCACCGGGCGACGGCGTAGTTCTGCTCGATCTGGGTCGGGTACTTGGCATCGGGCGCCCGGTCGTACACCGGGAACACGACTGCCGCCTGCGCCCCGGCGGCCAGCTCCCGGACGAGACGGTCGTGGGTGTTCTCGTCACCGAAGACCCATCCGGCGCCGTGGATGTAGAAGATCACCGGGAGCGCCCCGTTGATGCCCTCGGGCTTGATGACATGGGCGCGTACGGTGCCCCACTCGCCCGCGTCGACGTCGATCCAGCTCTCGTCGGCGGGCGGTTTGGCCACCCCCTCGCCCGTCTGCAGACCGGCGAGGATGTCCCGCCCCTGCGGGGGCGGGACCTCGTAGATCCGCGGGTGGGCTGCGGTGGCGTCGGCGAGTTCGCGGGCCGCGGGCTCCAGGTAGGGGGTGGGCGGCGGGGGCAGATTCTTCATGACGAACCTCCAGGAAGTGCCGATGCCGCGGCGGTGGGGTGCGGCCGGCCGCGCGTCTGCGCAGGTCACCACCCGATGGGCGGGGCACCGCTGGTGCGCCGGCGGCGAGGCCGGGCGGGCGACATCGCCTTCCAGCCTGGCACCGGACCGCGAAGGCGGCATCACGTGACCGGCGCCGTACCGTAGCCCCCGCGCTACGGGCCGTGGGGGCAACTGGACAAAGGGGCCGGGCGCTGGCCAGTATGGGCCACACGGATCCGGTGACTGGACCCATCGCGTGGCAGAGAGCAGCGGAAGCCGCCCCTTTCGAGCATCCCGGGGTTGACCATTGGACGAGCTGTTCGGGCGGGACGAGGAACGTGGCCGGCTGACGGCGGCGCTCGACGACGCCCGGCGCGGGATGAGCGGCGTCCTGGTCCTCAGGGGCGGGCCCGGGAGCGGCAAGAGCACCCTCCTCGACCACCTCCAGGCGGGCGCGGCCGCCGACTTCGAGATCATGCGCTTCGACGCCGTGGAGTCCGAGGCCGAACTGGGCCTCGCCGCCCTGCACCAGCTGCTCAGGCCGCACCTGTCCCAGCTGCCCAAGCTGCCCGACCCGCAACGCGCCGCCCTGGGCCAGGTCTTCGGGCTCGAGGAGCGGACCAGCCCGCCCGACCGTTTCCTGGTCGCCCTCGCGTCGCTGGGGCTGCTCGACGCCCGCGCCGACGACCGGCCCCTGCTGTGCCTGGTGGACGACGCCCACTGGCTGGACGAGGAGTCCGCCGCGGTGCTCGCTTTCGTGGCCCGGCGCCTGCACGCCGACGCGATCACCATGGTCTTCGCCGCCCGCACCCACCCCGACCGGGTCGACCATCTGGCCGGACTCCCCGAACTGGCCGTGACCGGCCTGGCCGCGGACGCGGCCGCAATGCTGCTGGAGTCGGTGGTCCCCGGGACCCTCGACCCCGGTGTTCGCGACCGGGTCATCGCCTTGACCGGCGGCAACCCCCTCGCGCTCATCGAGGCGGCCCGGGAACTGAGCGCCGACCAGCTCAGCGGCGAGACACCGCTGCCCGAACCGATCCCGCTCGGCCGCGCCCTGGAACGCGTCTACCTGCGCGAGGTGCTGGCCCTGCCCCCGCAGACCCGCCTCCTCCTGCTCACCTCGGCCGCCGACCCGACCAGCGACCCGAACGTGCTGTGGCGGGCCGGCCCGGAGCTCGGCTTCGACGCCGACGCCGCCGCGGCGGCCGAGGAGCACAACCTCCTCTCCATCCGGGAGACCGTCAGATTCCGTCACCCGCTGATCCGTTCGGCCGTCTACTACGGCGCCCCTCTCGCCCGACGGGCCAGGGTGCACGCCGTTCTCGCCGAGGTCGCGGCGGATCTCGGCGAGGTCGACCTGCGCGCCTGGCACCTCGCGGCGGCCGCCACCGATCCCGACGACGACGTCGCGGCGGAACTCGACCGCGCCGCCGCCCGCACCCGCGACCGCGGTGACTGGACCGGCAGTTCCTCGCTGCTGGCCCGCTCCGCCGCCCTGACCCCCGACCCACCCGCCCGGGCCCGTCGCCTCCTCGCGGCGGCCGAGGCGAGTGCCGTCGCCGGCTCCCCGGGCCGGGCACAGGCGCTGCTCGACGAAGCGGCCGCCTACCGCGACGACCGGCGGTACAACGGCCTGGTCCAGCGCGTCCAGGCACGGATCCACCGGCTCACCGGCGCACCGGCGGCAGCGACGTACGCCCTGCTGACCGCGGCCCGGGAACTGGGCCCGGTCGACATCCGGCTCGCCCGCGACATCCTCGTGGAGGCGCTCGTCCAGGCGCAGATCAGCGGCTCACTGGCACCCCAGGGGGCGACGCGCCGCAGCGTCGCCGAGACGGTCCGCTCGCTGCCGCTGCCCGCCGGGACGCGGACCACCACGGGCGACGCGGTGCTGGAGGCCGACACCGCCGTACACCTCGAAGGGCTGGCCGGTGCGAGCCCCCTGCTCCGGCAGGCCCTGGCGGCGGTACGGGACGAGGAGTCGACCGCTCCGGAGCTGTTCCAGCTGCTGGCCGCGGCCTGCTCGCACGCCACCCTCCTCGGCGACGACGTCACCCTGCACGCACTCGCCTGGCGGCTGCACGCCGAGGCCCGGCGGCAGGGCGCGGCCATCCCGATGGCCCTCGCCCTCAGCCACACCGCTGTCTGGGAGCTGATCGCCGGCCGTCTCGACGAGTCCGAGCGCCTCTTCGACCAGCGGGCGGCGCTGGAGGAGGCCCGCGGCTCCCAGCTGTATCTCGGCGCCCTGCTGATCGCCGCCTGGCGCGGCCGGTTCGAGGAGGCCCACACGCTGGCCGAGGCGGTGCGCGAGCACGCCGCCCGCACCGGACAGGGCTACCAGCTTGTCTTCCTCGACTACGCCCGGTGCGTGGTCGAACTGAGCCGGAGCCGGTACGAGGAGGCGTACCTGAGCCTCGCCGGCCAGATCGGGGAACTCTGCCAGGCGAAGTTCGCCCTCGTCGACATGGTCGAGGCGGCGACCCGCAGCGGCCGCCAGGACGAGGCGCTGGGCCTGCTTGAACTCCTGACCCGGCTCGCCGGGCGCACCCCCGTTCCGGGTCTGCTCGGCGACCTCGCCCGCGCCCGGGCCCTGACCACCGCAGACCCGTCGTCGGCCGAGAAGCTGTACGTCCAGGCCATCCGGCACCACGAGGAGGTCCGCGGTCCCCTGCGCCGGGCCCGCAGCCACCAGCTCTACGGCGAATGGCTGCGCCGGGAGCGCCGGACCGGGGACGCCCGGCACGAACTGCGCACCGCCCACGAGCTCTTCGACGCCATGGGCGCCCAGGGCTTCGCCGCCAGGACGGCACAGGAACTCTCCGCGGCCGGCGACTCCCTCCCCGCCGGTGCGCAGGCACCGAGCGGCGGCGGACTCACCCCGCAGGAGGCCCGGGTCGCCCGGCTCGCCGCGGGCGGCGCCACCAACGGGGAGATCGCCGCCCAGCTCTTCCTCAGCGTGCACACCGTCGACTACCACCTGCGCAAGGTGTTCCGGAAACTCGACGTCCACTCCCGCCGGGAGCTCGCCGCCCACCGCGACCGGCTCACCTCGGCGTAGTCCGGAATCCAGGCCACCGTTCGCGGTGATCATATGGAGATATGTCGAAGTCCTCGGGCGGGGCTGGCTCCGGGCCGTACCCACCTCGAAACTGTCAACTGTCCGCCGGTGGCGGCCTGTTCGAGGGAGCAGTCATGAAATCGCGCCTCCAGTGGAGCCACGGACGAGGAGCGCAGGCCGTCGTCGCCCGCAGACAGGCCTACGCGGCCGAGGTCCTCGTCAAGTTCCTTGTCCTGGTCGGCCTGCTGTACATGCCTGTTCTCCTCTTCCACTGGGGTGAGTGGATCCCGTTCGCCCTGGCCGGTGGCTACCTGTTCTGGGAACTGGGCCGCATCAACAGCGCACTCGGCGAGCTTGCCGACCTCTGGAACGAGCAGCGCGAGCAGGAGCAGGAGCCGGCTCGGACCGCCGCCCTCAAGTGACCTGGACTTATCAGCCGACATGCCCCGGACTTCTCAGCCGACCTCCCGGACCAGCTCGATCGCCCGCCCCAGCGTGGTGAGCCGGTCCTCCAGGGTGTCGCCGCCCGGGTAGAGGCGGACGGTGTCGACGCCGGCGCCGCGCCAGACCGCGAGGCGCTCGCGCACCATGGCCTCGGTGCCGATCAGCGTCGTACCGAGCACCATCTCCTCGGTGACCAGAGCGGCCGCACCGTCCCGGTCGCCGGCCTGCCAGCGTTCGCGCACCTCGGCGGCGACTTCGGCCCAGCCCTGTCGGCTGTAGGCGCCGTTGTAGAAGTTGGTGGACGCCGAGCCCATTCCGCCGAGGCTGAAGGCCAGTTCCTTCCTGCGTCCGGCGACCATCGCGCCGAGCGCCTCCTCGTCGGCGGCGAAGGCGACCTCCGCGCCCTGGCAGACGTCCAGGTCCGCACGGGTACGGCCGCTGCGGGCCAGGCCCTCGTCGAGGTGCGCGAAGTAGGCGTCGGCGGCGCCCTCGGGCACGAAGCTGGTGCCCAGCCAGCCGTCGGCGGCCTCGCCGGTCAGCCGGAGCATGGCGGGGGAGAGCGCGGCGAGGTAGACGGGGATCTCGTGCTCGGCGCGCATCGACAGCCGCATCGGGACGGCCTCGCCGCCCGGCAGCGGCAGGGTGAACTCCGCGCCGGAGTACGAGAGCCGGCCGCCGTCGACCACCCGCCGTACGATCTCCACCGTCTCGCGCATGCGCCGCAGCGGCCGGGCGAAGGAGACGCCGTGCAGCCCTTCGATCACCTGCGGGCCGGAGGCGCCGAGGCCGAGCAGGAAGCGCCCGCCGGACAGGTTGGAGAGGGTGATGGCCGTCTGGGCCACGGCCGTCGGGGTCCGGGTGCCGAGCTGCATGACGCCGGAGCCGAGCAGCATCCGGTCGGTGAGCGCCGCGTAGTAGCCGAGCGCGGAGGGCGCGTCGGAACCCCAGGCCTCGGCGACCCAGCAGACGTCCAGGCCCAGCTTCTCGGCCTCGACGACGAAGTCGCCCTGCTGGGACCAGTGTGCGCCGCCCGAGGCCTCGATCGTGGTCGCCGTCCGCATCACGCCTCCGCCCGCTTCTTGATCTGCGCGAGGGTGGCGGTGATGCCACGCTCGAACTCCCGCAGCCGTACGAACACGATCTTCTGCTCCTTGTCGGGCATCCGGTCGATGGCGAGGGACAGCCCGGAACGCCCCGGCCCCAGCTGCATCCACTGCGACAGTTCGGTCCCGCCGTCCTTCGGGCCGAGCCGGAACCGCCAGACCGCGGAGGGGTCGGCGGGATCCTGCACCGCCCAGGCGAACACCGACTCCGGCTCGCACTCGATCACATGGGAGGTGGTCTCCCACTTCCCGAGCGCCTCGTGCTCACTGCGGCCGACGAACCGGGCCCCCACCGCCGGAGCGGCGGCCCCGTCCAGCCAGGTGACGGAGACGAGCTCCTTGCTCATGTCCGGCATCAGCTCGATGTCGCTGACCAGGGCCCACACCGTGGCCGGTGGGGCGTCGATCCAGGTCCGCACCTCGATCGTGGGTTTGTCCGCGTAGCGCGCGCCCGTCCACTCCAAGACCGTCGGCCTCCTTGCCGTCCAGCGTTCCGACCTCAAGAGTTGCTAGATGAGACTCTCCATGTCAAGAGCCCTGTCGAGAGGTGGTGCGCGCGCGGCGCCCGGGTGGTGGTCAGTCGGTGCCGAACCGCCGGCGGATGTCCGGCCGCTGCCTGAGCCGCTCGGGATACCCGGGCCCCATCCGCATCGAGGTCTCTTCCGACCGCAGCGGCGTACGGCACTGGGAGCAGACGACCTCGGCGGTCGTGTCGTGGTCGCAGGCCTCGTGGTGGAAGACCACGGGCACGCCCCGCTCCCCGGCCAGCCACCGGTCGCCCCACGCGGACATCGCGGCCAGCACCGCGAAGAGGTCCCGCCCCTTCTCCGTGAGGACGTAGTCGTAGCGCGGCGGCTCGGCCTCGTACAGCCGCTTCTCCAGGATCCGCTCGTCCACCAGGTGGCGCAGCCGGTCGGTCAACGTGTTGCGGGCGATGCCCAGTTCCTGCTGGAACTCGTCGAAGCGGCGGATCCCGTAGAACGCCTCCCGCACCACCAGCGGCGTCCAGTGGTCACCCAGCAGATCGACGGTCCGTGCGATGGAGCACGGCCACTTGGCGAACGAGGTCCGTTTCATGCCTCCACGATAGCGAGTCTCATGATGAAACCCAGCAGCTTCTCCCCGGGCTCGTAGTCACCGGACCGCCCGCACCACGAACCCCACGGGATGTGCGCGGCCCGCGCAGGCCGCAGCATGAAGCGGGGGCCGCGCCGCCCGCCGGGCGGCCGTGAACCGTGGATCGAGGTGTCCGACCATGAAGATCGAGGGATCCGTCGCGCTGGTGACCGGGGCGAACCGGGGCATCGGGACGGCGTTCTGCCGTGCCCTGCTGGCCCGGGGCGCGGCCAAGGTGTACGCGGGCGTACGCAGGCCGGAGGACCTCACCGGGCCGGGTCTCGAACCGCTCCGCCTCGACGTCACCGACCCCGGGCAGGTCGAGGCCGCCGCGCGGACCGCGTCCGACGCGACCATCGTGATCAACAACGCGGGCATCCAGGCCGGGCCGCCCCTGCTGGAGGGCTCCCTGGACGGCGCCCGGCAGGAGCTGGAGGTGAACTACCTGGGCACCTGGGCCGTCTCGCGGGCCTTCGCACCGGTGCTCGCCGCCAACGGGGGCGGCGCCCTGGTGAACATGCTGTCCGTGGCGTCGTGGCGCTCGACCAAGCGGTTCCCCAGCTACGCCGCGTCGAAGGCGGCGCAGTGGTCGGTGACCAACGCGCTGCGGGTCGCCCTGCGGGAGCAGGGGACGCTGGTCGTCGGCGTGCACGTCGGCTGGGTGGACACCGACGCCACCGCGGGGCTCGACGAGCCGAAGACGGACGCTGCCGAGGTGGCCGCGCAGACCATGGACGCGATCGCCCGCGACGAGCCCGAGGTCCTGGTCGACGAGACGGCCCGCCGGGTACGCGCCGCGCTGTCCGGCCCGCTCGATCTCCTCTACCCGACCGGCTGATCACGCGACCTGATCGTGCGACCGTGGAGTCAGCAGATCGACTCGACACAACGGTGAGGTGGAGCCATGCAGACCGACTTCGACGTCGTCGTCCTGGGAGCCGGGCCGGGCGGCTACGTGGCCGCGATCCGCGCCGCCCAGCTGGGCCTGCGCACGGCCATCGTGGAAGGCCGCTTCTGGGGTGGCGTCTGTCTGAACATCGGCTGCATCCCGGCGAAGGCGCTGCTGCGCAACGCCGAGGTCGCCCAGCTGATCCTGCACGACGCGGAGAAGTTCGGCGTGAAGATCAGCGGAGAGGTGGGCCTGGACTACCGCGCCGCCTACGAGCGCAGCCGGGTGGTGGCCGACGGGCGCGTCAAGGGCGTCGGCTACCTCATGCGCAAGAACAAGATCGAGCAGTTCGAGGGGCAGGGCACCTTCCTCGACCCCCACACCCTGCAGGTGCGCCTGAAGGACGGCGAGACGACGCTCTCCTTCCGCTCCTGCATCATCGCGACCGGCTCGACCGTGAAGCTGCTGCCCGGTACCTCGCTGGGCAGGCGCGTCGTCACCTACGAGGAGCAGATCCTCTCCGACAGCCTTCCGGCGAGCATCGTCATCGCGGGTGCCGGGGCCATCGGCGTCGAGTTCGCCTATCTGCTGCGGTCGTACGGCGTCGAGGTCACGCTGGTGGAGTTCCTGGACCGGATCGCCCCGCTGGAGGACGAGGAGGTCTCCGCCGAGCTGACCAGGCGCTTCAAGCGGCAGGGCATCCGGGTCCTGACCTCCACCGCGGTGCGGTCCATCGAGGAGACGGCGGACAACGTCCGCGTGACGGTCAGGTCCGGCGACTCGGAGCAGGTCCTGGAGGCGGAGAAGGTCCTGCAGGCCACCGGCTTCCAGCCGCGCACGGCCGGCTACGGCCTGAACAGCACCGGGGTACGGCTCACCGAGCGCGGCGCGATCGACGTCGACGGGTACTGCCGCACCAGCCAGCCGCACATCTTCGCCATCGGCGACGTCACGGCGAAGCTGATGCTCGCGCACACCGCCGAGGCGATGGGCATCGTCGCCGCGGAGAGCATCGCCGGCGCGGAGACCATGGAGCTGGACTACCGCATGATCCCGCGTGCCACGTTCTGCCAGCCCCAGATCGCCAGCTTCGGCTGGACCGAGGCCGAGGCCCGCGCCCAGGCCTTCGACGTGCGGGTGGCGAAGTTCCCCTTCACGGCCAACGCCAAGGCGCACGGCCTCGGTGACACGGTCGGGTTCGTGAAACTCGTGAGCGACGCCCGGTACGGCGAACTGATCGGCGGCCACCTGATCGGACCGGACGTGACGGAGCTCCTGCCCGAGCTGACGCTCGCCCAGAAATGGGACCTCACGGTGCACGAGCTCGCCCGGAACGTGCATGCCCACCCGACGCTGAGCGAGGCGGTCCAGGACGCCCTGCACGGGCTCGCCGGACACATGATCAACCTCTGACGGGCCGCCCCGGCACCCCGGGCCTACGCGTCCCCGGTGCCCGGACTACGCACATCACGGGATCTCGCGCGCTCCCGTGCCGGACACGATCGGCGGGAAGAGTTCGACGCGAGACAAAGCGAGGATCCATCGCATGCCCATGATCGACGTGTACGCCGCCAAGGGGCTCATCAAGGACCGCAAGGCCCTCGCGCAGGATCTCGCCCAGGCGATCATGCGCTGGGAGAAGGTGCCGGCCATCCCGTTCTTCTCGGACAACACCGCCGCGTTCGTCCACGAGCTGGACGCCGACGGGTTCTCCACCGCGGGCGGCGGCAACGACCACGTGCGGGTCACCGTCACCACCAACGCGGGCGCGCTCGACCGGGAACAGCAGCTCGGCCTGGTGAAGGAGCTGTCGGAACTGGTGGCCGCCGCCGCGGGCGACCCCTCCCTCGCCGAGCGCACCTGGGTCGCCCTGACCGAGGCCGTTCCGGGCGGCTGGGGCATCGGGGGGCACGCCTACACCAACGAGGAAATCGTCCAGCACGTACGCGAGCTGCTGGGCAAGGCCTGACACTCCGGGTGGGCCCGGGCCGTCGTACGACGGCCCCGGGCCCCCCCCAGCACCAGCCGGGGGCCCCCGGGGGTGTAGGGATAA
>NZ_JBEYVI010000008.1:0-254106 GCF_040643955.1 Streptomyces sp. NPDC047061
AGGTGGTGGCGCGTGGTCAGCAGCCGCTTGCCGCCCCGCACCACGTGCACGACACCCGCCTGCCAGTCGGCCCGCACCTTCTTCAGCCGGTCTTCTTGGCGAAGGCGGTCTTCGGGCGGCTCGGGGTCGGCAGGGTACAGCCGGTGCCCACCGAGTTCGGTTCGCTGATTCCCGGACTGAATTCGCAGCAGTTCGACGTCGTGGCCGCCGGGATGTACGTCAACCCGGAGCGGTGCGAGCAGGTGATCTTCGCGGATCCGGACTACCGGATGCTCGACTCGTTCGTCGTACGCAAGGGGAACCCCAAGGGGCTGCACGACTACAAGGACGTGGTGGCGAAGAAGGCGAGGTTCGCCACGGGGACCGGGTACGCGGAGATCCGGTACGCCGTGGAGGCCGGATACAAGGAGAGCGACATCCTGATCGTGCCCGACCAGGTCGCCGGGCTGAACGCCGTGGAGGCCGGGCGCGTCGACGTCTTCGCCGGTACGGCGCTCACCACGCGTGCGGTGGTCAAGAAGTCGGCGAAGGCGGAGGCAACCAGGGCGTTCGCGCCGCTCGTGGACGGGAGACCGCACGTGGACGGGGGCGCGTTCGCGTTCCGGTCGGCGGAGACGAAGCTGCGGGACGCCTTCAACGCGGAGCTGCGCGAGCTGAAGAAGAGCGGCGAGTTGTTCCGGATCCTGCGGCCGTTCGGCTTCACCGAGGCCGAGATGACCGACCTGACGGCGAAGGAGCTGTGCGGGGGAGGGCAGCGCGGATGACCTCGGGACTCTGGGAACTCGTGCTCGGGGGCGCCTGGACCACGATCCAGCTGCTGGTGCTCGGCGGGCTGCTGATGACGGCCGTGGCCCTGGTGGTGGGCGTGGCGCGGACGGACCGGCACTGGATCGTGCGGTTCCTCGCCGGTCTCTACACGGAGGTGTTCCGCGGCACCTCGGCGCTGGTGATGATCTTCTGGGTGTTCTTCGTGCTGCCGGTCGCCCTCGGCTGGCAGCTGGTGCCGCTGTGGGCGGGCACCCTCGCGCTCGGGCTGACGTACGGCGCGTACGGCGCGGAGATCGTGCGCGGGGCACTGGGCGCGGTCGACCCGGCGCAGCGGGAGGGCGGCATCGCGCTCGGCTTCACGCCGTGGCACCGGCTGCGGCTGATCCTGCTGCCGCAGGCGGTAACGGAGATGATCCCCTCCTACTGCAACCTGCTGGTGGAGCTGCTCAAGGGCACCGCCCTGGTGTCGGTCACCGGCATGGGCGACCTGGCGTTCAGCGGGAACCTGGTCCGGCTGGCGCTGCAGGAGAGCGCGCACATCTACACGTATCTGCTCGTCGTCTACTTCGTGATCGCGTTCGTCATCACCCGGCTGATGCGCGGTCTGGAGAAGCGGCTGAAGGCCGGTGGTGTCGCGTGACGTGGGACTGGAGTGCCGTACGCGCGTTCATGCCGCACTTCTGGGACGGCCTGCTGGTCACCCTTGAGGCGCTGGTCCTGGGGTCGCTGATCTCGTTCTCGCTGGGGCTGGTGTGGACGCTGCTGATGCGGACAGCCCGCGCACGAGCGGACCCGGGAGTTCCTCGGCGCGGTGCTGTAGATAATTCCACCGCCGGCGCCGTAAAAGTTTCCCCGCGCAGCGGCCCGGCTACAGGAAGTGAATGCTCGATCATCCGAGGTCCGGCACACGGGTCATTCCGCTGACATATGCCAGAGGGTCTCAGTCGCAGATCGGAGGGCCGGAATCTCACCAACACCCCCTCCGTTTCCGGCGCTTGCCCGTTATCGTGGAGAGGATCCGTTGTCCGGATCGCGGCCCAAGCAGTGCTGCCGAAGCAGTACCGCCGAGCGAGCGCAGGGGGACCACCGTGGCGCTGATGCACGAGCCGACCGCCCCGTACCACTCCACCCAGGACGCCCTGCGGGTCCTGGAGACGGTGGCAGGGCACCCGAGTGGCGTCACCGACACCGAACTGGCCCGCCGCACCGGCCTGGACCCCGACCGGCTGACCGCGCTGCTGCGCATGCTGCGCCGCGAGGGCTACGTCGAGCAGGTGGCCGACGGCGCGTACGTGACCGGCGAGACCCTGCGCCGGCTCGGCTCCACGCACGAGCGGGAGCAGGCCCTCGGCGAGCAGCTCCAGCAGACCCTCGACCGGCTGCGGGACTCGGTCGGCGCCGCCGTCTATCTCAGCCGGTACGTCGACGGCGAGGTGAAGATCGGCCAGTACGCGGCCGGCCCGACCACCCCCGCGGTCAACGAGTGGGTGGACTTCCGCTCCTCGGCGCACGCCACCGCGATCGGCAAGAGCCTGCTCACCCAGCTCGACCACAACGCCCGCCGCGACCACCTCTCCCGGCACAAGATGGCCCGCCTCACCTCGCGCACCATCACCAGCGACAAGCTGCTGCTGTCCCGCCTGGAGGCACAGCCGCCGACAGTCCCCGTCCTGGACCTCCAGGAGTACGCGATCGGCACGGTGTGCGCGGCGGTGCCGATCACCGCCGGCTCGGCCGTGGGCTGCTTGGCGCTGTCCCTGCCGGTCGAGCACGCGCACCGGCTCCGCCAGGCCGCCGACGCCCTGAACCGCAGCGCGGCTCCGGTACTGCTGTCCCTCGCCATCTAGCGCGCCGTCCGGCGGCGGTCGGAAGCACCGCGCCGGACCAGGTAGTATTTTCTTCGTCGCCCGCCGCGAGAGGTAGTCGAAAGACGGTTCGAACGGTCGGCGTGAGTCATGCGCCGCTAGCTCAGTTGGTTAGAGCAGCTGACTCTTAATCAGCGGGTCCGGGGTTCGAGTCCCTGGCGGCGCACCTTTGATGACCTGGGGTTTCACCACCCCAGGTCATTTTTTTGCCCTCCAGCACGGCCTAGTGCGGGTCCCCCAGGAAGGGGAACTCGGAGCGCAGGTCGTCATGGGGCCGCAGCCCGTCGTGGGGCGCGGCGCCGTTGGTCAGCAGGGCGATCCCGTCGTTGATGACGTCGTCGGTGAGGTTGCGGCCGTTCGGGTACCCGGCGGCGCTCGTGTAGTCGTACGTCACGAGGTCGGGGAGCAGGCCCTCGGCGAGGGTGACCGCCTGGTCCGCGGAGTAGCCGCCGTGCTCCAGGACGTGCGCGAACTTGTCGAGGAAGAGCTCCCGGTCCTTGACCGGCTCCTGCTGGTTCCATATCCGCTTGTCGTCGTCGCTGTGGTTGAAGTTGTTGTCGATCCCGGGCCGCCCCGCCCGGTCGCCCTGGACCAGGCGGCCGTCGTGCGGAACGAGGACCCGGGCCCAGACGCCGACCTGCGGATCCGGGCCGAGCACGCTGTTCGGGACCTCCAGCACGATGCCGAACACGTTCTTGTCGAGGAAGAAGTCCTGGCCGGTCCACTGGAAGTCGTTCCCGGCCCCGATCGGGTCGGCGAAGAACGGGTCGCTGCGGAGCCCGGCGAAGAACCGGAAGTCGCCGGCCGTGGTGACCTCCGGCTTCGGCCCGAAGGTGACCGGGGCGTCCGCGACGATCGTCTCCCCCGCCTCGACGTCGGCCGCGGGGCCCCGGCCGACCGCCAGCTGCACGCTGGCGCTCTGCGAGTCCGCCACCACCGGCGAGAAGCGCACCCGGAAGGCCACGTCGTTCACCGCGTCGCCGTCGTTGTCCACACCGAACTCGTAGACCGACTCGGAGTCGACGGCGTCGGCGGTGATCGGCGAGTGCGGGTTGATGCCCATCACCAGGATCGTCCGGTCCGCGTCCTCCGGACTCCGGAAGACGTAGATGTCGGTGTTGTGACTCCTGGGGTCCATGCTCGTGGGGCTGATGCCCAGGCCGGAGACGTGGTGCGCCATGTCGATGGCTCCTCTCGGGTAGCCGTCCAGGTCGACTTCCGGCGCACGCTAACACGGGGTCAATTGCCCAAGTGTGCACGTATCCAAGGGCTTTCGGGCATACCGTCGCCGGGCGGCCCCCAGGTCCCGGCGTCCTCCGGCGACAGCCTCCGGTACGTCCGCTCCCCCGGCGGCCGCCACCACACCGGGTCCGCACACCGCACGCCCTCCCGGCGCAGCGCCGCCCGCTGGATCTTGTTGGTCGCCGTCACCGGCATCCGCTCCACCACCCGCACGAACCGGGGCGCCATCTTCGTCCCCAGATCCGGCTGGGCCAGCAGGAACTCGGCGAAGTCCAACGGCTCGAACCGCCCGGCGACCGTCGCCATCACCTGGTCCCCGGTCACCGGATCCGGCACCCCGTACACGGCGACGGCCGCCGCGCCCTCGTACCGCGCCAGGATGTTCTCGATCATCGCGGCGGCCAGGTTCTCCCCGTCGACCCGGATCCGGTCGTCGGTGCGCCCCGCGAAGTACAGGTACCCCTCGCCGTCCCGGTAGAAGAGGTCCCCGGTCCAGTACCACCCTCCCCTGCGCCGCTCGGCCTCCGCCGCCGCGTTCCGCCAGTACCCCTCGAACGGATTCGGCGCCCGGTTCACCAGCTCCCCTATCGCCCGCTCCCCGTTCAGCAGCCGCCCGCCGGAGTCGAAGGCGGCGGGCGGGCACTCCTCCCCCGACTCCTGGTCGAGCACGACGAGCCCCGGCGCCGCCCGGCCCACCGCCCCGGCCGGTGTTCCGGGCGACCACTGGATCGCCGCCCCGCCCTCCGAGGACCCGTACCCCTCCACCAGCCGCACCCCGAACCGCGCCTCGAAGGCCGCCGCGTCCACGGCCCCCGCCTCCGTCCCGAACCCGAGCCGCAGCGGGTTGTCCCGGTCGTCGGGGCGCGGCTCGGTGGCGAGGACGTACTGCACGGCCCGGCCGACATAGGTGAAGTAGGTCGCCCGGTAGCGCCGTACGTCGTCCAGGAACCCGGACGCCGAGAACCGCCGCCGCAGCGCCACCCCGGCGCCCGCCACCAGCGCGGGCGCCCAGTCGGCGATCACGGCGTTGCCGTGGAACATCGGCATGCAGATGTAGTGCACGTCGTCCGGGCCGACGTGGAACTGCCCGGCGAGCGAACGCCCGGCCGCCGCCAGCCTGCCCTGGGAGCAGAGCGCGGCCTTCGGGGCACCGGTGGACCCGGACGTGAAGTAGAGCAGGATCCGGTCGGCCGGGGTGGCCCGGGAGGCGTCGGGAGACGCGCCCAGGTAGGGGGCGAGGAGGGCGCCGTACTCCGGTTCGTCGGTGACGAGGAGCCGGACCCCGGGCAGTTCGAGCCCGGCGAGCAGCGGAAGGTGGGCCCGCTCGGTGACCAGGACCGGGCACTCGGTGTGCAGGATGTCCCGGGCGAGCTCGGCCCCCCGCCGCGTGGGGTTGACCCCGGCGACAGCGGCCCCGGCGAGCGCCGCGGCCCCCAGCCAGAGCGGGAACTCGGGCGTGTTGTCGAGGAGCACACCGACGTGCGGCACGGCACCGGGAGGCAGCAGGTCAGCGAGCAGAGCCGCCCGGGCAGCGGCCCCGACGGCCACCTCGTGGTGCGTCAGCACCTGCTCCTCGAACCACAGCCCCGGTCGATGGTCACCCCACCGGGCAGCCACTGCCTCAGCGATCGTGCGCCTGTCGGAGTCCATGGAGAGGCAGAGTAATTGACACTCCGTCAGATGTGGAGCGCCCCGTAAGGGGCGCGGGGAACTGCGCGACCAGCCCCCACCGGCCCGCAGAGACCCACGAACCGCTCACGGCCCAAACCCGTCCGCCACCGAGAAGAAAAGATGCGCCACCCCCATGAAGACCAGCGCGAACCCGATGAACACCGCGAAGAACGCCACCGTGCACCCGGTCCCCACGGCCAGCTTCCCCTGCGCGGGCGGCTGTGCCGTCGCCCCCTCCGGGTTCTCCGGCAGGTAGTACACCGTGACGAAGTCGCCCTCGACGACCGTGGACCGCCCGTTCCGCTCGTCGATGCGGACGGTGCGCCCCTCGGCCGTCGTGAACTCGAACACATGGTGCAGCGTGGTCGTCACGGACGTGTCCCCGCCGCCGCCACTGGTCGTCGCGTAGGACCGCAGACAGCGGGCCTCGGCGGTACGCCCGTGACGCCACGCCCGGCTGATCTCGCTCGACCGCTTCAGCGTCCTGACCAGCCCGAGGACACCGAAGACGACGAGGATGCCGGGAAGGGCGTAGAAGAACACTTCCATCAGGCCCATGAGAGTCCCCCGTTTCCGAACACCGGTCGAACTGACCGGTGTGGCGGAACGTACCCCCGCGGCCTGCGGCGGGTCCTCAAGCGAAGCTCAGATCAGCCCGGTGTTACCCAGTCGTCGAACAACGCCGGTCAGAACGTGACGTCCGAGCAGGCGTAGAACGCGTTGGTCGTGTCGGCGATCGTCCAGACCGCCACGATCACGTGGTGGCCGCTCAGCCCCGACGGCAGGGTGCCGCTGTGGCTGAGGGTGGCCGGCGGGCGCTGGCCGTTGTAGGGGACGGTGAGGAACGGGGTGGTGTTGAGGTCCGAACGGGCCAGGGCGTGGTTCTGGTTCCAGCCCTGCTTGGTGACGTAGTACTTGAAGTCGGTCGTGGCGTGCATCGCCGTGAACTGCCAGCGGAAGGTGTACGACTGACCGCCCGTCACCTTCGTCGTCGGCCAGGCCCCGCCCGACGGGGTCTTCGGCGAGCTGAGCTGGGCGAACCTGCTCAGTCCGCCGTTGCAGATCTGGCCGTCGGCGGGACCGGAGGCCGGGAAGCCCTTCGGGCCCTCGACGCTCTGCGGCTCGTACTGGATGTCGCCGCAGTTGGTCACCGTGCCGTTGGCACAGAGCTTCTGCCGGCTGATGGGGAGGTCGGTGTAGCCGTGTCCGCTGGCGCCGCCGGTGGAGAGTGCGAAGGCTCCGGCGGTCGCCACGCCGAGCACGACGGCCGACACCTTGGTCCGTTTACGCATGCTGCCGCTCCTGGAGAACGTGGGGGATGTTCGGTGAGCCGTGCAGGTCTAGACCAAGTCCCAGATTATTGCCATGAATTGAGCATGTCCATACCAATCACGGCGTGGACCCGCTCATCACGGCGCGGACCCGGCAATCACGGCGCGCCCCCGGTGCGCCCCGAGCAGAACGCCACCGTCAGGTCGCGCACCAGCACCTTGCGTTCGTAGTCGTCGAGTTCGACGAGTCCGCGCATGGTCAGCCGGGTCACCGTGTCCTCGACCGAGTCCACGACGGAGGTGAGCATGGTGGCCCGCTGCCGTGCGTCGAGCGCGGCGATCCGGCGGCGGTGCATGGCCTCGGCGACCTCGGGGGCGTACTCCACCCGGACCGGCTGTACGGAGAACACCTCCAGGCCGATGCCCGCCGCGTCCGCCGCGACCAGCCGGGTCAGCGCGTCCGTGGCCATCTCCACCGACCCCCGGGCCGTACCCGGCGGCTCCACCGGCACCCGGGCCAGCGCGGCCTCCACGCACTCGCGCAGATACGTCTCGTGGTCCTCGACACCGAGCACCGCCCGCGCGGTGTCCCGCACCCGCCACACCACCAGGACGACGACCCGGAGCGCGACCCCGTTGCCGTCCGCCGCCGGCATCGCCTCGCTGCGCCAGTGCCGCAGCCGGACGTCGACCCGGCGCCGCCGCAGCAGCGGGTTCACCCAGAGCAGGCCGGTGCGCCGTACCGTCCCCCGGTAGCGGCCGCACAGGCCGAGCACCCAGGCCCGGCCGGTCGCCCCGCGCGCGAGCCCCCCGAAGCCGAACAGGCCGAGCGCGCCGGCTCCGGCGTACGCGGCCCACTGCGCCGGGCCGAGCCCCGCACCCCCGTACGCCGACAGGTGCAGCGCCTGCGCCGCGAGCGGCGGCAGCACCCCCGCCCACCAGGAGGTGGCGAGGCCCCCGGCCACGCCGCCGAGCCCGGCGGCCACCCCGGCCACGCCGGGCAGCACCCGGGCCGGGCGCTCCGCCAGTTCGGGGTCGACGGCGGCGACCGGCCGGGGCTTGTGCACGGCCGGGCGGCGCAGCCGGGGCTGCTCGCCGGTGCCCTGGCGGCGGCCGACCACGGCGGGCCGCAGCGGCACCGACACCGGGTCGGGGTCGTCCCGGAACAGCAGATGGACGGGGATCTCGGTGGTGATCTCGTTCTGGATCAGCCGGGGAGCCGGACGGGCCGGCGGCCCGCCGTCCGGGGGCCCGTCCGAATCAGGGGTGTGTGCCGTGGTCGTACTCATGCCTGCCTCCAGCCTCCGCGCCAGATGCTTCAGGTGGTCCTCGGGGTCGGGGTCGTCACAGGAACAGGCGGCGCCAGGTCTCCGGGCCCGGGTAGCCGTCGGCCGCGCCGCCGCGCCAGCCCTGGGCGCGCTGGAACGCCTCGACGGCCCTGCGGTCCGCCTCGCTCCAGGCGGCACCGGCGCCCTTGGGGTAGAAGCGGGCGTAGCCCTTCTTGACCAGCTGCCTGCCGAGCCGGGCGACGTGGTCGTTGGTGGCGCCGGGGCGGAAGTAGTTCTTGCCCGGGTAGCCCGGTACCCCGTGCGAGGCGGGGGCGGGCGTGCCCGTGACGGCCGGCTTGATGCTCTTGCCCTTGCCGGTGGCGAGGAGTTCCCAGGTGTGCGGCCCCGGCAGGCCGTCGGCGGCGGCGCCGGTCCAGCCCTGGGCCTGCTGGAAGGCCCGGGTGGCCCGCTGGTCCGCCGCGCCCCAGACCGGTCCCGGGCCCTTGGTGTAGTCGCCGCCGGCACCCCGGGCGATCAGCAGCTGCCCGAGGAGGGTGACGTACTTGTTGTCGGCGCCGGGACCGAAGTAGACCGCTCCCGGGAACGGCACCGAGGTCTTCCCGGTCTCGGCGCCCGACGTGGCCGGGTCCGCGATCAGGCCGTTGTAGCGGTAGGGGACGTACTTGGCGGAGTTGGTCCAGTAGGCGTAGGGCGTGGGCTGGGTGCGGGCCCGCGGGGGTGTCTGCTCATACACCGTGTAGGCGGTGTGGGTGTAGTCCGTCCAGCCGCCGAAGATCACGACGTGGGAGCCCTTCTCGGGGTTGTCCGGGTTGTGGAAGAGCAGGATGTCGCCGGGTTCGAGCTCCTCCTTGGTGATCTTCGTGCCGAACTGGTCGAGGCTCCCGGTCCACTCGTTCCCGGTCAGCCCCCAGGCCATGGAGACATAGCCCGAGCAGTCCTGCCGGTAACCGTCCGTCCAGTAGAGGGTCATGCTGTACGGCACCTGGGCGGCGATCCAGGTCTTGGCCCGGTTGATGATCTGCGTACGGGTGATGGGCGGTGTGGTGACGGGGCCCTGGGCGGGCTTGCCGCCCAGCCCGTGCAGGGGGGCCTTGGCGCCCTGCGGGGTCTCGGGCACCGGGTCCACGGGGGCGGCGGACCGGTGCGGGACGGGCGGGGCGCTGTGGGCGGCGGCGGTCGGGGCGGTCGCGGCGAGGGCGGCGGACGCGGCGGCGGCCACGACCAGGACGCCCCGGGCGGCCGGGTGCCCACCGAAACGGCCGGGCAGCGGCGGTGCGCCCACCCTCCGCCAGTGGACGCATCCGGGGCATTCGCAGTTGTTCGCGGGGTCGAATTCCTCGAATACCGGGGCCGGCATGCGATTCCCCTCACATTTCGGGTGGATATGTCCGGGACTGTGCACGTTGATCAGTTTCCCAACTGTCGCCCCGGTGCGCATGCTGACGGTCCGAATGATGTACGGCATCGGGCGGACGAAGGTCGCCCCGGTGGCCGATGGTCGGGAGCACGGTCGCCTGTCGGGTAGAGTTCTCGATGTCAGCAGGCGCCGCTAGCTCAGTTGGTTAGAGCAGCTGACTCTTAATCAGCGGGTCCGGGGTTCGAGTCCCTGGCGGCGCACATGACCGAAGGCCCCGGCCGCACCTCGTGCGGCCGGGGCCTTCGTGTGTTCCGGCCCGGATGACGGGACGTCAGCCCGGATGACGGAACGACGTCAGGCCCGGATACCCCGCAGCACGCTCTCGACGAGCCGGTCCGGCAGGTCGTCGGTGAGCGGCTCGCCGTAGATCAGGACCTTGGCCTGTACCGGGCTGACCAGCATTTCCAGCGCCAGCCGGGGGTCGGTGTCGGCGCGCAGCTCGCCGCGGTCGATGCCGCGCCGGATCAGGACCTCGATCCGGGCGAGGCGCTTCACCCAGTAGGCCTGGCGCGCGTCGGCGCGCTCCGGGTCGTCGGGCAGCACGGCGATGCGCAGCAGGGTGCGGCCCTGGCTCGTGGACAGGAGCCTGGTCAGTCCGCGCAGCACCTGGCGCAGATCCTCCTCGACCGAGCCGGTGTCGGGCAGTGCGAGGAACCGCTCGGTGCAGGTCCCCACGGCCTCCCGCAGCAGGTTCGCGCGGGTGCCCCCGGCAGGGCACCACCTTCGGGCCCCCGCTGCCGGAGGGGGTCCTGGACGACGACGGCCAGGCGCGCGGCATCCATCTCCTCTTCATGAGCGCCCAGGCGACGAGCACCCTGGAGTTCCTCAAGGGCGAGTGGCTCGACCAGGACTCCTTCACCGGCCTTCGGGGAGGAGAGCGACCGTTGCTCAGAGCCTCAGCAGCTCTCAGCATTCCGGGCATTTCGGCCAGGAAGGTCCGTCTCATCACCAAAGCGTGAGTGCTTCGGCTTGAGTACGGTCTCTCGCTTCTGTCTGCCGCTGGTGCGGCAGGGTTGCACCACCTGCCCGCTCCGCGTCCGCCTTGCGGCGGGGGCGGGTGGCGCGGGTCTTCTGGTCGGCTCCACGAGGCTTCGACACCCGCTTGGGGGTGCCCTGGTCTCCGGCCACTCCGGTACCAGTCATGCAGGCTGCCGCCAGGGCGGCGAGGTTGAGCGCGGCGTTGTCGTCCCGGTCGATGACCAGGCCGCAGGCGTCGCACTCGTACGTCCGGACGTGCAGCGGCAGCTTGGCTTTCACCGCGCCGCACCCCGAACAGGTCTTCGAGGACGGGTACCAGCGGCCGGCCACCACCAGGCGGGTGGCGTGACGCCGGCGGGTCTTGTAATCGAGCTGGCGGCGGATCTCGCCGAATCCGGCGTCGGCGATACGGCGGGCCAGGCGCCGGTTGCGGAGCATCCCGGCGACGTTGAGGTCCTCGACCACGACCGCGCCGTACTCGGCGGCCACGCTCTTGGTGAGCTTGTGCAGGGCGTCCTCGCGGAGGTTCGCCACCCGGTGGTGCACCTTGTTGCGTGCGGCGTTGGCCTTCTCCCACCGCTTCGACGGCTTGCGTCCGGTCCTTCGGTCGGGGCCCTGGCGCCTGGACACGGTGCGGGAGGCGCGGCGCAGTTGCCGGCGTGCGGCGTCGTAGTGCCCGGGGTTCGCGACGGTGCGGATCTCGCCCGTCGAGTCGGCCATGACGGCGAGGGTCTTCACGCCGAGGTCGATGCCGACGGCCACGTCCGGGCGGGCCACGCGTTCGAGGTCGCCTTTGACCTCGGCCTGGAAGGAGACGAACCAGCGTCCCCGTTCGTGGCGGACGGTCGCGGACAGGATCCGGGCGGTCCCTGCCTGGAGGCGGGCGAGGAGGCAGCTGGTGGGTTCGTGGGTGCGGAGCGTGCCGAGGCGGGGCAGGGTGACGTGCCGGCCGTCGGCGTCCACGCGGATGGTGCCGGTGGTGAACCGGCAGGCCAGGCGCGCCTTCCGCTTGACCTTGAACCGCGGCGCGCCCATCCGCTTGCCGCGGCGCTTGCCGTTCTTCGACTTCGCGTAGTTGTCGAACGCCGCCGACGCGTTCGCCAGGCCAGTGCTGTACGCCTCCTTGGAGTTCTCCTCCCACCAGGCCGCGAACCGAGGGTCTGTGTGCTTGGTCTCGTTGAACGCCTTCCGCAGCGACGCCAGCGACCACGGCCGCCACTCCGTCAGCGCCTCTTCGCAGACGCCGTACGTCTCTTCCGCGCGGCGCTGCCACCAGGAGGCGCTCACCCAGCCGACAGCCCAGTTGTAGGCGGCACGCGCCGCGCCGCAGTGCGAGCGCAGCGCATGCTCCTGGGCGGCGTTCGGGTCCAGAGCGAACCGGAACGCCTGCACCACGAACCCGGGCTGGGGCCGGGACTTCTTCACCCGGCGTCCTCGCCGGTCGCCACGGCGACCGCGCGGGCGGCGCGGTTCTTCGCCGCCCGGCGCCCGTACAAGCGCGCACACATCCAGGTGAGCACCTCGGTGATGTCACGCACGAGGTCGTCGGCGGTCTCCGTGGGGTCGAGGGCGACCAGCCGCCGCCCGGACGCCGACAGCGCGGCCTCGAGGTGCTCGACCCCGAACCGGGCCAGCCGATCGCGGTGCTCGACCACGATCACCGCCGCCTGCGGGTCGGACAGCACCCGGTGCAGCTTGCGACGCCGCCCGTTCAGCCCCGAACCGACCTCGGTCACGACTTCAGCGACCGGCAGACCGAGCGCGGTAGCCCCCTGGACGACACGGGCTACCTGTCGGTCAAGGTCTGGTGTCCGGTCCGCCGACGAGACCCGGCAGTACGCCACGACCCGGCCGGACGTCTCCGGGGTGGGCTCGTCGACCAGCCACGTACCGGAAGGAGTCTGGTGTACCGGGACCGGCATACGGCCATCCTTCGCCCACGCCCACGCGGTCTGGTAGTGCACGCCGTTGCGTGCCGCCCACTCGGAAAGCTTCACACGATCAAGATAAAAGATGAGAAAGACTGAGATTCACTGATGAAACACGCAGCAGTTGTTAGCCCCCGGCACCCCGTCCGCCGCCGCCTCCACGCGCTGACCTCGTTCACCCGCACCCACGGCGGGGAGTACGGCCTCATGCCGTCCCTCTCCGCCATCGACTGGCTCAGCAGGCTCTGAACACACGGACGGACCGCCGGCCCCGCAGGAAGGACCGGCGGTTCGTCGCCGTCATCCACACCATCCCCACAAGCTCCACAATGAACGCGTATGCCCGGTAAACACCGTGTTTCGCTCTTGCGATCATGATGAGCACCGTAGAACCCTGGATGTCCAAAGTGCCGGTGTTTCGCGGCACTTGGGGGGTAGGTAGCCGGTTGCCAGATCTGCGGGGTGAGGGGCCCCGTCATGAATCGGTGCCGAGGGGGGCATCATGCAACCGGACGGTCACGGTCCGTGTCCATATCTGTGGGACGACTGTGCTTCGTCATTGCCGCGCCCGGCAGGGTCGAGGGGGACCCGAGCGGGCGGTTGGATCGATGAAACACGCGCTGAACTGCGTGTGGGGGGATGACTCATGACGTCGACGCCGATGGGCGCCCGGCAGGAACAGGAATACGACCCGTCACAGACCGCACAACTCCGGGTGCCCGCGCACCGCACCACCGCCGGCGCCCTGGGCCGCATCAAGAAGACACTGCCCAGATACGACTACGAGCACTACAGCCGGCTCGCGGGCCCCCTCACCCAGCCCGACCCGAGCAGGCCGTACACCGTGCAGTACCGCTCGCTGCTCTCCCAGGAACCGCACCGCGTCCGCGCCGCGCTGATGCTGGGCGCGGCCCCGCTGCTCTCGCTGGTGCTGCTGACCTGGCTGCTGCAGCCCGAGCACTGGACCCAGCGGGACTACCCGGCGTACGACTTCCTGCCCGCCCTCGACATCGTGATGCTGGTGTCGATCGGCCTGATCGAGTTCTTCCGCTGCATGAACGTGCTGTCCAACGCGCACGCCACGCTGGTCGCCCGCGACCCGGTCCCGGTGATCCCGGAGACCGGCACCAGGGTCGCCTTCATCACCACGTTCGTGCCCGGCAAGGAACCCCTCGACATGGTCACCCGGACCCTGGAGGCGGCCGTCCGGCTGCGCCACCGGGGCCTGCTGCACGTGTGGCTGCTCGACGAGGGCGACGACCCGGAGGTGAAGGAGGTCTGCGCGCGCCTGGGCGTGCACCACTTCACCCGCAAGGGCGTAGAGAAGTGGAACCGGCCCAAGGGCCCGCACCGCGCGAAGACCAAGCACGGCAACTACAACGCCTGGCTGGAGGCGCACGGCGACGAGTACGACTTCTTCGCCTCCGTCGACACCGACCACGTGCCGCTGCCCAACTACCTGGAGCGGATGCTGGGGTACTTCCGCGACCCGGACGTCGGCTTCGTCATCGGCCCGCAGGTGTACGGCAACTACGACACGTTCGTCACCAAGGCCGCCGAGTCCCAGCAGTTCCTCTTCCACGCCCTGATCCAGCGCGCCGGCAACCGCTACGGCGCCCCCATGTTCGTCGGCACCTCCAACGCCGTACGGATCAGGGCCATCAAGCAGATCGGCGGCCTGTACGACTCGATCACCGAGGACATGGCGACCGGCTTCGAGATGCACCGCGCCAAGAACCCGGCGACCGGCCGCAAGTGGCGCTCGGTCTACACCCCGGACGTGCTCGCGGTCGGCGAGGGTCCGAACGCCTGGACCGACTTCTTCACCCAGCAGCTGCGCTGGTCCCGGGGGACGTACGAGACGATCCTCAAGCAGTACTGGAAGGGCCTGTTCAGCCTGGGTCCGGGCAAGGTCTTCAACTACACGATGATGATCATCTTCTACCCGATGTCGGCCATCAACTGGATCCTGGCGGCGCTGAGCTGCGCCCTGTTCCTGGGCCTCGGCGCCTCGGGCGTGAACATCGACCCGACCGTGTGGCTGATGCTCTACGGCAACGCCTCCGCGCTCCAGATCGGCCTCTACATCTGGAACCGCCGGCACAACGTCTCCCCGCACGAACCGGAGGGCTCCGGCGGGGTCGCCGGCATGGTGATGTCGGCCCTGTCCGCGCCGATCTACGCCCGCTCGCTCATGGACGCGGTGCTGCGCCGCAAGAGCAAGTTCGTGGTCACGCCGAAGGGCGAGTCGGCCAGCCCGGACACCCTCTTCGGGACGTTCCGGATCCACTGGTTCTTCATCGTCGTCTTCGGCGGTTCCCTGCTCTCGGGTTTCCTCAACGGCCACTCGCACCCCGCGATGCTGACCTGGGCGACGCTGGCGCTGCTGATCACGGCGGCCCCGATCTTCGCCTGGCAGTACACCCTGCGCAAGGAGAGCAGGGCGTCCGAGCCGGCCGCCGAACCGGAGGACGCGGTACCCGCGGGGTACCTGCCCGCGGGCCACGCGCCGCAGCAGCGGCCGACCTGGACGCCGCCCGCCGGCACCCCCGCGGAACAGACCATGCGGATCGCGCTCAACGGACTGGGCGGAGGCAGCGGACTGGGCGGGAGCAGCGGACTGGGGGGACGTAAGGAATGAACGACAGTGCCGGCCGCCGCCGGGCTCGTCGTCTCGCGATCAGTACGGTGGTCGTGCTCGCCCTGGCCGGGATGAACGGGCCGTGGCTGTACCGCTTCGGGACGGAGCGCTACCACCAGTACAAGATCAACAGACCGGAGTACAAGGCCGAGAACGGCCACTGGGACATCATCGAGTTCCCGAAGGAGTACCGCCAGGACACCATCCACGCGGTGCTCCTGCACACCGGGAAGGTGCTGCTGGTCGCGGGCTCGGGCAACAACCAGGACAACTTCGACGCCAAGATCTACGACAGCCGGATCTGGGATCCCGTCAAGGGCACCATCAAGAAGGTGCCCACCCCGGCCGACCTGTTCTGCACCGGCCACACCCAGCTCGCCAACGGCAACATCCTGATCGCCGGCGGCACCAAGCAGTACGAGAAGCTCAAGGGCGACGTCAAGAAGGCCGGCGGCGTCATGATCCTCTACAACGAGAACCCGGACAAACCGATGACCCTGCCCAAGGGCACCCGGTTCACCGGCAAGCAGAACGGCAAGACGTTCGTCTCCGACGACTCGGTGCTGATCCCGCGCGCGACGAAGGTCTTCGACAAGAAGACCGGCAGGTTCCTGCGGAACAACCCCGGTTACGCGCGGGTCGTCGTGGAGGCGCCCAAGCAGGGCACGAAGTACGAGACCGGCACCCAGGACAACTACAGCATCGCGGGACTGACCGGCCCCGACGCCCGCAACACCTACGGCATCGCCAACAAACTCGGCATGGACAAGCGGGACTTCGAGGGCATCAAGAACACCTACGAGTTCGATCCGGTCGCCGAGAAGTACATCAAGGTCGACCCGATGAACGAGGCCCGCTGGTATCCGACGCTCACCACCCTGTCGGACGGCAAGGTGCTCAGCGTCTCGGGGCTCGACGACATCGGTCAGCTGGTGCCGGGCAAGAACGAGGTCTTCGACCCGAAGACGAGGACCTGGACCTACACCAAGTACAAGCGCCAGTTCCCGACGTACCCCGCGCTGTTCCTCCTGGAGAACGGCAAGCTCTTCTACTCGGGTTCCAACGCCGGGTACGGCCCGGATGATGTGGGGCGCGATCCGGGAATCTGGGACGTCGACACCAACCGGTTCACCAAGCTGTCCGGGCTCAGCGACCCGAACATGCTGGAGACGTCCGGGACGGTGCTGCTGCCTCCGGCGCAGGACGAGAAGTACCTGGTGGTCGGGGGCGGCGGGGTCGGCGAGTCCGCGCTGTCCACGAAGAGGACGCGGCTGATCGACCTCAAGGACCCCGACCCGAAGTTCACGGACGGGCCCTCGCTGGAGAAGGGGACGCGGTATCCGCAGATCTCCGTCCTGCCGGACGACAGCGTCCTGGTGTCGGGCGGCTCCGAGGACTACCGGGGGCGCGGAAACTCCGACATCAAGCAGGCACGGATCTACGACACCGCGACGAACTCCTTCCGGAGGGTGGCCGATCCGCTGGTGGGCCGGAACTACCACTCCGGGTCGATCCTGCTGCCCGACGGCCGGGTCATGTTCTTCGGCTCCAACCCGCTGTTCGCGGACAAGGCGAACACCAGGCCGGGGGTCTTCGAGCAGCGGATCGAGATCTACACGCCGCCGTACCTGTACCGGGACTCACGGCCGTCGCTGAGCGGGGGGCCGCAGACCATCGCCCGGGGCGGGACGGGGACGTTCACCTCGCAGCATGCGTCGACCATCAGGAAGGTGCGGCTGATCCGGCCCAGTGCCACCACCCATGTGACGGACGTGGACCAGCGGTCGATCGCCCTGGACTTCAGGACGTCGGGGAACCGGATCACCGTGACCGTGCCGGGGAATCGGAACCTGGTTCCTTCGGGGTGGTACATGCTTTTTGTGGATGACGATCAGGGGACGCCGAGCGTGGCGCAGTGGGTGAAGGTGCCGTAGCGCTCCCGCCGGTTGGGACTTTGGGTGCGGGAGCGCTGTGGCTGGTCGCGCCCGCGCGGCGGAGCCGCAAATCGACTCCGCCCCGCGCCCCTAGGTGTCCGACCCTAGGGCAAGTTTCAAAGCGTAGGTGGGCCACCATTGGCCCGCCTGCGGGCCGCCCTTGCACGTCCCGTCGGATTCGCCGGGGCGCTTGACCCACAGGTAGGCGTCCACCAGGGGGTCGGCCGTCTTCGTCGTCGGGGTCTCCCCCAGGGCCCGGCCCGGCGGGTTGCACCACCGCTCCTCCGGATCGCCGCCCGCGTAGGGGCCGTTGCCGTTTCTGCTGGTGTCGATGACGAAGTGTTTGTCGCCGACCTTCTGCGACAGTTGCTTGCCGTAGGTGATGGAGTCCTGGGTGGAGTAGAAGTTGGAGACGTTGACCGCGAAGCCGTCGGCCTGGGTGACGCCCGCCTCCTGGAGGGGCTGGTAGATCTGGTCGGGGTGGCCCCAGCCGGCGTTGCCCGCGTCCAGGTACACCTTGGTGTTCTTCAGGGACTTGAGCTTCGTGATCGCGCCGCGTAACAGGTCGTAGCGCTCCTCCGCGAACCGGGACGGGGTGCAGCCGTCCACCAGGTGCAGTACCGCGTCCGGTTCCAGGACGATGGTGGCCGGGCGGTCCTGGATGCCGTTCGCGACCCCGTCGATCCAGGTCCGGTACGCGTCGCCGTCGGCCGCGCCGCCCTGGCTGTACTGGCCGCAGTCGCGGTGCGGGATGTTGTAGAGGACCAGGAGGGCCGTGCGGTCGGACTTCTGGGCGGCCTCGGTGAAGCCGCGCGCCTCCTGCTCCGGGTTCTCCGGGCCGATCCACTCCCCGGTCGGCTGTGCCGCTATCTTGCGGATCTGCTCGGCGTCGCCGCCCTTGCCGGCCTTCGCGTAGGCCTTCACCTGGCGGGCCGCGTTGGAGTCCGGGTTCACCCAGAACGGGTCGGCCTCCTTGGGCTGTTGGGTGATCGCCACCTGCGGACTCGCGGTCGGCTTGTCCCCGCCCGAGCCGCCGCCCGAGGAGCAGCCGGCGAGCAGCAGCGCCGCTCCCAGTGCCCCGGCCCGGGCCGCCGAGCGGGCCCCCCTGCTGTCGTACATCCAATTCCCCCCTGGGTGCACTTGGCCAGAGCCCAATCGTGACATACCAGCCGCACTCGTCACGAGATCGCCCAACCCTTGTCGGTGAGCTGTTACAGCCCAAGTTGACGGGCGAGTTGACGAGTCGGGGAGGCTTGGCGGGCGCGAACCTAGGCCCGGGCACCCGTTGCCCTCTAGAGTCGCTTGCGGGCGGCCCGGGCCCCGGTCCGCCTTCCCAGCCTCCCGCGCCTGACGCCGGGTTACTCCCGCGGCCCGAGCGCGCGCGGTCGAGGACCGGCCCGGTCGGCGGCCTCAGGGGAGCAGGCCGTCGACCGGGTGACAGGTGGGTCCGGTGCGGCAAGCTCTGTCTAAACGGCGGTTCCGGTGAGGTATGCCGAGACGACCACGTTCGCCGTGTAGCGGTGGGTGGTCCGGTCGTAGGTGCCGCCGCAGGTGATCAGGCGGAGCTCGGCACGGCCCGACTCCCGGGCGCCGTAGGCCTGTTGGACGTCGAAGTGGTCGCGGGGCAGGACCCGGACGTCGTCGACGGTGAACTCGGCGACCGTGTTGTCGGCGCGGACCACGCGGATCGTCTCGCCCGGGCGCATGGTGCTGATCTTGTAGAAGACGGCGGGCCGGGTCTCGGTGTCGACGTGCCCGACCAGGACCGCGGTGCCGGCCGCGCCGGGGCCGGTCCCGGCGCCGTACCAGCCGACCACGCCGGGCTGGTCGAAGGGCGGCGGGTCGACCCCGCCTTCGTCGTCGAGGCCGCGGGCGACCACGGGGGCCTGCACGCCCAGTTCCGGAATGTCGACGCGCTCGGGCACGGCCGAGGTCAACGGCTTCGCGGCGGGCGGGAGTTCGGGGTCGGACGGGGGTCGGCCGACGGCGGCCACGTCACCCGTGGTCGGACCCGTCATGCCGTCGGGCACCTCGGTCACGCCGCGGCCCCACAGCCACAGCCCGAGCAGCAGGATCGCCCAGGCCACCCCGGTCAGCAGCCGTCCGGTGCCGGGGGAACGTTCGGTGTCGTCGGACATGTGGTCCCGTCCTCAGCGCGAACCGCGGCCGCGGCGGGCCCTCAGCAGTCCGACGGCGGCCGCGGCGAACGCGGCGAGGAGCAGGCCGGTCACCGCCTGCGCGGTGTCGGGACCGGTCGAGCGGGACTCCACCGAGGCGAGCGGAGCGGTGCCCCCGCCGCCGGCGTGCACGGGCGCGACCGGCGAGGCGGGCAGCTCGGCGGAGGCGTCCAGCGGGGACGACGACTGCGCCACGACGGCGACGCTGCCGGTGACGGCGGTGCCGGCGCAGCTGACCCGCACGTCATAGGTGCCGGCGCCGATCGTGGAGCGGACCTGGGCCTGGCCGGTCAGCGCGCCGCCGGTGCCGCCGAGGCGGGCGTCCGCGACGAAGGCCGTCGAGGCGGCGGTGCCGGTCGTACCGGAGCAGCCGCTCACGCGCAGCGCGACGACGGACCCGACGGGCGGGGAAGCCGGGGTCACGGTGACGCCCTGGCCGTCCGCCGCACGGGCGGCCACCGGGGAGAGACCGGCGGCGCAGGCCAGGAGTCCGGTACAGAGAGTGAGGCGAAGTGAGCCCATCGTGAACCTCCAGATATCTGGAGGCTCCCCCGCACCGGGCGCCCCCGCATCCTCGGGGGGCGCCTTCTTGCTCCGTACGGGTGGTGACAGGTTTGGTGCCGGCCGGCCGGAAGCGGTTCGACGGCGGTTCGGACCCGACTGGACCCGGTTGGATCAGGTTGGATCCGGTCAGATCCGGTCGACGAGGTCCGCGATCGAGTCCACGACCTCGGAGGGCCGGAAGGGGTGGCGGTCGACGTCGGCCGGCTGGGTGACGCCGGACAGCACCAGGAAGGTGCGCATCCCGGCCTCCAGGCCCGCCAGGACGTCGGTGTCCATCCGGTCGCCGATCATCGCGGAGGTCTCCGAGTGGGCGCCGATCGCGTTGAGACCGGCCCGCATCATCAGCGGGTTGGGCTTGCCGACGAAGTACGGCTGCTTGCCGGTCGCGGCGGTGATCAGCGCGGCGACCGAGCCGGTGGCGGGCAGGTCGCCCTCGACGGACGGGCCGACGTTGTCGGGGTTGGTGGCGATGAACCGGGCGCCGTCGTTGATCAGCCGCACGGCCTTGGTCAGCGCCTCGAAGGAGTAGGTGCGGGTCTCGCCGAGGATGACGAAGTCGGGCTCGTGGTCGGTGAGGATGTACCCGATGTCGTGCAGCGCGGTGGTCAGGCCGGCCTCGCCGATGACGTAGGCGCTGCCGCCGGGCCGCTGGTCGTCCAGGAACTGGGCGGTGGCCAGCGCCGACGTCCAGATGTTGTCCACCGGCACGTCAAGACCCATCCGGCGCAGCCGTGCGTGCAGGTCGCGGGCCGTGTAGATGGAGTTGTTGGTCAGCACCAGGAAGGGCCGGCCGGACTCCCGCAGCTTCTTCAGGAAGGCGTCCGCTCCGGGGATCGGCACCCCCTCGTGGATGAGGACCCCGTCCATGTCGGTGAGCCACGACTCGATGGGCTTGCGCTCTGCCATGTGGTGCGTCTCCTGGCGTGCGGGTCTTGCGTGAGCTGGGGCGCCGGAACCACGGCGTACCGACGCCCCCAGACTAGACACACCCGGGATCACCCGGGAACGCCCGGGAACGCCCGGCTCACCTCCCGGTCAGCTGCCCGTCGCCGACTTCCACGCCGCCACGTACGACGTCAGGTTCTTGCCGATGTCGTTCCAGTCCGGCGTGAACACGTCGACGCCGTCCATGAGCTCGGTCAGCGCGGCCGCGTTGGCGTCGGTGGCCTTGACGTCGGTGCGGGCGGTGAAGCCGCCGCCGATCGAGCTGACCTCCTCCTGCTGCTTGCGGGCGAGCATGAAGCGCGTAGGCCGCCATCCCGGTCATCTCCAGTGCCTCGGCGACCCGCTCCCGGATCTCGGCCTTGGGTGTCCTGCGCGCCCGCAGTCCGAAGGCCACGTTGTCGGCGACCCGCAGGTGCGGGAAGAGCGCGTACTGCTGCACCACCATCCCGATCCCGCGCCGGTGGGGCGGCAGGCCGGTGACGTCCCGGTCCCCGAGGAACACCCGTCCGGAGACGGGCCGTACGAACCCGGCGACCGTCCGCAGCGCGGTGGTCTTGCCGGAGCCGGACGGCCCGAGCAGGGCCATCACCTCGCCGGGCGCGACGGTGAGATCGAGGGATTCGAGGGCGAGGCTGCCCGCGTTCCCGTCGTAGGCGACGCTCACCGAGTCGAAGCGGATGCCACTGCCGATCCCGCTGCTCATGCGAGCACTCCCGGCAACTGGGCCACGGACTCCAGCACCTGGGTCGCGCCGGCCGCCCGCAGGGCATCCGCGTCGTGCGCCCCGGTCAGGACGCCGGCGACCAGCCCCGCCCCGGCACGCACCCCGCTGAGCATGTCGTACGACGTGTCGCCGACGACGGCGATCTGCCCGACCCCGTCGGCGGCCCGCGTCCGCAGGAACGCCGTGAGCACCATGTCGGGGTAGGGCCGCCCGCGGCCCCCTGCGTCGGCGGGGCACAGGGTGAGCGGCACCAGGTCCTGCCAGCCGAGGGCGGTGAGGATCGCGTCCTGGGTGGCGCGGGCGAAACCGGTGGTCAGGACGACCGTACGGCCCCGCCCCTGGAGTTCCTCGATGGTCTCGCGCGCCCCGGGCAGCGCCTCGACGCTGCCCGCGTCGACGAGTTCGGCGTACGCCGCCTCGAAGGCCTTGTTGGCCTCCTGGGCCCTGGCCTCCTCGCCGAACAGATGCCGGAAGACGGAGATCTTGGACTCGCCCATGGTGGCGCGGACGTAGTCGATCATCCGGTCGGGGTCGGCGCCCAGGTGGCGGGCCGCCGCGGTGAACGCGTGCTCGACGAGCCCGCCGTCCGCGACGGTCGTACCGGCCATGTCGAGCACGACGAGGCGGATGTCTTCGGTCTCAGCCATATCGATCATGTCGGTCATCTCTCTCACCAGCCCAGTTCGTTCGCGGTTGTCTCGGCTATCGCGGGCGAGCAGGTCATGCCGCGCCCGCCGGGCCCGGTGACCAGCCAGACCCCGTCGGCCACCTGCTGCCGGTGCACGACCCGCGAGGGGTCGGTGCACTGGGCGTACACCCCGGCCCAGCGGTGCCGGACGCGCGGCAGCGGGCGGCCGAGGAGGGACTCGACGACGCCGGTGAGGTGCTCGTACGGCTCCTCGACGGTGTCGAAGGCGAAGGGGTGTGCGTACTCGTGGGTGTCGCCGATGGTGAGGCCGCCGTCGGCGCGCTGCACCATGAGCAGCTGCATGCGATGCGCCGCAGCCGTCCCGGGCTGCGGCGAGCGGGCGTTGAGCTCGTCCAGGGCCGGGGAGGCGTACGCCGGGTAGTAGCGGAAGCTGTCGGCGTCGGCGACCGAGGTGGGGAGGGGTTCGCCGAGCGGGTCGGTCTGCATCATCTGGAGGCGGACGCGGCGCACCGGCAGGTCGGGGCCGGCCAGCTCGCGGACCAGGCCGCCGAGCCAGGCGCCGGTGCACAGGACGACGACGTCGGCGGCGTGCACGTCGCCGTGGTCGTCGCGGACCGTGCCCGCTGCGGTCACCTCGCGTACCTCGCGGCCCGGCAGGAAGGTGTAGTTCGGGGACTTCAGCAGCTCGGCGCGGAGGGCGAGCTGGGCGGTGCGCGGTTCGACGGCCGCGTCCCGCTCGCAGTACAGGGCGGCGTCGAAGGCTCCGCGCAGGGCGGGGTTCAGGGCGCGGGCCTCGGCGGGGGTGAGCAGCTTGTGGCCGCGGGCGGCCGCGTCGCCGCGGGCCACGGCGGCCTCGGCGACGGCGAGTTCGTACGCGCCGCGCACCGGTGTCAGCGACCCGTTGGCCCGGAAGCCGAGCGCGGGCACCCGGTTGCCGGTCTCCTCCCACAACTCCCTGGCCCGCAGGGCGGTTTCGAGTTCCGCCCCGCCCGCGCGCCCGCTCACCCAGATCTGCCCGAAGTTGCGCAGCGAGGCGCCGCGGGCCTCGGCCTCGCGCTCGATCTGCACGACCTCGTGGCCGCGTTCCACTGCTTGCCAGGCGTGCATGGTGCCCACCACGCCTGCTCCGACGACTGTCACTCTCACGACCGTCACGCTCCTCGGAACCGGGGAACCGGAAAGGTCCGGCTGACAACGAGAGCGTGAACCGGCCATCACGTTTGGGCTAGACCCGTTATCTTTCCGTGATACACAAGGGGCTTCAAAAGCGGCCGAAACAGGTACTTTTCAGCCACGCAGATGGGTGGTGAACGAGAACCGGTCCCCCCGGTACAGCGACCGCACCCGCTCCAGCGGCCGGCCCTCGGTGTCCCGTGACACCCGGTGGATCAGCAGCATCGGAAGGGCCGGCAGGGTGCCGACTAGGAGGGCCTCGCGCGGGGTGGCCAGCACGGTCTCGATGCGTTCGTCGGCGTCCCCGAAGGCGATGCCCTGCTCGTGCAGGTAGCCGTAGAAGGAGGAGTCGGGGTGGAAGTCGGTGTCGAGGCGCGGGACCCGGGCGACGGCGACGTACGTGCTCTCCAGGCCGACCCGCTCGTCGTCGGCGAGCAGCACGCGCTCCAGGTGCCAGACGGGTTCGCCGCGCTCCAGGCCGGTCTCGGCGGCGAGGGCGGCCGGGCAGGGGAAGCGGTCGAGGGTGACCAGACTGCGGCCGGGAGTGCGGCCCTGCCGCCGTACCCCCTCGGTGTAGCTGGCGAGGGAGAGCGGCTGCTCCAGCTTGGGCCCCGCGACAACCGTGCCCCTCCCCTGCCGGCGAAGCTTGCCCTCCAGCACCAGTTCGCGCAGCGCCTGCCGGACGGTCTCGCGGGCGACCCCGTACTCCTCCGAGAGGTCACGTTCGGTGGGGATGAGAGCGCCCTCCCCCAGCGCGCCGACGAGCTGGTCGATCCGCGCCTTCACCGCGTAGTACTTCGGGATGCGGCCGTGCTCGGGGATGCCGGAGCGGACGGGGGCGCCGGGGGCCTGGTCGTTCGGGTAGTCCACCCGGGGATCGTCGCAGACGGCGCCTCCCGCACCGGACGAGGGTCACCGCCGTCGGCGTGCCAGCAGGAACGCGCCCGCTCCCACGGTGAGCAGGGCGAGGGCGGCCGTGAACAGGCCGTGGGCCAGACCGACGCCGGTGCGGGCCAGTTCGCGGGCGCGTTCCCCGGCCGCCCAGGCGCCTTCGGCGCCCCAGGTCCCTCCGCCGTCCCCGCCATCCCCTCCGCCCCAGCCGTCCCCGCCGCCCCGGGCCTCGTCGGTGACGGGCCGGGCGCTGCCGCCGGGCGAGGCGGTGGGGGTGCCCCCGGGAGTGGCTCCGGGGGTGGCCCCCGGGCTGGTGTCGGGGTCGGCGGGACTCTCGGAACTGTCAGGGCTGTCAGGGCTGTCGGGGCTGTCGGAAGTCCCAGGACTGTCGGGGCTGTCGGGGCTGGTCCCGGGAGACGTCCGCGGGCCGACCTGCGCGCCGCCGGAAGGAACGGCGGGGGCGATGCTCGCGGGCGGGGGCGGCGGTTCGCCGCCGATGCCGAAGCGGTAGTCGTTCGACTCCCCGACCCACGCGCCGTCGGCCCCCTGCCGCTGGACGACGGCCGCGTTGACCGTGACCCCGTTCCGTACGGCGTCGGAGGTGACGGCGAGTCTGAGCTTGACCGAGACGGTCGCCCCGGGCGCGACGGTGAACCCCGGGAAGTCGGTCCCGTCGAGGACGCCGACCAGCTCGGACTCGTCGGTCACCGTCAGCGGGACCGGGCGGGTGCGTGGGCCGTCGTAGAACTCCAGCTCGGTCTGGGACGGCTTGAGGGCACGCTTGTCGTCGACGAGGACGAGGACCGGGTGCACGTCGGCGCAGATGCGGCCGGTGACGTTGGTGAGGTCGAGGTACCAGGTGCCGAAGCCGCCGCCGGGCTCGTAGGACGAGGGGCCGTCGTGGAGGCGGGTCGTGAGGGGGAAGCCCTGCTCGTCGGGAGCCGCGCAGGACGTCCCGGCGACGGCGGGGGCGGCCGTCGCCATGGGCGAGGGGGCGAGTACGGCGGCTGCGGCGGCCAGGCAGAGGGACAGGGAGATGCTCAGTCGCATGCGCATGAACAGGTGACTCTGCCGGGGGCGGACCGGGGTCACCGGACGCCACTCCGCGAACGCGGCCACACTCCCCCCGATCGGCCGCCCGCCTCCGCTCGATCGGCCGGTGGGCACCTGCGGGCCGGTGGGGGCCGGTCGCGCAGTTCCCCGCGCCCCTGGGTGGGCCGCCCCACCGCCCCCTTCGCAGTCGACCCAACTCCGCCGCTTCCCCCCACCCCGCCGCGACGGCGATCAGCCACGACGGCGGATTCCGGCGGTGCCCAACCGGCCGGTGACCACCCGCGGGCCGGTGGGGGCTGGTCGCGCAGTTCCCCGCGCCCCTTGGTCGGCTACGCCACCCGTGCTCAAAACGCCCCGTCGGTTCTGCCCACCCCGCCGGTGGCCGGGCGGCGGCTAGCCGTCTGCGCGGCCGAACAGTGGGGCGAGGAGGAGTTGGGCCGCGCCCTCCGCGACGCCGCGGCCGCCGCCGGGGGCGAGGCGGACGGGGACCGTCGTGCGCAGGCTCCCCTCCCGCCGGGTGTGGTCGTCGAGGACGGCGGCGACCCCCCGTACGAACGGCTCCGGCGCGGCCGCGATCGTCCGGCCGCCGAGCAGCACGAGGTCGATGTCGAGCAGGCCTGCCAGGTTCGCCGCTCCGACGCCGAGGACCCGCGCGGCCTCGGCCACGTCGCCGCGGGCCACCGCCGCCAGGCACAGCGCCTCGATGCAGCCGCGGTTGCCGCAGTGGCAGGGCGGCCCGTCCAGCTGGACCACCTGGTGCCCGAACTCCCCGGCCCCGGTGCGCGCCCCCCGGTGCACGGTGTTGCCGATCACCAGGCCGGCGCCCAGCCCCGTACCGAGGAGCAGGCAGGCGAAGGACCCGCTCTCACCGCCGACGGCGAGTCCGAGGGCCGCCGCGTTGCTGTCCTTGTCGACGACGACCGGCACCCCGAACCGCTCCGCGAGCGCGTCCCGCAACGGGAAGCCGTCCCACTCGGGGAACCCGGTGACCCGGTGCAGCACCCCGTGGATGTGGTCGAGCGGACCCGGCGCCCCGACCCCGACCCCGAGCAGCGAGTCGCCGCCGCGCTCGACCAGCTCCCCGGCCAGCTCCACGACCGCGCCGAGGACGGCCTCCGCCCCCGCCCCCAGGTCCACCTCCGCCTGCCGCGCCGCCACCACCGTCCCGTCGAGATCGACGAGCACCGCGCGCAGCTCGTCCCGGTCCAGCTGGATCCCCACCGCGTGCCCGGCGTCCGGCACCAGCCGCAGCACGGTGGCCGGCTTGCCGCCCGTGGACGCGCGCCGCCCGGCCTCCGCCGCGAGGCCGTCCTCCCGCAGCCGGGCGGTGATCTTGCTGACCGCCTGCGGGGTGAGCCCGGTCCGCTCGGCCAGTTCGAGCCGGCTGATGCCGTCCTCCCCCGCCGTACGCAGCAGGTCCAGCACCAGCGCGCTGTTGTGGCTGCGCATGGCCGGCAGATTGGCCCCGACCACACCCGGCCGTCCGCTCCTCGTCCTGTTCACGCCACTCATTCTCCCTGCCACTTGCACTTTGGCAACAGCGTTGCGAAAGTAGGACGCATGACAGCTGCCACTCCCCTGCGCGTCGGCCTCATCGGCTACGGCCTCGCCGGATCCGTCTTCCACGCCCCCCTGACCGCCGCCACCGAGGGCCTCGCCCTGGACACGGTCGTCACCTCGAACCCCGAGCGGCAGGCGCAGGCGAAGGCCGAGTTCCCGGACGTCCGGACGGTCGCGACCTCCGACGAGCTGTTCGACCGGGCCGCCGAACTCGACCTCCTCGTCATCGCGTCCCCGAACAGGACGCACGTGCCGCTGGCGACGACCGCCCTCAAGGCGGGCCTCCCGGTCGTGGTCGACAAGCCGGTCGCCGGCACCGCCGCCGAGGCGCGCGAGCTGGCCGCCCTGGCCGAGGAGCACGGTCTGCTGCTCTCGGTCTTCCAGAACCGCCGCTGGGACAACGACTTCCTCACCCTGCGCGGCCTCCTCGAAGACGGTTCGCTGGGCGACCCCTGGCGCTTCGAGTCCCGCTTCGAGCGCTGGCGCCCGCAGCCCAAGGGCGGCTGGCGCGAGTCCGGCGACCCGGCAGAGATCGGAGGTCTCCTCTACGACCTCGGCAGCCATGTCGTCGACCAGGCCCTGGTCCTCTTCGGCCCTGCCACCGAGGTCTACGCCGAGTCGGTGATCCGCCGGACGGGCGCCGAGACCGACGACGACACGTTCATCGCCGTCACCCACGCGAACGGCGTCCGCTCCCACCTCTACGTCTCGGCGACGACGGCCCAGCTCGGCCCGCGTTTCCGGGTGCTGGGCTCGAAGGCCGGCTACGTCAAGTACGGCCTGGACCCGCAGGAGGACGCCCTGCGCACGGGTGAGCGCCCCGGTGCCACGGACGCCTGGGGCCTCGAACCGGAGTCGCTGTACGGCCGTATCGGCGCCGGCGAGTCCCCGGTCACCGGCGGCGGCCGGGTCGTCCCCACCCTCCCCGGCGACTACCCCGCCTACTATGCGGCCGTGGCCGCCGCCCTGCGCGGCGAGGGCCCCAACCCGGTGACCGCGCTGGAGGCGGCCGCCGCCCTGGACGTACTGGAAGCAGCCCGCCGTTCGGCACGAGACAAGGTGACGGTGACCCTCTGATGCAGCACCCGCAGATCACCCCGCGATTCGCTCCCGAACTCACCCCGTCGGTGGAGGACCTGGAGAAGCAGGAGCACCGCCTGGTCTTCCGGCAGTTCACGTACGACGACGCGTGGGCGCTGGGCTCCCTGCTGGTGGAGATGGCCCGGGAGCGCCAGGCCCCGGTGGCCGTGGACATCCACCGGGCCGGCCAGCAGCTCTTCCACGCGGCCCTGCCCGGCTCGACCCCCGACAACGACGCGTGGATCGCCCGCAAGCGCCGGGTGGTGGAGCGCTACGGCTCGGCGTCCTACCTGGTCGGCGCCCGCTTCCGGGCCAAGGGCACGACGTTCGAGGAGTCCTCCCGCCTGGACCCCGACGAGTACGCGGCCCACGGCGGCGCGTTCCCGATCACCGTCGAGAACGTCGGCGTGATCGGAACGGTGACGGTCTCGGGCCTGCCCCAACTGGACGACCACCGCTTCGTGGTGGAGGCCCTGGAAAGCTTCCTGAAGCTGTAAGCGCCGACAGCTGCAGCGCCCCTTCGGGGGCGCGGGGAACTGCGCGAGCAACCACGGACGACCCGCAGCCGCTCGCACACCGGAACCCCCCGCCCCTCAGGCGTCCTTGAGCTCCTGCCGCTGCCGCCCGAGCCCACCGATCTCCAGCTCCACCACATCCCCGGCCCGCAGGAACGGCTTCGGCTCCGGCGCCCCGAGCGCAACCCCCGCCGGAGTCCCGGTGTTGATCACGTCCCCGGGGTACAGCACCATGAACCGGCTGACGTACCGCACCACTTCCGCCACCGAGAAGATCTGCTCGGCCGTCGTCCCGTCCTGCTTCAGCTCCCCGTTCACCCAGAGCTTCAGCGACAGCCCTTGCGGATCCCCGACCTCGTCCGCGGTCACCAGCCACGGCCCCAGCGGGTTGAACGTCTCGCAGTTCTTCCCCTTGTCCCAGGTCCCGCCCCGCTCGATCTGGAACTCCCGCTCGGACACGTCGTGCGCGACGGCGTACCCGGCGACGTACGCCAACGGGTCCTCGTCGTCGGCCACATAACGGGCCGTACGCCCGATGACGACCGCCAGCTCCACCTCCCAGTCGGTCTTCACCGACCCGCGGGGCACCAGCACGGTGTCGTTCGGCCCCACGACCGTGTCCGCGGCCTTGAAGAAGACGACCGGCTCGGCCGGCGGCTCGGCCCCCGTCTCGCGCGCGTGGTCGTGGTAGTTGAGCCCGATGCAGACGACCTTGCCGATCCGCGCCAGCGGCGGCCCGATCCGCAGCCCGGTCGCGTCGAGCGCGGGCAGCTCCCCGGCGTCGGCGGCGGCGCGGACGCGCCCGAGCGCCGCGTCGTCGGCGAGCAGCGCCCCGTCGATGTCGTCGACGATCCCCGTCAGGTCCCGCAGGACACCCTCGGCGTCGAGCAGCGCGGGCCGCTCCGCCCCCGCCGTACCGACTCGCAGCAGCTTCATGGTCGTCACCATCTCCCTTGACAGCAGTCGCCCGACCGATGGGTGCAGCCATCGGAGGACTGGTCGATCCTCCAAGATGAGCGTGCAGCGGGCAAGAGCCTGTTCACGTACTGGACCGTAGCCTGGACCGCGGTCGACTGCTCGACGGGTCGGCTGCTCGACCGGTCGGCCGCTCACACGTGATCGGTCTCCAGCGGCTCCAGCAGCCGCTTGGGCTTGAGGAGCGCCCGGCTGACCGGGTCCGCCGGGTCGGGGTCGAGTCCCGGCCCCGGTGTGACGAGAACGTCCGCGACGGGTACGACGGTTCCGCAGGCGGGACATTCGCCGTACGAGCCGAGTTCGGTCCCGCAGTCCACGTGCCGGAAGTAGCGCAGCTGCTGTTCCATGAAGTGCTCGCGCCCCCAGACGCCGAGGGCGCGCAGGGCGGGGAACAGTGCGGTCCCGCGCTCGGTGACGACGTACTCGTCCCGGGGCGGCGAGTCCTGGTACCGGCGCTTCTCCAGGATCCCCCCCTCGGTGAGCGCCTTCAGACGGGCCGACAGGACGGCACGCGGGATGCCCAGGTGGGCCAGGAAGTCGTTGTAGCGCCGGACGCCGTAGAGCGCGTCGCGGACGACGAGCAGGGTCCAGCGCTCGCCGACGACCTCCAGCGCGCGGGCGATCGAGCACTCCTGTGTCGCGTAGTCCTTGCCCAGTGCCATGGGGCCACCTTAGTCAGTTTCCCTGTCGCAGGTTCAATGAACGAACCAACGGTGCTACGGTACTCCCATGACTAGGTTCAATGAAAGAACCATGAAGCGTGCGAGCCCGGATCCGGAATCCGCACCTGCATCTGCGACGGTCACGGACGCCACGGAAACCACGGCCGCCACGGTCCCGAGCGGCCGCCCCACCCTGGCCCTCACCAGCGCCGCGACCGCCGTGGCCCTGATGACGTACACCGCCCCGGTGGTCACGCTCCCGGAGACGGTCGCCGCCCTGCACACCCCGCTCTCCGCCCAGGCCTGGCTGCTGAACGGCACCCCGCTCGGCCTCGCCGCCCTCCTCCTGGTGGTGGGCAGCCTGGCCGACGACTACGGCCGCCGCCGGGTCTTCGTCGCCGGTACCCTCGCCCTCGGCCTGACCACCGCCCTCGGCGGCCTCACGACCTCCACCTGGGCCTTCACCCTGGCCCGGGTGGCGCAGGGCGCGGCGAGCGCGGCGATCCTGGCGAGCAGCCTGGGCCTGCTGGTGGCCGCGTTCCCGAGCCCGCGCGGCCGGCTGCACGCGACGGGCGTGTGGGGCGCGTTCGTGAGCGGCGGCATCGCACTCGGCCCGCTGGTCGCCGGCGCGATGCCCAACTGGCGGGTGGCGTACGCCGTACTGGGCGCGGCCGCACTGCTGGTGGCCGCGGCCTCCGCCCGCACGCTGACGGAGTCCCGCTCACCGCGCGGCGGCCGCCCGGACGTCGCCGGCGCCCTGACCTTCGGCCTCGCACTGGTCTCCCTGGTCGCGGCGCTGACCCTGGGCCGGGACGGCTGGCTGCGCGCACCGGTGGCCCTGCTGCTGGCGGCGACGGTGGTCCTGCTGGCGGCCTTCACTCTCGTCGAACGCCGCTTCTCGTCGACCCCGATGATCGACCTGGCCCTCTTCCGCACCCCCCGCTTCCTGGCCTCCTCCCTCAGCGGCCTGGTCACGGGCCTGACGGTGATAGGCCTGTTCAGCTATCTGCCGGCGCTGCTCCAGCAGACGCTGGGCATGTCCGCGATGGACACGGCGTGGCTGTTCCTGCTCTGGTCCGGCCTGTCCTTCACGGTGGCCCTGCAGGCCAAGCGCCTCGCGGGCCGGGTCTCACCGCGCTGGCAGCTCGCGGCGGGCTTCCTGCTGCACGCGGGCGGCGCGCTGGCCATGCTGGGCGCCCTGGACGCGGGCTCCTGGCCCCGGCTGCTGCCGGGCCTGTTCCTGGGCGGCGTGGGCAGCGGCCTCCTCAACGCCGCGCTCCCCCTCCTGGCGGTGGAGTCGGTCCCCGCCGCGCGGGCCGCGATGGGCTCGGGCGCCCAGCAGACCTTCCGCTACATCGGCTCCTGCGCGGGCGTGGCCCTGACCATCGCCCTGGCCACGTCGACCGGCTCCGGCCTGGCACACGGGGCGGACGTGGCGATGGTGGTCTCCGCGGGGGTGGCGGTGCTGGGGGCGGCGGGGATGGTGGCGTTGCGGGAGCGGGCGCAGTAGCGGGTCACCGGGACGGGAGTGTCCGGCGGGCCCTCACGGACCCGCCGGACACTCCCTCAAAGCGCTTCCCGTTCCTGCCCGTTACCGGGTGTGTGCCGCCGGCCGCACAGTGGGCGGCTTGGCGTGCGGAGCGGGAGCGGAACCGGTCGCGGGCTGCCGCATGCGCGCGACTCCCGCGGGGGTGGCCTGTTCGAACCCCGACCAGACACCGCCCCCTCGCCATGCGGACCCGTCCCAGACGTAGGCCGCGGCCTGCGTCCCGTAGAAGCCCGCCCCGCACGAAGCCCATCCGCCCCAGTCGAAGACCTGCTCCGGCCCCCACGGACCCCACCGGTTCACGCCGGTGGCACCGTACTTCCAGGCGCTGCTGCGGCACACGTCCCAGCCGGACCCGTTCCACTTGAAGACGACCGCTCGCGTGGCGGCCCAGCCGTCGGGCTCGTTCAGCCCCGTACCGCACCCCTGCTTCAGCGCGAAGGTCTCCGAGTAGGCGAGGTTGCCGGAGAGCACGCCGGGCTTCTTGTGGTCGATTCCTGCGTTTCCCTGGACGCACAGGCCGTAAGCGTTGTACACGGTGACCCTTCGGGCCCAGGTGTACGCGCTTGCCGGCTGCGTCCACAGCGCTGCCGTCAGCAACGCGACGAACATGCACAGTGTGGCTTTCAGAGACAGGCGGGACGTGGTCATGATCCCTCCAGTTCTTGAGTCGCCTGCGACTCGGCGACCGCCGTGCCCTTTCCGACGGCACATGTCAGGGCGGCACCGGCCAGCAGGAAGCGCCGCGGACACCACATGTCCTCGGCACACGTGACGCCCAGAACCCCATGAGGTCCTGGTCCTGGTCCTGGTCACGGGCCGAGGCCGAGACAGCGGGCGGCCGGTGTCCTCCCGGCCCCACCGCGTGTGTCCGCGACTGCGGACGTGAGTACTCCGCGGTCGAGGACCACGGGCTCACTGAACTTCTCCACGGTAGGCGATGCGCTCGCCCGCCGCCTGCCGAGAACCCCACGGTGCCGAACCGAGCCCCGGCGCCTCCCCACCCCCTGGCCTTCCCCAGCGCCTCAACTCCCCTCTGGGCCACCGGAATCCGCCCCGGCCTCCGTTCCCTCTCCCCCGACGGTCACCCGGTCCCCGCCCGCGGCCGCATCGACACCAGCTTCCCCCACACCACCATCCGGTACCGCGACGTGAATTCGGGCGTACAGGTGGTGAGGGTGATGTAGTACCCCGGCTCCTTGTACCCGTACGACGGCTTCACGATCGACCGCGGTACGGCACGCACGACCCCCGAGTCCCGGGACGACGTCTGCGGCAGGATCTGGTCCACGGCGTACGTGTACGTCGCCGACTCCGTCTCGACCTCGATCGTGTCCCCGCGCCTGAGCCGCGGCAGATACCGGAACGGCTCGCCGTGGGTGTTGCGGTGCCCGGCGAGCGCGAAGTTCCCGGCCTGGCCCGGCTGCTGGGTGCCGGGGTAGTGGCCGACGTACCCGTGGTTGAGCACCTTCGGCTTGCTGACGCCCTCGGCGATCGGGACGCGCAGCCCGAGCCGCGGGACGACGAGGACGGCGTACGCCTGGGAGGCGACGACCCGCGTGGTGTACGACGTCTGCCCCCGGCCGTCACCGGACGCCCCGCCGGACGCCCCGGAACCGGCCGCACCGGAGCCGCCCTCCTCTCCGCTGCCGGCGCCCCCGGAACCGTCCGACCCCCCGCCGCCCCACTCCCGCTCCAGCGCCGCCACCTTCCGCTCGGCCCCCTGCTTCGCCTCCCTGTTGGTCCACCACAGCTGGTGCACGACGAGGAGCATGAGCACCACGCCCACCGTGACGAGGAGCTCGCCCCCGGTCCACAGCACCCGCCGGCGCCGGGCCCGCCACCGCCGCTCACCGTGCCCCACGACCCGCACCGCGCACCTCCCACCGCCCCCGCGTCGGTGCCGCACGATAAGGCGGCCATCGCCAACTCACCAGAGTCGCGCGACCCCCTGTCCCCGAACCTCCCCCTCCCCTCCCCCTCTCCCTCCCCCTCCCCGCTTCCTCAACGGGTTTTAGAAACCACTGTCAGAAAGCACGGTCACACCCCTCGACAACCTCACACACCACACCCGATGCTTCCTGTTGGCATGCGGGGGGACGAGTCAACACCGGTCCAGGAACCGGTGTTTGAGCCGCACGGAGAGGTCGAGAAGCAGCCATGATCCGACGCAGAACACTCCTGGCCGCCGCGGGAGGCGGCCTCCTGGGCAGCGCCCTGGCCACCGGCACGGCCCACGCCGACGCCACGATCGCCGTCAGCCCATCCACCTCGTACGGCACCTGGGAGGGCTGGGGCACCTCGCTGGCCTGGTGGGGCAACGTCTTCGGCACCCGGGACGACTTCGCCGACATCTTCTTCACCACCAAGTCGACGACGTACAACAGCACCTCGCTCCCCGGCCTCGGCCTGAACATCGCCCGCTACAACCTGGGTGCGTGCAGCTGGAACAGCGTGAGCGGCGAATCGATGGTCGCCTCCGCCAACATCCCCTCCTTCAAACAGATCGAGGGCTACTGGCAGGACTGGAACAACGAGGACCCCACCTCCTCGGCCTGGGACTGGACGGCGGACGCCACCCAGCGCGCGATGCTCGTGAAGGCGGTGAACCGCGGCGCTACGGCCGAGCTCTTCGCCAACTCCCCCATGTGGTGGATGTGTTACAACCACAACCCGTCCGGCGCCTCCGACGGCGGCAACAACCTCCAGTCCTGGAACTACCGCCAGCACGCCTCCCACCTCGCCTCGGTGGCCCTGTACGCGAAGAACAACTGGGGCGTGAACTTCGCGACGGTGGAGGCCTTCAACGAGCCGTCCTCCTCCTGGTGGACGGCGACCGGCACCCAGGAGGGCTGCCACATCGACTCGACGGTCCAGGCGGCCGTACTGCCCTACCTCCGCAGCGAGCTGAACAGCCGAGGCCTGACCTCGACCAAGATCTCGGCCTCGGACGAGACGAGCTACGACCTGGCCCGCACCACCTGGAGCGCCTTCTCCTCCACCACGAAGGGCTACGTGGACCGCGTGAACGTCCACGGCTACCAGGGCTCCGGCGGCCGCCGCGACCTCCTGTACACCGACGTCGTCACGACGGCCGGCAAGGCCCTCTGGAACTCCGAGACCGGCGACAACGACGGCACCGGCTACACCATGGCCTTCAACCTGCTCTACGACTTCCGCTGGCTGCACCCCACGGCCTGGGTCTACTGGCAGGTCATGGACCCCTCCACGAACTGGGCAATGATCGCGTACGACGCCGACACCCTGGCGGCAGGCGCGATCACCACCAAGTACTACGTGATGGCCCAGTTCAGCCGTCACATCCGCCCCGGCATGAAGATCCTGGACACCGGCGTGAGCAACGCCGTAGCCGCCTACGACAGCTCGGCCAAGCGCCTGGTGATAGTGGCTCTCAACACCGCCACCTCCGCCCAGACCTTCACCTTCAACCTCTCCGGCTTCACGACGGTGACGGGCGGCACGAACGGCCTGGTCCCGCGCTGGAACACGGTGACGACGGGCGGCGACGCGTACAAGTCGTACTCCGACACCTACCTGTCCGGAAAGACGGTGGCGGTGTCGGTGGCGGCGAAGGCCGTCCAGACCCTCCAGATCGACGGCGTGACGATCTAGCCAGGAACCGACCTAACCCGAAACCGACCTGGCCCGGAACCGACCCGGACCGGCGCCGGGGACACGCGGCCCCTTCCGTGTCCCCGGCGCCACAACCGAACCCGCCTCCCCTACCGCACCAGAACCCGCAGCCCCACCGTCACCGCGTCCCCCGCCCCCAAGCCCGCAGGCCTGCGCACCGCGTTCTTCAGCGGCAGCAGATACCCGCCGTCCTTCGGGAACAGGGAGGTCTGGAAGACCACCCCGCCCACGGTCGCCTCGACGGGAACGACCCCCCACCCGTACGAGGCCATACCTGCCACGGCCCGAATCTCCTCGCACTCCTCCTCGGGCACGGGCACGAAGTAATACGGAGCGGGACCCCGCCACTCCACCACACACCCACCGAACTCGAACTCCACGGAACGACTCCCCTCGCATCGACTGCCCCCTACCTGTACCTCTCGTTTGTCACCGCCGGGCAGTACGGTGTCGTTCATGCGCCCCGACACGCCTGCCGAGAACGTCGACCACACCGCCGAAGCGGCACGCCTGGAGCGGACCGCCGGCCGCTACCCCGAGGACGCCGAGGCCCTGCTGCTCCAGGCCGCGGCCCACCTGGAACTGGCCGACGCCCGCCCCGCCGCGACCGCGCTCTACGACCGCCTCCTCGCCACCCCGGACACCCTGGAGAACGCCCCTCTCGTCCGGGCCCTCAAGGCGTCGAACCTGTGGGAGTACGACCACGAGGCCGAGGCGCGCGCGATCATCGACGGCATCCGCACCACGGCCCCCCGGGACCCGGCCCCCTGGGTGATCGTCGCCGAGTCCCTGGAATCCCACGACGAGCTGGAAGCGGCGCACGACACGTTCACGGAGGCGGCGACCCTCCTCCTCACGGACATCGCCGAACCCCCCTACGCCACGCACCCCCTGCTCTTCGGCCGCCACCGGGTCCGCCGCATGCTCGGCCTCCCCCACGACGACTGGGACGCTGTCGCCGACACCCTCCACTCCTCCCCCATCTCCCTGGACGAGCTCCACGACCCCAAGCGCGTCTGGTCCCTGGGCTCCGACAACCCGGCGGAGCTGGAAGCAGAGATCTCCCGCCTGCGCGCCGAACTCGGCACCTACCGCGAGGCCCTCTCCCGCCCCTTCCCGGTAGCGGTCCTGCACTGGCCGGCAACCGAACTGACGGAACTCCTCTCGGCGTACCCGGACCTCACCACCGAATACCCCTCCCACCCCGAGCACCTCTCGACCATAGAGTCCTCCCTCCGCGAGCTGTCCGCCTCGGGCACTGGCAACCTGGGCATCGTCACGGGCACGGTCCCCTCCTACGAGGCCTTCGCCGCCTCAGAGGGCTCGTCCCCGGGCGACACCACCCTGCTCCCGCAGTACGCGACGACGCTCGCAGCCCGCGGCCGCGCAGTGGCCTGGCCCCCACAGCGCACGTCGGACTGCTGGTGCGGGCTGGAACAGCCGTACGACGCCTGCCACGGCGTCTGAGCCGCCCTCCGCTGAACCGACCCGGCGTGCCCCCACGCACTGAACGCGCCCCCACCCCGCCAAGCCGCCCACTTTCCCCGGGCCGCCCGCTCGCTTCTCCCCCGTGCCGGAGCGGCCCGGGTCAAGGGTGGCCCGAAGGGCCATCGGCGCAGCCGACGCGGACGCGGAGCGCAGCGGAGCGGGAGCGCCCTTGAGGCGGGCCGCGGAGGCACGACACTGAGAAAGAAGCGGGCGGCCTTCCTAGGCCGAAGATCGCCGCTCCAGCGAGGCAGATACTTCACTGGCTGCACGCCGATCCGGCAACGCCGGCAAAATACCCCCGTGCCAGATGTCACCCCTTCCTCTCTTGCCGTTTCCGCCCGCATGAGCAAGCAGGCGAGCAAAGACACGGAGGCTGAGCTGGCCGTACGACGGCTGCTGCACGCGGCCGGTCTGCGATACCGCGTGGAGTACCCCGTGCCGGGCATGCCCCGGCGACGGATCGACGTGGCCTTCACCCGGGCCAAGGTCGCTGTCCTCATCGACGGCTGCTTCTGGCACGGCTGTCCCCAGCACGCCACCCACCCGAAGGCCAACGCCGACTGGTGGCGCCGCAAGCTGGATCGGAACATGGCCCGCGACCGGGAGACGACCGAGCATCTGATCGCGGAAGGCTGGACGGTGCTGCGATTCTGGGAGCACGAGGCTCCTGGGGAAGTGGCCGTACGAGTGGTAGCGGCCGTGGAGCGGCGCCGGACGGAAGGGACCCGGGGGAGGAAAGAATGAGTGGACTGACTTTCGTCGACGTGTGCTCCGGGGCGGGTGGGCTCGCCCTCGGACTGGAACAGGCGGGGTTCGAGCCGCGCCTGTTGCTGGACGACGACGAGCTCGCCGTCGGCACTCTGCGGGCCAACCGGTCGCACTGGAACGTACTGCAGACCGACCTGATGGACTTCGACCCGGCCGAGTACACCGTGAGCCACGACGTGGACCTTCTGTCCGCGGGCCTGCCACGGGTGAAGTCGAGTGCAACCGTCGGACGCGCGAATTCACGTGCGGAGGAGCGGTTGCTGGAGGCCACGATCTTTCTCGTCCATGCGATCAGGCCTCGTGCGGTACTCATCGAGAATGTTCCCGGGCTCGCGCACTCGGACGCCTACCAGCACTTCCGTGACTTCGCCCGAGCCGAACTGGCCCACCTGGGCTACGAGTTCAGCTGGTTCGTCGTGAACGCGGTCGACTTCGGCGTGCCCCAGAACCGGAAGCAGGGCGTCCTCGTCGCCATCGAGCGGCAGTGGGCCGCGGCATTCCGGCCACCGGCACCGACCGTGCAGCAGCCCAAGACGGTCGGTGCCGTTCTGGGGCCGACCATGGCCTCCCGGGGTTGGCCGGACGCCGCCCGCTGGGTCGCCCAGGCCGATCGACCGGCACCCACTCTGGTCGGTGGCTCGAAGAACCGGGGCGGCGCGGACCTCGGACCGACGGGGGCCAAGCGGACCTGGGCGACCATGGGTGTCAACGGTCACACTGTGGGCGACGTCGTGCCCGACGCGGACTTCGTCTGGAACCCCGAACTCGGCAGGGACAACATGGTGAAGATCACCGTTGAGCAGGCCGCGCTGCTGCAGGGCTTTCCCGAGACGTGGGAGATCACTGGGCGGAAGACCGCCAGATATCGCCAGGTCGGGCACGCGACACCACCGCCGGTGGGAGAGGCGCTGGGGAGGGCTGTCGCCGCAGCGCTGATTCGGGATCCAGCAGTCCCCGCTGCCGGCTAGACTTCGGCCACATGACCAGCACGGCGTCCCACAAGCCCATCCTCGACCAGCCTTTCGTCCTCGACCTCTTCGCAGGTCCCGGAGGGCTGGACGTCGCCGGTCACTCGCTCGACATCCCGAGTCTCGGTGTCGAGTGGGACAGAAGCGCCTGCCTGACCCGGTACGCCGCCGGGCTGGACACCCTTCACGCCGATGTGAGCGCAGTGCGCAGGGATGCCTTCGAGTCGTTGCCACCGGAGATCAACGTGCTCGCCGGTGGCCCTCCGTGCCAGACGTACTCGGTGGCAGGGCACGGCGCCGGGCGCCAGGCCCTGGACAGGGTCAAGAAGTACATCGACCGGCTGATGCCAGGTGACTCCGACAAGGAGATCGACAAAGAACTCGAGGATCTCCCCGATCCACGCACTGCCCTGGTTCTCGAACCTCTCCGGTATGCGATTCAGGCAACGCGGAGCCCCAACCGTGAGAACCGACCGTACGATGTGATCGTCCTGGAGCAGGTCCCGGCAGTGGCTCCGCTCTGGGAGCACTACGCCAAGGTGCTGGCCCAGACCGGGCTCCCCGACGGGACCAGATACCAGGTTGTCGTCGGCGTTCTGGACACGGAGACCTACGGGGTACCGCAGACGCGATCTCGCGCGGTGTTGATCGCCCGACGTGAAGGGCTCGGCGAACCCTCGCTCCCCTCTCCTACACACCGTTCCTACGATGCGAAGGAATGGAACCGGACCAACGGGACGAGCACACCCGACCAGGTCCTTCAACCGACCCTTGACGAGGGCGCCCCGTCGGGGAGCGACGAGGACAGGCTTCCCTGGCGGTCGATGCATGATGCCCTCTCGGACCCGGTGGGCTCACATCCCGGGCGTGTCACTCCCTTCCTGGTCCGCTCGAACTACGGCAGTTCAGGCCATCCGGGGAGGCGTGGGGTGCGGACCGACCGGCAGCCCGCCACCACCGTCACCGGCCGCATCTCCCGCTTCGTGGTTTTCGAGCACCTCAACGAGAAGGTCGTCTACGAAGGACCGCGCTTCAGCATGAACGAAGCGGGAATGCTGCAGAGCTTCCCGCCGGACTATCCATGGTCCGGTACGGCGCAGGCCCAGCAGGTGGGCAACGCCGTACCGCCCCTGTTCGGTGCGCACCTGCTGAGTTCCGCTCTCGGACTCCCCAAGCCCGACCCGGAGGCGCTGAGGAAGCCGTGGCAGCCGGCCACCGAAGAGCAGCGGGCCAAGCTGCGAAGCAACGGCTGCGGCGCCGCCGACCACTGCACCGACAGGTGCCCGCAGGCCAAGGACCAGGTGCCGCCGCCCTCTTCCGTGCGCCCTCGGAAGGACAAGAGGGCGTCGGCCAGGTAGTTCGAGGCCAGCACCGGGTCAATCCCCGAGCTTCCTGCCCCTGACCGGCGCAGTCTCGAACAGCTCTGCAAAGTAGCTGGTGAGCGCGGCCACGGACTCCTCCGGGACGGGGTCCTCGTCGGGCCCCTTCGGGAGTTCGTACCGCTCGACCGGTGGTGCTGATTCCGCTTCCGCGATCCAGTCGCGCAGATGGACGGGGTCACGGGGCTGGTCCGGCGCGAGGATGTCGTAGATCAGGGTCGCACCGGCCGCGTTGATCGCGACGCTGAGACCATCGGCCTCTCGGCCCTTGGTGACCAGTCCATTCTTCAGCAGGCGGACAACGGCCTGAGCAGTGGGACGGTGGTCGATTATCTCCTTCTTCAGAACGCTGTGGATGAGGTCCTGGTTTCTGCAGGCCGCCTCGACCGGCTCGTAGTCCGCCCCGTTCCTGAACAGCTCAGCTGCCCACCACAGGCGTGAGAAACACTGCCGATCGGCAGATCCCCGGAAGCGCTCTGCGGGGACACTCCGTTCCGGCTTCTTCGCCGTCGGTCCCGAAAGGTGGCGCCACACCACGTAGTCAGGGGCCACAGCGAGGGCGATGTGATTCCACAATCGCTTGTCCGCCGCTTCTCGCCGTGTCAGGCGCAGCGTGGCATGGAGCCGTGGCGCGAGCCATGCGTCGGCTCGGGTGCGGTCCTCCCGGAACTCGAACATGGCGTCGTCCACCAGGCTTCGGATCGGCTCGACCCACCATCTGGCGTCATCCTCGGGAAGCGGCTCGACGACCTTGGCGAGGTCGATGCCGCCGTGAACCTGTTCGCCTCTGAGCAGCTCTTCGGTGAGGAACGGATCGACGGCCGAGGTGGCGAGCAGCGCCAGGCGCTCCGGTACGTGGTTCGGTTGGCTGATCACGTCTCGCTCTCCCGGTTCATCTGTTCCAGACTGCGGATCACATAGGCAAGCGCCTTGGTGGCATCGGCACGGCGGACCGCCGCGTAGTGGATACGGGTCTGCAGCTCGACCCACCCTGATTCGCCGGTACGCCGGCGGTGCACCTGGCGTAGGGCCTCCTCGACGTGGACGCCGGGAACGACGTCCGGGAGCATCTCCCGCAGCACCTCGCCCTGCCAGTCGGTCGGGAAGACCGGGCCCCCATCGGGTTCCACCTCCAGATCGCCGATGGCACCGTGGAACACCGCGGTCCAGACGTCGGTAGCCATCTGGGCGACCAGGAGGTCGCGTACCTTGCTGTCCACTCCCGAGCCGTTGCTGTCCAGCAGCCCGATGACACCCTCGACGTCGGTGTTCACGAACACGGTGGGGACTCTGGCCGAGACGTCCACGATCCAGGGCGCGTCTGCGTAGGCCTGGAGCCACTCCCGGGAGCTTCTCTTGAAAGATGCCGTCTGAACGTCTAGTTGGAGTCCACGGACCGGTTCGTCGGAGACCGTGTCCACGATCCAGCTCCGGTCGGTCTCGGCGATTGACCGTCCACGCACTCCGTCGACCGTCCCGACCGCGTACACGGCGAGGGAGGCCCGACCCAAGTGGTCGTCGCGGAGCACCTCCAGTGATCCCGACCAGTCCCGTCCGCCCTCCGCGTCAAGTGTGAGATCCGCAGAGGTGCGGACGTTGGTCTCGCCGTCGGTCAGCACGGCGAGGACACGCAGATCGGACCAGGCCGCGTCCGGCGCGTTCGCACCGGGTGGCAGCGTCGCCGAGAGGCCGATCGTGGCGCTCACCCAGTCGGTGTGGCCGGCGATACCGAGCGCGACGGACTGCTGCTGGGTCGAGTACGCGGTGGTCTCCAGTTGGTCGCGGGTGCCGTCCGAGAGCTTGAGGGAGACCGAGGTCACTCTGAGAGTGACTGGCCGGTTGAGCCGCTTGTACGGGTAGATCTTCACGCGTCACTCCCCCTTTCCGGCACGGAGTTCGACGACGAGGCGGGTGAGCGTGGTCCTGACCGGGTGACTGCTCACATCGGTAAATCCGTGGAACTTCGCGCGACGCACGCCGGGAGTGAAGCGCAGGGTCCCGTCCTCCACCTCGCAACCCTCGACAGCCACGAGTTCCGCCCACTCCAGCTTCGGACGGCCTCCGGACCGCACATCCAGTTGCGCGACCGGCACCATCGGGACGATCTCGTCGCCACGCGGGATGCTCACTTCGGCGGTGATCCGCCACTCTCCGTCGTCTCCGACTGTCGCGTCGAGCGTGTCCAGCACCGGAACCACCGGCCCGGCGGGCGCCTTGGCCTTGGGCCTCGATCTCACGGTCAACGCCTTGCGCACGGCCTCACCGCCCTCGCGGCTGCTGCTGCGCTTCGGGCGCGCCACAAGTTCCCTGACGGCGTTGTTGACCTCAGCCGTCAGCGCGCTGATCCGCCGATACGCGGACGGGGACCAGCGCAGAGTCAGCTCCTCCGTCTGTCCCCAGCGGTCATGCTCAGGCGGTTCCGCCGCACGCAGGAACTCCTCGGCCTCCTTCGCAAAGGGAGCAGCTTCTCCGGCTGCCTCGCCCACCAGTAGAACGGCCTGGAAGGGGTTGGTCCCGAGCGGGAGTCTCGGAACGCCGGCCCTCCTGACGGTCATGCGGTTGCCGCGCAGCGAGTGCACCTGGTTCTTTCCCCCGTCCCCGTCCCTGTCCCCCTCGGCCTCGGTGACCAGCAGGACCGCCTGGTGCGTGCCGAGCGTCCCATGGGAACCACCGGAGAGCGGCAGCTTCAGCGGGACGTTCCGCGCCGCGACCTGCCCGGCCTCGGTGAGGCGGTCCACTGTGGTGCCCTCGTAGTGCGCCCTGAGGGCACGAGTCCGGGCGGGCTGCTCGACAGACGGGTCCACCTGTTTCTCCGGAACGACCTCCTTACCGTTCTGAAGGGCACGGACAGAGACCTCCAGGAGAGGAAGCCTGCTGCCGCCGCCGGTCATCGCGGCCCAGAAGTCACGTCCCAGCGCCTCTACCAGACGGCCGTGCATCTTGCGGATGTCACGCGTGTCCTCGTCGCCGTCCTCGACACCGCCGGTCTCGTCGTCGGCGTCGGACCTGCTCTCAAGGCTGGCGACGTCGTGCGCGCCGACGATGAGGAAGGAGGTACCGGGTTCGTCGCTCTCCCTGGTCAGATGCAGGCGTGCGACGGTCTCCTCGTCCGCCCACCAGGAACGGGCGACCATCGCACCGGGCGAATCGGGATCGGGGCGCCCGAACCAGGCCGGGCCCGCGTACGGCTCGCCGTCCACTTCCCGCCACGGCAGTTCGAGACGGCCGATGACCCGTCGCTCGGTACGTCCCTCGTGCGGCACGGACAGGGTGGAATTGATCAGTACGAGTCCGAGGGAGCTGGTGGCCCACAGCGTCGCCTTGCCCAGACCATACGAACCGCCCGCGCCAGGACCGGACTTGAGGCTTTCCAGCTGGCGCCGGACCACGGCGGCGAACTTGCCGTCCGCGTAGTCGTCGCCGATGAGCCCGGAAGCGTTGTAGTCGTCCACACGCAGCAGGACCAGGCGGCCCTTCTCGTACATGTCGCGCACACCGGCGTCCACGACCCGGCCTACCTTCTGATTGGCGGCGGCCTCCGAGACGGCGGAGTAGTGCGGGAAGAGATCGTTCCAGAGGATCGCCTCACGGAAGGAGTCCAGGGCCTCACCGGTGAGTTCGTGCAGGGTGTAACGAACCCGGACCGGGCGGCCGTTCTCCGTGAGGCGCTCGTCCAGGCTGTTCTGGCAGGTCTCGCGGGCGAGAACCTGGACGTCGGCGTCGAAGGCGAAGGCTGCGGCGTTGCCCAGGTCACGACCACCGTCGGAGTAGCCGGGCCGGTGGTACCAGGTGACCGGGAGGCCGGCCTGGGTGTCGGTGGTGCGGGTGTGCACCGTACCCACGTCGGTGCCGAGCGCCTTGGCGATGTCGGTCATGACGGTCGGGCGAGGAGTCGACCTGCCGGTGATCCACGCGGACACGGCAGCTCGAGTCAGCTGGAGCTCGTCGGCCAGCTCGGCCTGTGTCTTTCCGGCCAGCTTGAGTTGTCGGGCCAGCCAGGGCCCGAACTCCTCACCTGTATCCACGTGCCACCTGCTCTTCCCCTGGAGCCGCTTGCAGCTCGCATGTCGTAGACCAGGAGGCTAATTTGACACGCTGAACACTGTCAACCAAAAGTTGATCGGGTCCGGACCCCACTGACCGCTTGCACGGATGAGCGACTTGCCCGACTTTGCCTCTATTTGCACACATTCCTCGCGGAGCATTGACAACTCCCCACCGGCCAGGGCCAGTTGGTTGACTCGAGAGACCGGCATCAGATAATGTGAGGAACGACGAAAAATCTCGTCCCGCTGGTGAACCTGAATGCGAGTTCAAGGGGATCCGGCGGCAGGACAGAGTTCTGTCCAAAACCGACCGACGGCCAAAAGCCACAGGTCTATCCTAGCCTCGAACAAGCCCCTCCTCACCAAAAATAGAGGCACTGGCTGTATAGGCTTGCAAGCTGCTACCCTAATTCCAGTGAAAACATCTCTTCCGAGATTTCGTGCATCTATTTTCTTACGGGGGTCATTTGCACTCTACTGCACCCCTGCGACAACGAGACCGACAGGGGAATTTTTGATGGATGAGTACTACGGATATGACTTGGATTCGGACCGCGGCCGAAGCAGTCTTGAACTCGACATTGCAATAGGGGAGGTGGAATTGAAGGCTGCGGCGGACATCCTGAAGGGGCACCCGTGCGCAGATGAATTTGTGAGCAGATTTCCTTGTATGGCTCAATACTTTCAGGAACCTCCCGACGACACCACCCACTCAGCCTGACCCATCTTTGCAGCGCCAGCCGAAGGCCAGGAAGCCCACGGCGCGGGCGCTACGCGTGTCTCCTTGAGGGCTCCTTCACCAGCAGAAACACAGGATTCACCCCAGGCACTTTCAGGCCTTTTGGGCCATCGCTCACGCACCCGTGGGCCGGCTGTCGCGAAATCGACAGCCGGCCCGCCCACACCTTCGTCCTACCGCTCGATACCCTGAGGAGTGCTGGACCAATGCCATCTTCGGTTCCTCCGGTTATTCAAACCGTCATTGAACAATCTTCCCGCGTCCTGCAAACTTACGCCGTGGATCCCGGCCTCGTGGCCGAGCATGCCAACGGAGAGCGCCGTATCACTCAAGGCGGATATGGCGACCGCCAGCTTTTTGAACTTGTCCAGAATGCCGCCGACGAAATCGCCGACGAGCCCGGAGGTCGAATCCAAGTCGTCCTCACGGCAACACATCTCTACTGTGCGAACGAAGGAAATCCCGTCACCCCCGAGGGTGCGGAAACCATTCTTCGTATGAGTATGTCGAGGAAGCGCGGAGGGCAGATCGGAAGATTCGGAGTGGGTGTTAAATCGGTCCTGGTGGTGACCGACGCTCCGGAATTTTTCAGCCGCACCGGAAGTTTCGGCTTCGACCGCGCCTGGTCTTACGAGCAAATCAAAAACGTCCCCGGGGTGACCGCTCGTTATGGTCAGGAATTTGATGCCCCGGTGCTGCGGTTGGCCCGTCCTCTCGACGTGCAGGCCGAGCGCGCCGCGGACCCCGTCCTGCACGAGCTGCTGACCTGGGCTACCACTGTCGTGCGCCTACCCTTGCTGCCCAAGGCGGACCGCCGGCTCGGTCTGGACATGCACGGCGGACGGGCCAAGGACAACGGCGAGCCGCGCGACGAGTTCCCTGTGGGCTTCCAGCTCTTCTCACCCCACGTCGCGAAGGTCGTCCTGGAGGACCGTCGGCATCTCCCATCGGCCCACCGGATCCTGACCACTCGACAGGTCGGCGACCTGCACACCGTGACCGAGGAAAGGAACGGGAGAACCAACACCATCCACTGGCGGGTGTTCACCACCACCCACACCCCCGGCCCGGCGGCCCGCGCGGACGCCGGCGAACTCCACGACCGGCTCTCACTCGGCCTTTCATGGGGTGTTCCGGCTCTGGAGAAGGATCCGGAAAGCGGCCTTTACGTCAATCCGAGGACCCGTGGCCGGGGCACTTTCTGGTCGTTCTTCCCGACCAAGTACGAGGTGTCGTTGAGCGGCATCCTCAACGGAGCCTGGAAGACCAACGAGGACCGGCAGAACCTGCTCGATTCCTCCCCCTTCAACCAGGAGATGATCCGGGTGGCGGCGCATCTTGTCGTCGACTCCCTTCCCGCCCTGGCGCCCGCCGAGGACCCGGCCGCCTACCTCCCCCTGCTGCCCGGCCGAGTCAAGGAATCGATCAGCTGGGCCGACGAGTTCCTGACCCGGGAGATCTGGGCCCGCGCCGCGGACCGTCCGTCCCTGCCCGACCAGGACGGCGTCCTGCGCGTACCGACAGATCTGCGGATCCACCCGCGGCTCGACAGGGACCCGAAGAAGCTGTCCAACTGGCTGCGGATGTGGAACCACTGCCCCGGACGCCCCTCGAACTGGCTGCACCCGAGCGTCGAGGCGGACACCCTGCGTTCCGGAAAGGTCGAGCACATCATCGGCGCGGCCGGGCACGAGCGGACCGACGTCCGCGTGTGGCTGGAGGCCTTGGTCGAAAGCAAGACCCCCGAGGCGTCGGCGGTGGCCGTGCGAATCCTCGCAAACATGATCGAGGCTCGGTCCCCTTACGCCGAGGAAGCCCGCAAGGCCCACATCGTGCTCACCGAGGAGCACGGCCTCGTCACCCCGGTGCCCGGCAAGGTGTTCCGCCGTGCCGACCACGACGGACTGCGCGAGGCCCTGGTGTACGTGGTCGACGAACTGGCCCAGGACCCGTCGCTCGCTCACGCTCTCAACACCCTGGGCATTCGGGAGGCCGATATCGAGGGCAGGTTCGTCAGCGTCCTCGACCAGGGCTTCGACCACTACGGCGACTCGGACTGGGAGCGCTTCTGGGAGCTGTTCCGTCAGGCAGGGGTCCGTCGGCTGGCCCACAAGGTCCTGGAGCGGGTGCCCGCTCCCCGCTCGACGCTCCGGGTACGGACCTCCGACGGTCGGTTCCGGCCGGTCGAGGACTGCATGCTGCCGGGTGACGTAGTCGATGCGAAGCGTGATCCGAGCGTCGCCGTCGACATGAAGTTCCACTCCGATGACACCCCGTTCTTCCCCCAGGTCGGTTTGCGGGAGCGACCGTCCGGTGGGGTGCAGCCCCAAGCGGGCGAAGAGTGGTTCGAGGAGTACCGCGAAGCCGTCCACGCCGCCTACCTGCGTGGGTTGGACAGTCGCGCCCCGCGCCCGACACTGAGTCGGATGAAGGTCGAGGGCGCGGCGATCGGTGGTCCGCTCCACCTCTTCCGCGCCCTCTCCGAAGAGTCCCGCGCGGCCTTCTTGAAGGTGTTGCCCGACGACGCAGTGGTGGACAACTGGATCCGTCAGATCGGCGCGCAGAGCAGCACCCGCCAGGCGGTGGCCTCGCCGATCCGGTGGATGTTGTGGAAGCACGGCACGGTCGCCACCTCCCAAGGGATCAAGCCGCTGAAGGAGGCCGTCGGCCCCCAGCTCGCCGACTACCGGGACGTGCTGCCGGTCGCCGACATCTCCCCTGAGAAGGCTCGTAGGCTGCGGCTCCCGACCACCGTCGACGAGGTCCCCACCGACCGCTGGGACACACTCCTTGACGAGGTCACCCGCAGCGAGGACGACTCCTTCGTCGGCGCCACCTACGTGATGCTGACCCGGTTCGGTGCGGACTTCCCCGAGGACTCCTTGACCCGTTGCCGAATCGGTGACGTCTGGGGCACCCGCCCCGACGACGAGATCACGATCGCCGTCGGAGCCTCTCAGTACCGGGCGCTCCGTGCCGAACAGCTCCCCGCGCTCCTCGTCCCGACCGCCGAGGATGCCGAGCTGATGATCGAGAAGTGGGGGATGCTCCGCTATGCCGACGTGATCAGCCGAGAGACCCGTGAGAAACCAGAGGGTGACCCCGTTCCGCTCGTCGAGCTGTTCCCTGCCCTGCGGCAGCGCCTGAACAGCGGGCAACGAAACAGCATGGTCCAAAGGTGCAGCGAGCTGGAGGAGGTCATCCGCACTCCCAACGGCACGCACGCCTCTCCTCTGGACGCCGTGCGCCAGGACAGCACCGTCAAGGTCCGCGTACCGCTGGAGCCCGAGCCGATGCTGCGTCTCATCGACCGCGAACTCGGCCTCGGTCTCGGCGCTGCCGGTTGCCGCGCGGTCCTGGACTATCAGGACCGCATGGCTCGTGACAGCGAGTTGAAGGCTGCGCAGAAGGCGGTGCGCGAGGCCTCGGACGTGGTGTCCAAGATCGAGCTGCTGATCGGTGCCGACGCGCTTCGGGCCGGCCTCCCCGAGGGACTGATGGAGGCCGAGATGCAGGCGACCGACAGTGCGGAGCCGTCCGGGCGTCGGATCGCGCAGATGGCGTTCAACGCGCACGGTGACGGAGTGCTCCAGCAGCACGCCCGGGACATCCAGGCGCGCTTTCCCAACGCACCCGTCGCGTACGGGGGTTCGTCGGCGGCCGTCGCGTTCGTGTCGGAGATGAGGCTGCCCGTCTCGTTCGCCGGTTCGAAGACTCCCTCCCTGCCTCCGTTCGAGACAGTGGAGGGCCCTCGGGACTTCCCCCGCCTCCACGACTACCAGGAGGACCTGGTCAGGAACATCTCCACGATGCTCGACCGACTGGCCCCGCAGCGCGGCATGCTGTCCCTGCCGACCGGCGCCGGCAAGACCCGGGTGACCGCCGAGGCCGTGATCCGTTGGGTGAAGCGGGTCGGCGACCTCAAGGGTCCGCTGTTGTGGATCGCACAGACCGAGGAACTGTGCGAACAGGCCGTCCAGAGCTGGAAGTTCGTATGGAGCAAGGTGGGTGCCGAACGCCCGCTCACCATCAGCCGGCTGTGGAGCACCAACGAGGTCGGAAACGTCGTCGAACACCCCCACCTGGTGGTCGCCACCGACGCCAAACTGGAGCGATGCCTGGACACCGACCAGTACGCCTGGCTGCGTCAGGCCGCGTTGGTGATCGTGGACGAGGCGCACACCGCCATCTCCAAGCGATACACCGAGATCCTGGGCCAGTTGGGGCTCACCCAGTACGAGACCGGTCGGCATCTGCTCGGCCTTACCGCCACCCCGTTCCGGAACACCAATGAGGAGGAGACCCGTCGCCTGGTCAGCCGCTTCGGCAACCGGCGACTCGACCAAGGAGTCTTCCCGTCGGGCGACCCGTACCGTGACCTGCAGGACTGGGGCATGCTCGCACAGGTCGAGCACCGCACCCTTGAAGGTGGCCGTATCGAACTCACCCGGGACGAGAAGACACACGCCGATCGTATGGCGGTGCTCTCCCGTTCCGCCGAACAGCGGCTCGCCGACGACCACGCACGCAGTCGGCGCATCGTCGACTCTGTGGCCGAACTGCCCGGCGATTGGCCGACTTTGCTCTTCGCAACCTCCGTCGACCACGCCAAATACCTGGCCGCCATGCTGAATGACTGCGGTGTCCCGTCCGCCGCCGTGGACTCGACGACCAGCACGCAAGACCGCCGCAACCGCATCGAGAACTTCCGAAACGGACGCATCCGAGTCCTCACCAACTACGGTGTGCTCACCCAGGGATTCGACGCACCTGCCACTCGTGTCGTGGTCGTGGCCCGGCCGGTCTACAGCACCAACGTGTACCAGCAGATGATCGGTCGCGGACTGCGCGGACCGCTGAACGGCGGCAAGGAAAGCTGTCTGATCCTCAACGTCAGCGACAACATTGCCAACTTCGACACGCACCTCGCCTTCACCCAGTTCGAGCACCTCTGGAGCCGGAAGTGACCGACGTCTACCAGGACAGCCCCCCGCTCACCGATGAACAACTGGCCGTGGTCGAACAGCCCTGGGACGCCCGCGTCCTGGTCACTGCGGGCGCCGGAGCGGGCAAGACGCACACCCTGGTACGCCGGCTCGACGCGCTGTGCGGCCACGAGGATCCCGAACAGGCGCTGGAGGCGGCCGAGATCCTGGTGCTCACCTTCTCCCGAGCAGCGGCCAGGGAATTGCGTGAACGGATCACTCGGCACGGAGAACGAGCTCACCGAGTACGCGCCCGCACCTTCGACGCGTGGGCCTATGAAGTGCTCCTTCAGGCTCATCCGGACGGCGAGTGGGGTGCGGTCGGCTTCGACGAGCGGATCGCCGCCGCGGCCCGCGCGATCGAGAAGGGCGCGCTGGAGGTCGGCGACGCGGTACCACCGGCCCATGTCGTGATCGACGAGGTGCAGGACCTCCTGGGCGGGCGCCGCGAGCTGGTGGAGACGCTTCTCGACCGGTACCAGGACAGCTGCGGCTTCACCGTCGTCGGCGACGCGGCCCAGTCCGTTTACGGTTTCCAGATCGAGAACCTGGACGAACGCACCGACGAGACCGGTCGGTTCTTCGACTGGCTGCGCTGCTCCTACCCCGACGACCTCGTGGAGCTGCGTCTCACCCGGAACTTCCGGGCCACCACCGCCGAGGCCCGGGTCGCTCTGTCGCACGGCCCCCTTCTCCAACAGGTCGACGACCCGGACGAGGCCGGGAGGCTCTACGACGAACTGCGCGATCTTCTCCTGGATCCGGCGAACGGCATGGGCGACCTCGACGACGAGTTCACCCTGGACGGCCTACGGGACCTCTCCGACACCTGCGCCGTCCTCACGCGCGACAACCAGCAGGCCCTCGTGGTCTCCGGCCTGTTGCACGCGCACGGCATCGACCACCGGCTGCGCCGCCCGCTGGAGGAGCGTCCGGTGCCGTACTGGGTGGCCGAGCTGCTGCGTCGCACGGAGGCGACCGGGCTCACCGAGGACCGGTTCCGTACGCTCCTCTCGGACATCCCTCTTCCCTACGAACCTGACGCCGCCGCCCTGTGGACGGTGCTGCGCAGGGTCGCGCGCGGAGCGGGGCGCGGGGTGCTCGATCTGGACCGGCTGCGCCGCGCGGTCGCCGACGGAAGGTTCCCGGACGAAGCGGCGGACCCGGAGAACGCCCGCGTCATCGTCTCGACGGTGCATCGGGCCAAGGGCCTGGAGTTCGACCGGGTGATCGTTCTGGCACCACCGACCCTCGCCGAGTTCCACAAGCGGTACCAGGACGAGTTGGACCTCCCCGCCGAAGCCCGCGCCCTGTATGTCGCCATGACACGCGCTCGTCAGGACCTGTACCACGTGGCTCCTCCCGAACTACCGCTCTTCAGGAGGGCGGGTGGCCAGCAGGGCGGCCGCCGCTACCTCGGATCGTGGCGGTCGTACGACAGGTACGGGATCGTCGCCGAGTCGGGCGACGTGTGCCGGGACAACCCACCCGGTCATCAGACCGATGCGGTCGCCACCCAGGCGTATCTCCTGGAACAGGTGCGCCCCGGCCAGGAGGTGCTGCTGCGCAGGCTCCACGACCTGCCGATGGGCGAGACGCAGAGCCCGCCGTACGCTCTGGTGCACGACGGAAAGAAGATCGGCGAGGCCTCGCGTCGGTTCCGCGAGGACCTGTTCCATGTGCAGAAGGTGAACCGTACCTGGGACCCTTGGTGGCCCGACGAGATCCATGACCTGCGGATCGACACCGTGGAGACCGTGACGGGCAGCACCGCCGCCGGCGCGAACGCCGGACTCGGCGAGCGAGGCGTCTGGATCGCCCCGCGGATCACCGGCATCGGCCGGTACCGGAGAGCCGACAACTACGAGGAGCAGCGCGCATGACGCAGGTGGCAGGCCCCCACTCCGAGCACTACCGGGTCCGGGACGAGGAACTCCTGGTGGGGCTCCGCCGTGAACTCCTCGGCCCCGCCACCGATGCAGAGCCGGACGATCGGGGCGAGGTACTCACCCAGGACGCGCCGATCGACCGCTACCTGACCGGCGTGCTGTATCCGCGTGCCGCGGACAGGGCCACGAAGGAGCGGCAGGACGACGACGCCGGCGAACAGCAAGGACTGGACGCCGCACCACTGCTCGCCCGCGACGACGTCGAGGAGTCCGGCACCGCGCAAGAGGTCGGCTCCTCCGGGGACAGGCGTCCCTCCTCGATGGGCCTCACCTTCGCGGTCCGCCCGGCCATAAGCGGTTCGATCGTGGTCTCGGCCCGCGCGGCCGTCTACGAACCCACCGACGCCGACGGCCGGCGCGTCCCGGCCCGCCGTGCCGAGGCCCGTACCACCGCTGAGCAGCGGGAGCGGTGGCGGCGCAAGGAACTCGCCTTTCCTGACCAGACGATCGACGTGACCCAGCCGGATCCGAAGATGAGGATCACACTCGCCCCGGAAGCCGCGCTGCACGTCAACGTCCGACGTCTCGACAAGGCCAACGGCACGGTCACGGTCACAGTCACGTTGATCAACACCCAGAAGGTCGGGGAGTGGGATCTCCAGGACGCCTTCTCTCTGTTCCAGTGCGGTCTGACGGTCCGGGCCGCCAACGGCTCCACCGCGTTCGTCGAGCGCCCCGCCCCGGCGGCCGACCACGACCCGGAGATCGCGACGAGTCGCTTGCTGCACCGCCACGCCCCGACCTTCGCGGTCGGCCACGGCTGCTCCGCCGAGTGGGACTGGGCTCCGCAGCCGATCGGTATGACCGAAGCCGAAATTCCCGCCGTCCCCGAGGTGCGGAGCCAGTTCGTGCCCTCCGTGGAGGTGTTGCTCACCGACTCCAACCCGGAGATCGACAGTTCCGCGCTGTCCATGCTGGGGCTGGCCGAGCAGCCCGACGCCGAGGTCCTGGCCGCTCTGGAAGGTCTCGTCGCGGGATACGAACACTGGATCGACCGCAAGTCGGCCGAGGCGGACGCTCTGACAGGCGCCCCCCACGAGAAGCCCGCACGGAAACAGGTGAGCGCCTGCCGCGAGGCGCTCGACCGAATCCGTGAGGGCATCGAGCTGCTGCGGACCAAGCCCGATCTGATGAGGGCTTTCCGACTCGCCAATCACGCCATGGCGGACCAGCGTGCCCGCAGTGCCTGGGTGAAGGGCGGACGCGTAGGTGCCCCGGACCCGGCCGCCGGTCGCTGGCGTCCCTTCCAGATCGCGTTCGTGCTGCTCTGCCTGGCCGGCATCGACGACCGCGAGCACCACGACCGGCAGATCTCCGACCTGTTGTGGTTCCCCACCGGTGGTGGCAAGACGGAGGCCTACCTCGGACTGATCGCCCTCACGTCGTTCCTGCGTCGTATCCGCAAGGGCGCGGACGGCGGCGGTGTCACCGTTCTCATGCGCTACACGCTGCGGCTGCTCACCCTCCAGCAGTTCGAGCGCGCGGCGATCCTGCTCTGTTCCATGGAGCACATGCGGCACGGTACGCCCGAGTTGGGCCGTGAGGAGTTCTCCGTCGGCATGTGGGTGGGGCGTTCGGCCACCCCCAACACGCTCGCCGTGGCGAGCCAGAAGCTCGACGAGCTGCGCAGGAATCTCGACAAGCGCCTCGCCACCGAGAACCCCGTCCAACTGCACGCCTGCCCCTGGTGCGGGACCCGCCTCGACGCACGGAACTATGAGGTCGACGAGGATGCCAAGCGGATGCGCGTCCGCTGCCCCGGCGCGGGCTGCGACTTCGCCGACGGCCTGCCCGTCCATCTGATCGACGAGGCGGTGTACGACGCACGGCCGACCCTGGTGATCGCCACTGTCGACAAGTTCGCGTCGATGCCATGGCGTCCGGCGACCTCCGCGCTCTTCAACCGCGACGACGACCCGGACGGCGGCACTCCTCCCCCGGAACTGATCGTCCAGGACGAACTCCACCTGATCTCGGGCCCGTTGGGAACCCTCACCGGCCTCTACGAGACCGCGGTGGACGCGCTTGCCGACCGGCCCAAGGTGATCGCCTCCACAGCGACCATCCGTCGCGCCGCCGACCAGGGCCGCCACCTCTTCGCCCGCGAAGTACGGCAGTTCCCGCCCGCCGGTCTGGACGCCCGCGACTCGTGGTTCGCCGTGGAGACACCACGCGAAGAGAAGGCGAGCCGTCGCTACGTCGGTCTCCTGGCCCCCGGCACCAGCCAGTCCACCCTCCTGATCCGCACGTACGCCACCCTGCTGCACCGGGCCAAGCAGGCGAAGACCGAGGACGAGGTACGCGACGCGTACTGGAGTCTCGTCGGCTACTTCAACAGCCTGCGGGTGCTGTCGGCGGCCGAACTCCAGGTCCATGACGACGTGGTGGCCTATCTAGAGCTGTTGGCCGAGCGCGAGGGGGTGGAGGTCCGCTCGGTCGCCAACTACTCCGAGCTGACGAGCCGTATCGACGCCAGCGAGATCCCCACCCGCCTCAAGGGCATCGAGAAGCGGCTGCCCGACGGCGACACCGTGGACGTCCTGCTGGCCACCAACATGATCGCGGTCGGCGTGGACGTGGATCGCCTCGGTCTCATGGCCGTGATGGGCCAGCCGCAGACGACCGCCGAGTACATCCAGGCCACCAGCCGGGTCGGCCGCGCGCACCCCGGCCTGGTCGCGGTCATGCTCAACTCGACCCGGTCCCGGGACCGCTCCCACTACGAGAGCTTCCAACACTTCCACTCGGCCCTGTACCGCGAGGTCGAGTCCACCTCTGTCACCCCGTTCTCCGCCCGTGCCCGTGACCGGGGCCTGCACGCGGTGATCGTCGCCCTCGCCCGCATCATGATCCCTACAGCCCGCCCCAACGAGGGCGCTGGCCAGGTCGAGTCCTACGAAGGCGTGCTCCGGGGCCGCATCAAGTCGATCCTCCTGGAACGCGTGGAGGCAGTCACCGAGGAGGAGACCGACGCCGTTTCCAGGGCCTTCGACGACTTCGTCGACTGGTGGTGCGAAGAGGCCGAGATCGACAACAACCTGCTGTTCGAGCCGCAGAGGGGCAACCGTACCCCTTCGCTTCTGAAGCCGTACGACGACGAGTCCCAGGACACCGAGGCATATTCCACGTTGTGGAGTCTGCGCGACGTCGACGCCGAGACCGCCCTGTTCATGGAGGGAAACCGATGACCCCGCCCCCCGCCCGCCGTCGCCGGACCGGAGCGAACGGCGCAGCACCCGCCCACAACTTTCCGCGGCGTGGTGCGGTCCGCCGCGCCCAGGCGATCACCACGTACGGTGTCGGGTCTCTCATAGCCGTCGACCAGGAGTCCTTCATCGTCTCGGGACTCGACGACGCTGAGCAGAGCTGGAGCCGTGACGAGTCCCCGCGAATCTACGAACGGCGCCTGGCCCGCCTGCTCGACGTCGACTACTTCAGGCTGCCGCCCGCTTCCGACGACACCAGCCGGGACGGTCTCCGGGTTCGACGATTCCCCCTGATGCACTCCTGCCCCGAGTGCAATGACCTGCAACGGCACCGCGACTTCAACCCGCCCGCCGGGCGAAGCGTCTGTGGTACGTGCGAGGTCGACCTGGTCCCCTCCCGATTCATCGTCGCCTGTGAGGCCGGGCACCTCGGTGAGTTCCCGTACTGGCAGTGGGTGCACCGCTCCACGGACCGTGGTGCGCCCACTGCGGGACAATGCGGGGGGAAGCTCAAGATGCGCACGACCGGGCGCACTTCCTCGCTCCGCTCCATCCTCGTCTCCTGCACCTGCGGGCGGGCTCCCGAGGTCTCGATGGAGGGCTCCTTCCGCAGGCAGGCGCTCAAGGACCTGGGCCTCAAATGCCAAGGAACCCTCCCCTGGCTCGGTTCGTCCACCCCGGCTGCGGGGTGTGGACTCCCTCTGCGCACGTTGCAGCGCGGTTCGTCGGCGGTGTGGCAGCCGGTGCTGAAGTCGGCGCTGTCCATCCCGCCGTGGAGCAACCGCCGAGAGGATCCGCTCGCCGAACACTGGGATGCTCTCCGTGAGTACGACAAGCGCGAGCACGTCGAGGTCTATCTCAGAGGTGCTTTCAAGGGAAAGCCGTGTCCGGTGCCGCTGGACGAGGTGATGGCACTCCTTGCCGCGGAGAGCGCGGAGGACCCCGACAGCGAGTCCGCCCCCACCTTCGACCACCGCTACCGCCTCCTGCGCAACATGGAGTACGAGCGTCTCCGCTCGGGCAACGACGAGAGCGAGCACTCCCGCGAAGAGCAGTTCGTCTGCGAAACCCCGCTGGGCGGCCAGAGCGTGCTCGATCCCCTCGGCGTCACCGGCCCGATGCTGGTCAAGAGGCTTCGCGAGGTGCGCGCTCTGAAGGCGTTCACCCGGCTCGTCGACGCCGAGTCGACGACCGACGCCAAGGAGATGCGGCTCTCCGAACATCCGATGCGCTGGCTCCCGGCCATGGAGGTGCAGGGAGAAGGGGTGTTCCTCCGCCTGGACGAGAACCGACTCGGCTCGTGGGAGAAGACCGTGGCGGTGGCAGCCCGGGTCAAGCGGATGCGTACCGCCCATCAGCGACTGCTGGAGGAGCGGGCCGACGACCCGAGCCGCGCCGTCCCCTCCCCTGCCACCCCTCGCATGGTGCTGCTGCACACGCTGGCCCACGTCCTCATCAACGAGTGGAGCCTGGAAGCCGGCTACCCGGCCGCGGCCCTGCGCGAGCGCCTGTACGCCGCCGACGACATGGCCGGGGTGCTCGTCTACACGGCGACGAGCGACTCGGCCGGCAGTCTGGGTGGTCTGGTCGCTCAAGGCGAACCAGAGATTCTCGCTCGAACGGTCCGTTCTGCCGTCCGCCGTGCGGAGTGGTGCTCCTCGGACCCGCTCTGCATGGAGACCGAGGCGTCCGGTGCCGGCGGCATCAACCTGGCGGCCTGCCACGCCTGCGTGATGCTCCCGGAGACAAGCTGCGAGCACAACAACGTCTTGTTGGACCGCGCGCTGCTCGTCGGTACCCCTGAGGATCCAGCGGTGGGCTTCTTCGCCGAGTTGGTGGGCCACTGACGTCCACTGAGCCGCAGAACGCAGGCACCACCCGAGTACCGTCCGTGATCGGGAGCGGGTCTCTTCGCAACGGTGGCAGTTTTGAGTATCTCCGTGCCTACTACTCTGCCCCCCATGATTCGCGCGGTGGTCTTCGACGTAGGTGAGTGCCTGGTGGACGAGACCAGGGAGTACGGGACCTGGGCCGACTGGCTGGGCGTGCCTCGGCACACCTTCCACGCGATGTTCGGCGCCGTGATCGCCCAGGGGCGGGACTACCGGGAGGTCTTTCAGGAGTTCCGACCCGAGTTCGACCTCTACCAGGAACGGGAGAAGCGGGCCGCCGCCGGGCGGCCGGAGTCCTTCGGGGAGAAGGATCTCTACGCGGACGTCAGGCCTGCGCTCGCGGCCCTGCGAGCTGACGGGCTCTGGCTCGGGATCGCTGGCAACCAGACGGTGCGGGCGGGGCGGATTCTGCGTGAGCTGTTCTCGGAGGACGTCGATCTGATCGGTACGTCGGACGACTGGGGGGCGAGCAAGCCCGACCTGGAGTTCTTCAAGCGGGTCGGCGACGCCGTACCGTTCGACGTCAGCGAGATCCTTTACGTCGGAGACCGTTGCGACAACGACATTCGACCTGCCCTACAGGCCGGCATGCTCACCGCTCTCGTGCGCCGCGGGCCTTGGGCCACCATCCAGTGGAATGACCGCGAGGCCAGAGAACTGCCGACCTTCAGGGTCGAGTCGCTGCTTGAACTGCCGTACCTGATCAGTCGGTTCAACGGCCCAGCGCACTGAGAGTCGTCGACCAGTCGTACAGGCGGTCGTCGAGGTCTCGTACGCAGCGCTCGGCCTGGTGGGGCGCAAGCGCACGGCGTACCTCGCGCACCCGGTCCATGCCGGTCGCGTACCAGGTGACCGCCAGCTGGTCGAGGGCCTTGCCCGCGTACTCACACGCCTGCTCCGGGTTCCCGGAAGTCGCCTCGACGGCTGCCAGGTCGCCGTAGACGACCGAGCGCTGTTTGTCCTCGGCCGGTGTCATCGCGGCCAGGGCGCGCAGCAGGCTTTCGCGGGCCTGCGGGAGGTGGCCGGCGATCATCTGGGTGTTGCCCTTGAAGGCCGCCAGGCGGGCCGGGGAGAACCAGTCCAGCCACTCCGGCGAAGGGCACTCGTTGCCCGTCGCCAGGATGTCCTCGGCGTGGCCGAGGAGGTGCAGCGCTGTGCGGGTGTTGCCCGATCTCGTCTCGCACTCCGCCTCCACGGCGTCGAGCCAGGCCAGGAACTCGGCAGAAGCGGGGGCGCGCCGTGCGTAGGTGCGCGCTGCGGTCATGCGCTCAAGCGCGCCGTCGCGATCCGCCACCCAGCCCGGGACGAATGCCATGTGCGCGATGATCGCCGAGCCGATCAGCGCGTCGTCCGCCTCTCCCGCCGCCTGCAGTGCCAGCAGAAGGGTGTCGTTGGCGGTACTCGGCTCGCGGAGATCGAAGAATTCGATGCGGCCCGCGAGGAGGTAGGTCTCCGCCATGGCGGCAGCGACCTCACGACGTGACGAGTCCGTCGTCTCGGGCAACAGGGCGCACCCCAGCGTCGCGTGTGCGACGACGGCCGGGTGAAGCTCTGCCGGTGCGACCGACCAGTACAGCCGACGGTGCGAGCGGGTCACCGCCATGAAATCGACACCGACCGTGGAAGGTTGGCGTGTCACGACGACTTTGCGGGGCAGTGAGGCCCGACCTCCCAGCACTGTCCGGTCGCCGATGACCGGGGTACGCCGGGCGTGCTCTGCGTGCTGTGGCCTGTCGGAACCCCACGGGGGCGTGAACCCCAGCGCCTCCATGCTCTGTCCGAGCAGATGCACAAGAACGCGTTGGCAGTCCGGCTGCGGCCAGGGCGGGTTGTCCGACTCCCAGCGGCGGACCTGTCGTACACCGATCGACAACCCTCGAACGCCCATCTCCTTGGCGTGCTGGGTGAGCGCATCGGCCAAATGCTGCTGGGAGTTAAAACCCGCGGCTACGCGGGCGGCCTTGAGTCGGATGTTGCCGGTGGGCCTGGGCACTGGAGCACCTCCTGCTACGGCTTCTCCAACTCTCCCACACAGGGCCCTGTTTCAGGCATGACCTCCCTCCTAAGGAGTCGTAGAGGCCCTTATCAAGTCCTATCAGAGGCCCTTCCAAGTCCTCGAATCTGACACATGGTTGCTGGAGGCTTTGTGTTGTTCCTAGGACAGGAGGCAGGTTGTGGACACACAAGAGGCCCTGGACAGAGCGATCTCCGAGTGGCTCGCACGAGCCCATCCGACGCCTGCGCAGGCCTGGCACGAGTGGATGGTTCAGGGTGTGGCCCTGTTACCGCTCGGCGATCGGTTCGCAGCTGTGCGGATGGCGTCGGACGAGGTGCACGCCGCTGTGGATTCGAGCGACCCGGACCAGGTCGCCGTCTGTCTCGGCCTGCTCCTCGGGGGCTCGATCATCTACGACCGCCGGGTGGCCGGCGGCACGTACTACGCCTTGATCCAGGGACACGCCGGTCTGGTCTGGGCGTACGACGACATTGCCACGTGTCTGGGGTATGGCACCTTTCTCGGCGTGCCACGGCTCGACCGGCAGCAGTCCCCGGGCACCTACTGGCTGGTTCCGCCCCGCTACGAGGGCGATCTGTGCACCCCGCGTTCTGTCACAGCTCTGGTCAGGAGGGGGCGGTCACGACTGGCCGCAGGCTCGGAAGTCTGATCCTCCCGCTCGAAGCACCTCGAAAGGAATGGTGAGCAATCACATGACGACCACGACCGTTCAGACGCCCTGGGCCATGCGGTTGGTGACCGATCGGCTGCCGGTCGGGCCTCCCCCGTACGTGTCCGTAGCGCTGGATGCCGTCTCGCAGACCGCCGTGTACACGGACGCCGCCGGTCGGGTGGTGGAGATGGGGAAGCACGGGACGTCGAAGACGGCGGGGACGGCGTCGGTGTCCGGTGGTGGGGACGGGCAGCAGCCCCAGCCGCAGACGCAGGACGACAGCACGACCGACTACGAGTCGGACTGAGCGGTGGAGTCCGTCGTTCTGGTGCTCACCGCGTTGGAGGACGTCACCGCGGACCTGGTCATCGAGGCTCTGAACGAGCGCGGTACGGCCGTCGTACGCGTTGATCCGGGGGATGTCGGGCCGGGCCTTGTCTTCGGGTTTCGGCTCGGGCAGAGCGGTGGCTCGACGTGGGGTGGGCGGTTGCGTACTGCCGGCCGGGAGGTGGATGTGGAGGCCGTGACGGCCGTCTACTGGCGCCGGCCGACCCCGTACGCCGCTCGCTTCCACCAGTTGCCCCGGCAGTCGCGGGAGTTCTCCGTTGCCGAGGCACGTCATGGGCTCGGGGGTGTGCTTCACGGTCTGCGGGGTGCGTTGTACGTCAACCACCCGTCCGCCGTGGCCCGCGCCGACTTCAAGCCCGCCCAGCTCCGGAAGTTCGCCGCTCTCGGTCTGCGTGTTCCGGCGACCCTGGTCACCAATGACGTGGAGGAGGCTCGGAAGTTCGCGGCCGAGTACGAACGCGTCGTCTACAAGTCGTTCCGCGGGCTGCCGGAGGGCAATGACGGGTGTGCCGGGGCGATCTGGGCGCAGCGCATCGAGCCCGGTGCGCTGGACGACTCGGTCGTGGTGACCGCGCATCTCTTTCAGGCCGAGATTCCCAAGACCGGGGATGTGCGGGTCACCGTGGTCGGGCGTCGTGTCTTCGCGCAACGGATCAGCACACCGGACGGTGCGTTGGACTGGCGTCGGGGGGACTGGGGCCGTCTCGTCCACACCTCCGTCACCGTGCCCGAGTCCGTGCAGGGTGCTCTGCACGGCTACTTGGCCTCGTTCGGGCTCGTCTTCGGCTGCTTCGACTTCGCGCTCACCGGTGACGGGACGGCCGCGGAGGACTGGTGGGCGATCGAGTGCAATCCGAATGGACAGTGGGGCTGGCTGCCGGACGCCCCGGCCATCGCGGACGCGTTCGCCGAGATCCTGAGCAGAGAGGAAGTCGAGAAAACATGACAACGCCGAATGACTTTGGAAGCGGCAATGCCGTTCTGCTTCGGCGGACGCTGGCGAAGGAACTCGCGCGGGACGGGTCGGTGAGTGATCCGCGGTGGCTGGCCGCAGTGGAAGAGGTGCCTCGGCATCGGTTCGTGCCGGGGTTCTACCTGCCGGCCGGGGAGACCGACGCTCACGGGCTGACCGTGTGGGAGCCGGTCACCGCCGAATCGGACCACGGCAGGTGGCTGGCCGCCGCGTACTCCGATGCCACGCTGATCACCCAGTTCGATGAGAGGGAGCCGGATTGGAGTGCGCCCGGGACGCGGCACGGCGGGGCGCCGACCTCCTCCTCCACCCTGCCGTCGCTCGTCCTGCGGATGTGGGCCGATGCGGACCTGGACGAGGGGCACACGCTGCTGGAGATCGGCACCGGCAGCGGCTACTCCACAGCGCTGGCCTGCGAGCGGCTCGGGTCCGCCGATGTCACGAGCATCGACGTCGATCCGGACCGGCTGGCGGTCGCGGCGGACGCGCTGTACGGATGTGGCTACACGCCGACCCTGGCCGTGGCCGACGGGCGGTACGGCTACTGGCCCGAGGCACGCTTCGACCGGATCGTGGCCGCCTGCTCCTTCCGTTCCGTGCCGGGCGCGCTCGTCGCGCAGACTCGGCCGGGCGGGAAGATCCTGCTCACGCTGTCGGGGTGGCTGTACGGCTATGCGCGCGTCCTCCTCACGGTCGCGGATGACGGTGCGGCGGAGGGGCCGCTGCTGCCGGGCACCGTCTCCTTCATGTCGGTCCGGGCGCACGCCGCTCCGGCCTTCGGGGTCCCCGCCCACTGGGCGGCGGGGTTGCCGGAGAAGGCCAGGGCGGCGCGGTACGGTCCCGAGCGGATCACGGCCTCGAATCCGGAGGCGTTCCATCTGCGTTTTCTTGCCCAGTGCGCGGTTCCCGACGCCCAGATGACGACCGTGGGAAAGGTCGTGCACCTGGTCGACGTCGTCCATGGCTCTGCCGCGACGCTCACGCCTTGCGACGGTAGGTGGGAGGTGCGGGAGGCCGGGCCTGTGCGGTTGTGGGAGCGCGTTGAGGAGGTCGTCGACGCCTTCGACTCTGCCGGGTGTCCGGGGCCGGAGTCGTTCAGGCTGCGGGTGTGCGGGAGAGAGCAGGGGCTGGTCCACGCGCAGGTGTCCGGTCTTGAGTTGCCGGGGGCTTGAACTGCTTCTGGGGGTGGGGCCCGGTATCGAGGTGAACGTGCCGAACTGTTGGCTGCAAGGTGCCCCGACCGCCCGCTTCTTCGTCAGTGTCGTGCCTCCGCGAGCCGAGTAAAGGGCGCTCCCGCTCCGCTGCGCTCCGCGTCCGCGTCGGCTGGCGCCGATCGGCCTTCGGCCGACCCTTGACTCGGCTCACTCCAGCACGGGGAAGAAGCGGGCGGCCGGGAAGGGTGGGGTGGGGCTTGCGTCGGGTGGCCCTTGGGTGGGTTGTGAGGGGCCATGGGTGGGGAGTTGGCGGGGCCGGGGTGGGCTGGGAGCTGCCTGGGAAAAGGTCGGCCGGTGCGGAGGACGCGAGGCGGTGGGGGTCGGGGTGGCGTCCGGGCCGTGGAGGGGCGGGTCAGAACTGGAAGGGGCCCGGGGACAACGGGAAGACCGCCTCGCAGGAGAATCTGATGCCGTACATCTGGAAGGTCAGCTCCTGCCCGTAGGCGTCCAGGCTCTCGCCGGGTTCGACCGTGCCCGGGAGCGGGCCGAGGACGATCGGGTCGCCTGCGGAGAGGGGAGGGTTCACGGTTCCCGCGAAGAAGACCGGCCGTCCGGTGTTGATGTCGTCGAGCTCCAGGGTCGAGGAGATGCTGTACCACGGGACGGCGAGGGGGGCGGTCACGGAGAGCTCGATGGTGATCGTCACGAACGTACCGGTCTGAGTGGCCGTCAACTGGCCGTCGGCCCAACCCAGGAGGCCGCAGTCGTACTGGGTCGTGGCCTGCGTCGGGGTCACCGCGGCTGCCCCCGGGGCCAGCGCCACGGTACCGGCCAGCAGAGCGGCGCAGGCCGTGGTGGCGGTCATCGCTGCGCGTAACTTCCGGTTCGTGCGGCTCGGACATCTCGTGCGTCTCGCGAGTCTCATGGCTTGGCCCCTCCTGAAGGAGACTTCACAGTCCTGACGTGTCGTCAGGTGACCCACATTGACGCTCAGGCAGCACGAGAAGGCAAGCGGCGGCGGACGCGGTGTTCACCTGAGCTTCGTTCGCCCGACCGCACCCTTCACCAACCCTCCGTACACTCAAGTTCCCTGTTTTCAACCGAGGTTGACTCCGGTTCGCCCCGAGGAGGATCATCCGCTTCCGGGCGCCGACGGGCGGAGCCCCGCGTAGGTCGCGGAGCCGTGCGCATACCGGCGCGGTTGATGAACCGATGTCCCGTCGTACGCATCCTCCATTCCGCCATTCGATCCTCCGAGGTTCGGGGACTTTTTCATGAGCACAAGGAATTCCAGACGTCCGGCCCTGTTGACCGCCGTCGCCGCGCTCGCCGTTGCGGGTGGGGCGGCCGTGCCGGTGCCGGCGCTGGCCGACGGTGGGGTCGCGGACGCGACGACCACGTTGCAACAGGAGTTCACGGCCGCCGCCGACGCGTACCACGTGCCGCGTCAGGTGCTGCTGGCGGTGGCGTACCAGGAGTCGGCCTGGGACACGCACGCCGGGGAGTACAGCACGGACGGCGGCTACGGGCCGATGCATCTGACGGACGTCACCCCGGCGATGATGGCCGGCGGCGACGCGGGCGCGGCAGGGCGTGCGGATCTGGCGAAGCTGGCCGCCGATCCGGCGCTGCACACCCTGCAGGCCGCGGCGAAGCTGACCGGGCTGTCGGCCGAGGAGTTGCGCGAGGATCCGTCGGCCAACATCCGTGGCGGCGCGGCGCTGCTCGCGTCGTACCAGAAGGATGTCATCGGGTCCGTTTCCGCGGATCCGGGCAACTGGTATGCGGCGGTGGCCCGTTACAGCCAGTCCGACGAGCGGCAGGGGGCGGCGGCCTTCGCCGGGCGGGTGTTCGCCACCATCGAGAAGGGTGTCGGCCGCACCACGGCCGAGGGCGAGCACGTACGGCTGGCGGCTGACAGCGATGTCGAGCCGGAAACCGGTCAGTTGAAGGTCCTGGATCTGAAGTCGGCGGACACGACGGACACCGAGTGCCCGGCCACCGTCGCGTGCACCTTCGTTCCGGCGGCGCCGTCCAACGGGCAGGTCTCCAACCGTCCCGCCAACGGCATCCGGATCGACAGCATCGTCATCCACGACACCGAGACGTCGTACGACGCCGCCGTCAACCTCTTCACGCAGCCGGGGGGCTCCGCCGCGCACTACGTCATGCGGTCCTCGGACGGCGCGGTGACGCAGATGGTGCCGACGAAGGACCTCGCCTTCCACGCGGGCAACTACTCCACCAACATGCACTCGATCGGCATCGAGCACGAGGGCTACGCCGCGCACGGTGCCACCTGGTACACGGAGGCGCAGTACGAGGCCACGGCCGAGTTGGTCGAGTACCTCGCCGACCGGTTCGGCATACCGCTGGACCGCGAGCACATCGTCGGCCACGACAACGTCGCCGGGCCGAAGTCGTCCCTCGTCTCGGGCATGCACTGGGATCCGGGCCCGTCCTGGGACTGGAACCGCCTGATGAGCCTGCTCGGGGTGCACACCGGGCGGCACGGCGTCGGTCCCGTCGGCTCCGTGGTGACCATCGCCCCGCGCTTCGACGACAATCTGCAGACCGTGCAGATCTGCCCGTCCGACGACCCGACCGGCGCCACCACCGCGTGCACCGAGACGCAGCAGCCGTCGAACTTCGTGTACCTGCGCACCGGGCCCAGTGACACCGCTCCCCTCTTCGGGGACCAGGCGCTGCACCCCGGCGCGGCCGGCACCGACCGGATCAACGACTGGGGCAGCACGGCGGCGGCCGGGCAGCAGTTCGTGGTCGCCGGGCAGGACGGGGACTGGACGGCCATCTGGTACGGCGGCTCGAAGGTGTGGTTCTACAACCCGCACGGCTGCAACACCGCGCCCGCCCACGGGGTGAAGGTGATCGAGGCGAACGGCACCTCGCCGGTGGCGGTGTACGGGTCCAGCTACCCGGACGCCGCCGAGTACCCCGCGGGTCTGTCGCCCTCGACGCAGGCCCCGCTGAGCATGTACACCGTCCCGGCCGGTCAGGCGTACGTGGCCACCACGGCGCCGTCCCTCACGGACGACTTCTTCCCGTCCAGCGGCGCGGTCGTCACCGGTGCCAAGGCGATGTACACCATCCAGTACAACCACCGGGTGGCCCTGGTGTACGCCTCGGACGTCACGGCCACGGACGGCTGACGGTCCGCCTACCGCTCACCGACGTACGCACGTGCATGTGGTGCCCAGGAGGTTCCGGCCTCCTGGGCACCATGCGTCAGCGCCCGTCGCGTTCGGCCAGGCGCCTGGTGATTTCGGCTTTGACCGTCTCGTGGAGTTCCTCCGGCGTGAAGCCGAGGTTGCGGAGGATCTGGGCGGCCGGGCTCTCCGGGACGCGGATCAGGCCCAGGAGTGTGTGTTCCGTGCCGACCCAGTCGTGGCCGAGGACGGTCGACGCTCGGCGGGCCTGGCTGATGGCTTCCTTGCTCTCCTCGTGGAACGGGATGTGGCCCCGCAGGGACTTCTCTCCGGCCGGCGGGAGTGCTGCCTGGACGGCGTCGCGGATGCGCTGTTCCGACTCGGTCCCGGCGACCAGCACCTCGTAGGCCAGGCCCTGCGGTTCGCCGAGGAGGCCGAGGAGGAGGTGTTCGGTGCCGATGGAGTCGTGCTTCAGGGTGCGGGCGGCCTCCTGGGCCAGCACGATGCTGTGCCGGTTGAGGTTGGTGAACCGCTCGAACGCGGCGGGCGCGTGGCGTTGCTGGGCGGCCTGCTTGGACACGCCGATCGCGTCGCCGATCTGGGTCCACGACGCGCCGACCTGCTTGGCCTTGCTGACGTAGTGGTCGATGAGCTGGTCACCGAGGTCGGACAGGGTCTGGGCGCGCAGGCGGGCCTCGCTGATGCGGGCCAGTTCGCCGGCTTCGGGGAGTTCCTCGTCGAGACGGGCGATCAAGTCGGCCAGGCTGATGTCGAGTGGGCTCATGCGTCAATCCTAAGTTGACGATCCGTGGACGTCAACTTGTAATTGACGATTTTCTCAGGAGCGGTCGCACCGGACGGGTCGGGCCCCGCTGCTCCAACTCGCCTTCGGCATCGACTGCTTGAGAGTGGACCCGGTGCCAGGATGAGGGCATGACGACTATCCACGGGGAAGTGGCCGACGGGTTCGAAGGTGTACGGGAGGCGTTCCGCGCCAACTTTGCGGAGCGGGGGGATGTCGGGGCCGCTGTCTGCGTGTACCGGGACGGGCGGCCCGTGGTGGATCTGTGGGGCGGGGTCGCCGATCCGGACACCGGGCGGGAGTGGGAGCGGGACACCTTGCAGCTCGTGTACTCCGCGACCAAGGGCGTCACCGCCACCGTTGCCCATCTGCTCGCCCAGCGGGGGGAGTTGGATCTCGATGCGCCGGTTGCCGCGTACTGGCCCGAGTTCGGGGTGGAGGGGAAGGCGGAGATCCCGGTGCGGTGGCTGCTGTCGCACCGGGCCGGGGTGGTGACCGTCGATCCGCCGGTGCCGGTGGGTGACGCGCTGCGCTGGCAGCCGATGGTCGACGCCCTCGCCGCACAGCGGCCGGAGTGGGAGCCGGGGACCGCGCACGGGTATCACGGGCGGACCTTCGGGTGGCTGGTCGGGGAGGTTGTGCGGAGGGTCTCCGGGCGTACGCCGGGGCGGTTCTTCGCCGAGGAGGTCGCCGGGCCGCTGGGCCTCGACTTCTTCATCGGGCTGCCGGCGGCCGAGCGCGGGCGGGTCAGCCGGATGGTGTATCCGAAGCCGGAGGTCGATCTGAGCACCGTACCGCTGGACCTCGTGCCGCCGGAGGTACGGGAGTACGTCGCCGCGCTGCAGGATCCGCAGTCGTTGGGCAACAGGGCGTTCACCGTCACCGACCCCGCCGAGATCGACTTCAACTCGGCCGAGGTGCAGGCCGCGGAGCTGCCCGCCTCCAACGGGATCGGCACCGCGCGCAGCCTCGCCCGGATGTACGCCGCACTGATCGGGGACGTGGACGGGGTACGGCTCTTCAGCCCCGAGACGCTTGCGTCGGCGACCGCCGAGCAGGCCGGTGGGGTGGACAAGGTCATCATGCTGCCGACCCGGTACGCCTCCGGGTACATGCTGCCCGTCGAGACGAACCCCCTCGCCGGGCCCCGCGCCTTCGGCCACCCCGGGCGCGGCGGATCACTGGCCTTCGCCGACCCCGAGCACGGCATCGCCTTCGGGTACGTCATGAACAGCATCGTCGAGGGGGCCGAGGACCCGCGTGCGTCGGCTCTCGTGGAGGCGGTACGAGCCGCGTCGTGACCGGATGGGTCCGCCCAGGGGGACCCGTCCTGACCGTCCTGGACGCACGAGCGTACGTGCGCCCAGGACACCTTCAGAGACACCCGTCAAAGACACCCGTCACCGGAACGCCGCCACGTTGCGCCCCACCCACCCCCCGAACCCGCCCGCCGGGCGCCCCAGCACGGTCTCCACGTCCGCGCTGATCCGCAGCTCCGCCGGAAGCGGCGCCCCCAGGACGTCCAGCGTGCCCGTGACCGCCTCCTCCGGCATGAAGCGGGCCATGGCCGCGCGGGCCTCCTCGCGCGGGAGCTCCACCAGCGTCACCTCCTCGCCCAGCGCCGCGGAGACGGCCGCCGTCTGCTGACGCGGGCTGATGAGTTCCGGACCGGTCAGCTCGTACACGCGGCCCCCGTGGCCGTCCTCGCGCAGCGCCGTCGCCGCCACCGCCGCGATGTCCGCCGGGTCCACGACCGGGAGGGCCACGTCGGCGAACGGGGCGAAGACCGTGCGCTTGGCGCGGATCGTGTCGGCCCACGCGAAGGCGTTGGAGGCGAAGCCGCCGGGGCGAAGGATCGTGAAGTCGAGGCCCGACGCGCGTACCGCCGCCTCGAACTCGCGCAGGCGGGCGTGCGAGGCCGCCTCCGGGCGGGTCGCGCTGACCTGGGAGGAGACCAGGACGACCCGTTCGACGCCGGCGTCCTCGGCCGCCCGGAGCAGGAGCTTCGGGTCCTCGCCCCGGGCGTTGAGTTCGCCGCCCAGGACGATGAACAGGGCCCGGGCGCCGGCCAGGGGTGCCCGCATGCTCGCCGCGTCACCGACATGAGCCTCGGCCCATCGGACACCGGGCCGCCCACCGGACGCCTGCTGGGGGCGCCGGGACACCGCCACCACCGACTCCGCCGCCTCGCCGTCCTTCCCCGCCTCGGTCAGCAGGTCCACCAGCGTCCGGCCGATGTTGCCGGTCGCGCCCGTCACCGTGATCATCGAATTCCCCTGGAGTGAGTTAGTTGGCTGACTTATATCGCCGACTCGCACGCTAGCACGGTCCAACCCCGCGTTGTCTATAGTTAGTTGGGTGACCAACTCAGTGGATCGGCGGGCGCGGGCGTCGCAGAAGCGGCAGCGGCTGATGGCGGCGGCCGCCCGGGTCCTGCACGAGCAGGGCGTCGAGCGCACCACCCTCTCGGACATCGCGCGAGAGGCCGACGTCCCCGTCGGGAACGTCTACTACTACTTCAAGACCAAGGACGAGCTGGTCCAGGCCGCGCTCAGCGAACACACCGCGCATCTCGACGAACTCACCGCCCGGCTCGACCAGTTGCCCGATCCGCGCGACCGGCTCAAGGCGCTGGTCCGGGCGTGGGTCGAGCAGCGTGACGTCGCCGCCCGGTACGGCTGTCCCACCGGGACGCTGGCCGCCGAGCTCGGCAAGCGCACCGACGGGACCCTCGACGCCGAGGCCGGCGCGGTGATCCGGCGGCTGCTCGACTGGGCGGCGCGGCAGTTCCGGGAGATGGGGCTGTCCGGCGCGAACGGCAGCGGGGACGGCAGCGCGGACGGCAGCGCGAACGGGAGCGCCGACGGCCCGGACGGCCCGGATGACCTGGCCCTCACCCTCGTCGCCGGCTACCAGGGCATGTCACTTCTGGCCAACGCCCTGCGCGACCCGGAGATCATGAACCGCGAAGGCGCCCGTCTCCTCCGCTGGCTCGACTCGCTCCAGTGAGCCGCCCCTGAGAATCCTTTGAAACATTTTCCCGGCCCACCGCATCAATGAGGTGAGCGGCAGAGCGCCGGGAGCGGGGGACGGGGGAGCGTGCGGATGAGTCAGAGAGCTGGGGAGGACTACGCCGAGTTCGCCGCGGCGCGGGCCGGGCATCTGTACCGGTCCGCCTGTCTGCTCACCGCCGGGGACACCCATCTCGCGGAGGACCTGGTGCAGGAGGCCCTCGGACGGATCTACGTCCGCTGGGGCCGGGTCTCCCGCGTCGGGAACCCCGCCGGGTACGCGCAGACCGTCCTCACCCGGACCTTCCTCGCCCACCGGCGGCGGTTCAGCAGCAGGGAGCGGGCCCGGGACTCGTTCCCCGAACTGGCCGACACCGGCGCCGATACCGGCGGCACCGATCCCTCGTTGCGGCTGACCCTCCTCGACGCGCTGGCGCGGCTGCCCGCCAAGGACCGGGCCGTGGTCGTCCTGCGGTACTGGGAGGACCGGTCGGTGCACGAGACCGCGGACGCGCTCAACATGAGCTCGGCCGCCGTCCGTACGCGGTGCGTGCGCGCCCTCGCCCGGTTGCGCGAGCTGCTGGGCGAGGACCTCGCCGAGTACGCACGCCCCTGACCTCACTCCTGACCTCGCTCCTGACATCAACCTTGTGGAAACGGTGGTTCGTCATGCCCGTGGAGCAGCGGCACAACGACAGCGACAACAGCAGTGAGCGTGCCTTCGAGACGCGGCTCTCCGCCGCCCTGCACGACGCCGGCGACACCTTCGACACCGACCGGGGCGCGCTCGTCGCCGCCGGTACGGTGCGGGGGCGGCGGCTACGGCTGCGACGGCGGACGGCCGTCCTCGGCGGCGCCGCCGGGGTCGCGCTCGCCGGTGTGGGCGGGGCGCTGCTGGTGCCCTGGAGCGGGTCGTCGGCGGGACAGCCGCGGCCCCCCTCCTCCGTGAGCACCACCCCGCACCCCACGTCCTCCCCCGCGGCCCGCGCCGTCACCTCGGACGAGATGATCAGCACGCTGGAGAAGCTGCTGCCCAAGGGGACGTTCGGCAAGGCGGAGGGACGGGGTGTCGACGCGAGCGAGCCGCTCGTGGCGCCCTACGCCCAGGTCGTGTTCGACGACGGGCACGGCCCCGGCGCCATCAGCGTCGCCGTCGACCGGGTGCTGCCGGGCGGGTCCGACGCCCGGCAGGCCGTCCTGTGCCCGGACAAGACCTTTGTCCCGTACGACAGTTGCGTCACCCGGCATCTGCCCGACGCGTCGGTCGTCACCGTCGTCAAGAGGTACGAGTACCCCGACCGGCGGGTGGACACCAAGCTCTGGACGGCGAACCTCGTCACCCCGGACGGCCATCACGTCTCCGTCAGCGAGTGGAATGCCGCCGCCGAGAAGGGCGCGCCGATCAGCCGGGACGAACCGCCGCTGTCTGGCGACCAGTTGAAGGAGCTGGCGGCCGCGCAGGAGTGGCGCGGGGTCGTCGACGCCATTCCGGAGGATCCCCGGCAGACCCAGGAACCGCCCAGGGCGCAGGGGAACGGCAGGGCGATCCGGCAGACCCTCACCTCGCTCGTCCCGAAGGGGCTGAAGGTGGTGGCGCACGGGAGCGATGACGACGACCAGTTCACCTACGTCGTGGTCGACGACGGCAAGGGGCGGAGTCTCGTCCAGATCAACGTGCAGCCGGACATGTCCGATGTCGCGGGGCAGCTGTTCGGGGCCGGGTCCGAGACCCTCGCCGACGGGACCATGGTCGCCGAGCGGAAGCAGCCCGGGGAGAAGGACGGCGCCGGGGTCGTCATGTGGACCGTCGACACCATGCGCACCGACGGCTTCCGGGTGGTGATCAGCGCCTTCAACTCGGGGTCCCAGCAGAGTGCGGCGACGCGAAAGGCGCCGGCGCTGACCATGAAGCAGTTGCGCGCGATCGCGCTCAGCGCGAAGTGGCGGCCGTAGATTCGGGTGCGGGTGAGTGGGGGCTGGTCGCGCAGTTCCCCGCGCCCCCAAAAGGGGGCGCTACCCTCGGGAAATCCGGCAGAAGCGGCAGGAGCAGAAGGAGACACGCATGGCCAGGGTTCCCAGTTCGGTGATTGCCGCGGGTGGGCTCGTCGGGGGGTACGGCGTGGCCCGGTGGACGAAGAAGCGGCCGCTGGGCGGAGCCGTGCTGGCCGTCGCCGGGGCCGCCGCCGCGCAGCAGTGGCGGCAGCAGGCGGGCGGGAAGGCCGCCGGGGCGCTGTCGGCCGCTTATGTCGCCGCGTTCGCCGGGTCGCATCCGCTGGCCAAGAAGGTCGGTGCCTGGCCGTCCGTCCTCGGGGTGGCGGGCGCGGTGGCACTGGCGTCCTGGGCCGTCGCGGACCGCCGGGGCTGAATCCTTCTAGGTCGTACTGCGGAACGCCCGCCGGTATGCCTGCGGGCTCGTGCCGACCACTCTGCGGAAGCGTTCCCGGAAGGCCGTCGGGGAGCCGAAGCCCGACTGGGTCGCGATGCGTTCGACGGGGTGGGCGGTGGTCTCCAGCAGGTGCTGGGCCCTGCGTACCCGCGCCCGGTGCAGCCACTGCAGCGGGGTCGTGCCGGTCTGGTCGCGGAAGCGGCGGTTGAGGGTACGGGTACTCATACCGGCCTGCGTCGCGACCTCGTCCAGGGTCAGGTCACGGTCGCAGTTGTCCTCCAGCCAGGCCAGGAGGGGCTCCAGGGTGGCGCCCGAGGGGGCCGGGGGCTGGTCGTGGACGATGAACTGGGCCTGGCCGCCCTCCCGTTCCAGCGGCATCACCGACATCCGGGCGGTGTGCGCGGCGACCGCCGAGCCGTAGTCCTTGCGGACCATGTGCAGGCACATGTCCATGGCCGCGGCCGCGCCCGCCGAGGTCAGGAACTGTCCGTTGTCGACGTAGAGGACGTTCGGGTCCACCTCGACGGCCGGGTGCAGCGCGGCCAGGGTGTCGGCCGCGGCCCAGTGCGTGGTGGCGCGCAGGCCGTCGAGGAGGCCGGTGGCCGCGAGGACGAACGCCCCGACGCAGACCGACGCGATCCGCGTGCCGTTCGCCGCCGCCGCGTGCAGGGCTTCGGTGACCTCGGGCGGCAGGACGCAGGCGGGGTCCGCGACGCCCGGCACGATGATCGTGTCCGCCTCCGCGAGCGCGTCCAGCCCGTACGGCGCCCTGACCGTGAACGCGCCGCCCGCCGCGGTCACCTCGCCGGCCGGCCCGCACACCCGCACCCGGTAGGCGTCCCGGCCGTCGGGCAGCCGGGCCCAGCCGAAGGTGTCGATCGGCACGGTGAAGTCGGACGGGATGACCTGGTCCAGGACGAGTACGGCGACGGTGTGCATGGCAGGAAGCTAGCCGTTCGACGGAATTTCGCCAACGGCGGGTTCCTGTGCGGGGTGGATGACGGATGTGGGTGGCGAGAATCCGTCGAGTGGTGGCAGTATCGCCGCTTCTGCAAGATCCGCCGCCCGCCTACGGTCGACGCCGTGACCAAGTTCCTCCTCGCCGTCCATGTCCTCGCGGCGATCGTCGCGATCGGTCCCGTCACCGTCGCCGCCAGCATGTTCCCGCCGGCCGCCCGGCGCGCCATCGAGGCGCCGGACGACGTCCGGGCCGCCGAGACCCTTCGGCTGCTGTACCGGATCTGCCAGGTGTACGCCGTCGTCGGCGTCGTCGTCCCCGTGTTCGGGTTCGCCACGGCGAGCTCCATGTATGTGCTGGGCAGCGCCTGGCTGATCACGTCGATCGCGCTCACCGCGCTCGCGGCGGTCGTGCTCGGCGCGCTGGTGCTGCCCCGGCAGAGTGCGCTGGTGGAAGGCGGCCCGGACGCCCGGACGCGGCAGGCCACCGTGCAACTGGCCATGTTCACCGGGGTGTTCAACCTCCTCTGGGCCGCCGTGACGGTGCTGATGATCGTGCGGCCCGGGTCGACGACCGGCGCCTGACCGGAGCCGGCCGGCGCGGCCTCACCGGCACCTGACCGGCTCCCCGGTTTCTGTTATCGGGGCCGTGCCGGTTCGTCTCCCAGGGCATGCAGATGACTCGACAGATCAGCCGCCGAAGCATGCTGAAGGTCTCGGGAGCAGCGGCGGTGGGGGCCGCCGCGGGGGCCGTCTCGGTGAGCGGCACCGCGGTCGCCGCCGGAGCCTTCGCCCATCCCGGCCTGCTGCACACCCGTACCGACCTCGCCCGCATGGCCGCCAAGGTGAAGGCGGGCGCCGCGCCCTACACGGCCGGGTTCGCCCGGCTCACCGCCAACCGGCACGCGCAGAGCGGCTGGCAGGCGCGGCCGCAGGCCGTGGTGTACCGGGGCTCGGGCACCCCGGAGAACTACTCGATCCTCTACAACGACATCCACGCCGCCTACCAGAACGCCCTGCGCCACCACGTGACCGGCGAGAGCGCGTACGCCGACACCGCGGTCGCCGTCCTCAACGCCTGGTCCGCCACCCTCACCGCGGTCAACGGTTCCGCCGACCGGTTCCTGGCCGCCGGCCTGTACGGCTACCAGTTCGCGAACGCCGCGGAACTCGTCCGGGACCACGGGGACTTCGAGCTCGCCCGCTTCCAGGAGATGCTGAGCAAGATCTTCGGCGCGGTCAGCGACGACTTCCTCGTCCGGCACAACAACGCCGTCGTCTCCAACTACTGGACCAACTGGGACCTGGCCAACATGGCCTGCGTCCTCGCCACCGGCGTCTTCTGCGACGACCGCGCCCAAGTCGCCCGCGCCGTCGACTACTTCAAGCACGGCGCCGGGCTCGGCGCGATCAAGAACGCGATTCCCGTCGTGGACGACGACGTGGACGCGGACGAGGGCGGGCTCGGCGAGTGGCTGGAGGCCGGGCGTGATCAGGGGCACGCGCTGCTCGGGGTCGGGCTGATGGGCACGTTCTGCGAGATGGCCTGGAACCAGGGGATCGACCTGTACGGGTACGACGACAGCCGGTTCCTCAAGGGGGCGCAGTACGTCGCCAAGTGGAACCTGGGCGGGCAGGTGCCGTTCACCGCGAGCACGCGGCGGAAGGGGGCGGTCGGCGGGTGGTCGGGGAGCGAGACGGTGACGGCCGCGGCCGGCGTCGATCCGTCGATGATCCGTCCCATCTGGGCGATGATCGCCAACCACTACACCAAGCGGCGGGGCCTGCCGGCGACGTACGTCACCCGGATCGCGGCCAAGGCGGCGCCGGAGGGCGGCGGCGGGGACTACGGGCCGAACAGCGGCGGGTACGACCAGCTGGGCTTCGGGACCTTGACGTTCACGCGGGACCGGGCGAGCGGGGGGACGGCGGCGGGGGGTACGACGTCGACGTCGTCCTCGTCCTCGCCGAGCCCGGCGGCGTCCGGGTCCGCCTCGGCGTCGGTATCGGGATCCGCCACCTCACCGGTCCCGGGCTCTGGTTCGGCTTCGGCTTCGGCTTCGGCGTCGTCCGCGCCGTCGGCCATGGGCAAGGGCGGCGGCGACCTTGCCAGCACCGGGACCGGTGACATCGTGGCGTGGAGCGCGGGGGCGGGGATCACGGCACTGGCCGGTGGGTTGCTGTTGCTGCGCAGGCGGGCGCGGGGCGGTCAGTGACGGCGCCTTCGCGAGGCTTCCCCGGGGGCTTCCCCGACGGGGGCCCCGCTCACGCGTCCACGGTGGCGAGCGACAGTGCCCAGAGGCGTTCGGCGGCATCGGCGGCGAGGGCGAAGGGGGCCACGCCGCCGGAGGCGCCCGGCATCGCGTCGGACGTCAGTGTCTCCGCCTCGTTGCAGTCCTCGAAGTAGCGGCCGCCGATGCCCTCCAGCAGCGGGGAGGTCGCGACCAGCACGCTCGTCGCGGCACCCTGGGCGGTCGTCTTGAACCGGATCGACATGCCGAGGATCGAACTGGACTCGCCGGCCGCCGCGGCGGAGCGCAGCTGCGCGGCCTGCTCCGGGTCCATGTGGCGGGACAGGTTGGTCTCCATGATCACGCCGGGGTGGACGGCGTTCGCGGTGATCCCGTCGGCCGCCCAGTGGCTGGTCGCACCGACCGCGAAGAGGACGTTGGCCGTCTTCGACTGTCCGTAGGCGAGCCACGGGTCGTACGGGCGGGAATCGAAGTTGATGTCGTCGAACACGACCGGCGAGGCGTGGTGACCGCTGGAGCTCAGCGACACGATGCGCGCGTTGCCGGCTGCCGCGAGCGCGTCGTGCAGGCCGTGTGCGAGCGCGAAGTGGCCGAGATGGTTGGAGGCGAACTGGAGCTCCCAGCCGTCCGGGGTGCGGTCGAGCGTGGGCAGCGCCATCACTCCGGCGTTGTTGACGAGGATGTGCAGCGGTCCGGCCCAGGCTCCGGTGAAGACCGCGATCGACTCGCGGTCGAGGAGGTCGAGCCGTGCGACATGGACGTCGTCGTTGCCGGTCGCCTTGCGGATGTCGGTCGCGGTGCGCTCGCCGGCGTCCGTGTTGCGGACCGCGAGATGCACGCCAACAACGCCGGTCGCCCGTACGTCTGGGACAAGGTCTACTCGGACATCCCGCCCTCCCCGGTGACCGCGGTGACCGTGCCCGACAACCGCTTCACCCTAGAGGGCAGGGATCTTGTCATGGTCGAGGTCGGGCACACCGACACCGAGGCGACCAGCGTCCTGCACGTGCCCGACCTCGCGCTCGTCGTGGCCGGTGACGTCATCTACAACGGCGCCCACCAGTACGTCGGCGAGGCCGTGCTCGCGGGCCTGGACTCCTGGCGCCGGGCGATCGACCAGGTCGAGGCGCTGAGCCCGCGCTCGGTCGTCGCCGGCCACAAGAAGTCCGAGCTCGACGACGACGCGGCGCGGACGATCACCGAGACACGGGAGTACCTGGACGTCGCCGAGGAGCTGATGGGCACCGAGAACAGCGCCGTCGACTTCTTCAACGCGATGATCGCCCGCTACCCGGACCGCATCGGGCGCACGGTTCTGTGGTCGATGTCCCAGGCCGTGTTCGGCATCCGTGAGCACCCCGGCGAGGACCCGGTCCAGTTCATCGCCGGCGGCTGGCTCTAGACCGCGGGATCCCCGGGCGCACCACCCTCTGGCGCGCCGCCCGCCGCCGTGTCGCCGGGCGGCGCGGCGGCCGTCAGCGGCCGGGCGATGTCCTCCAGCGGGCGGCGCTCCGCGTTCACCGCCAGCGCCACCGCCACCAGCCCCGCCGCGCACATCAGCCCGGCACCGATCTGGAAGGCCAGCACCGTGTCGGCCACCTTGCCCGTCCCCGTCAGGTCGGCGAAGAGGAGCGGCCCGCTGATGCCGCCGGCCGCCGTGCCCAGGGCGTAGAAGAAGGCGATGGACATCGCCCGCGTCTCCATCGGGAAGATCTCGGAGACGGTCAGATAGGCGCTGGACGCTCCCGCCGAGGCGAAGAAGAGAACCCCGGACCAGCACGCCGTCAGGGTTCCCGCGCTCAGCACGCCCCGGCCGAACAGCCAGGCCGTCAGGAAGAGGAGCAGCCCGGACAGGATGTACGTCGACGAGATCATCACCCTTCTCCCCACCGTGTCGAAGAGCTTGCCCAGCAGCAGCGGGCCGAGGAAGTTGCCGACCGCGATGACCACGAAGTAGTAGCCCGTGTCCCCCGTCGGCACGTCGAAGAACTTCGTGAGGATCGCGCCGAAGCCGAAGGTGATCGCGTTGTAGAGGAACGCCTGGCCGACGAAGAGGGAGAAGCCGAGGACGGCGCGGCGCCGGTAGTCGTGGAAGACCGTGCGGGCGATCTCGGCGAACGTGACGCTCTCGCGCTGGTGGATCACCAGTTCGCCGGCCGGCTCGGGCAGCGGGGCGCCCTTCTCGGCCGCCACCTGCCGCTCGATCGACGTGACGATCTCCTCCGCCTCCCGCTCCCTGCCGTGGATCAGCAGCCAGCGCGGGCTCTCCGGGACGTTGCGCCGTACCAGCAGGATGACCAGGCCGAGGACGACGCCCAGCGCGAAGGTCAGGCGCCAGCCCACGTCCTTCGCCAGGAAGTCCGTGTCCAGCGCGACGATCGACAGCAGCGAGCCGCCCACCGCGCCCACCCAGAAGCTGCCGTTGATGATCAGGTCGACGCGGCCCCGGTAGTACGCCGGGATCAGCTCGTCGATCGCCGAGTTGATCGCCGCGTACTCGCCGCCGATGCCGAAGCCGGTCAGGAAGCGGAAGGTGAAGAACCACCAGGGGGCGAAGGAGAGCGAGGTCAGGGCGGTGGCGGCCAGGTAGACCGCCAGGGTGATCATGAAGAGTTTCTTGCGGCCGTGGCGGTCGGTGAGGCGGCCCCAGAAGAGGGCGCCGACGCAGGCGCCGGCCACGTAGAGCGCCGCGGCGGTGCCGGTGACCTGGGCGGAGGAGATCGCGAGGCCGCTGCCCGGTTCGGAGAGGCGGCTGGAGATGTTGCCGACGACCGTGACCTCCAGGCCGTCCAGGATCCAGACCGTGCCGAGGCCGATGACGATCGTCCAGTGCCAGCGGGACCAGGGGAGGCGGTCCAGGCGGGCCGGGATGCGGGTGGTGATCGTCCGGCCGCCCGCCGTCGTGTCCACGCCGGCATGCGCACCCGCACCCGTACCCGCATCCGCACCCATCGCGCCTCCTCGGCCGGGAAAGGGAACCGCAACCCCGGCCGGGTGCCCCGCTCCGGGCGCGCTACGCCCCCAGTGCCCGGGACACCGTGAAGATCAGCACGCCGGCCAGCGACCCCACCACCGTGCCATTGATCCGGATGAACTGCAGGTCGCGGCCGATGTGCGCCTCGATCTTCCGGGTGGTGTGCTCCGCGTCCCAGCCGGCCACCGTGTCGGTGATCAGGGACGTGATCTCCTTGCGGTACGTCGTCACGACGTGCACGGCCGCGCCCTCGACCCAGCTGTCGACCTTGTCCTGGACCTTGGGTTCGGTGGCCATCCGGGCGCCCAGGGAGATCAGGGAGGCACGGACGCGCAGCCGCAGCTCACTGCGTTCGTCCTCGGCCGCCGAGACGATCATGGACCGTACGGCCGTCCAGGCGGACGCGATCAGGTCCTGCACCTCGCCGCGGCCCAGCACCTCGCCCTTGAGCCGCTCGACGCGGGCCCGGGTGTCGGTGTCGGACTGGAGGTCGTTCGCGAAGTCGGAGAGGAAGCGGTCGAGGGCGCCGCGGGCCGGGTGGGAGGGCATGTCCCGCATCTCGGCGCAGAAGCGCAGCAGCTCCTTGTAGACGCGCTCGCCGACCTTGCGGTCCACGAAGCGGGGGGTCCAGCCGGGGGCTCCGCCCTGGACGGCGTCCATCACGGAGTCCGCATGCAGCACCAGCCAGTCGTGCGCGCGGGTGACGACCAGGTCGACGACCCGCTTGTGGCCGCCGTCCGCGACGACCCGCTCCAGCATCTTGCCGATGCCGGGGGCGATCTCCTGGGCGTCGGCCCGCCGTGTGATGGCTTCGCCGACGACCGCCTGGACGTCGGAGTCCCGCAGCACGGTGAGCGCGCCGCGGAGCGCTGTCGCGAGCTCGGCGGTGACCCGGTCGGCGTTGTTCGGCTCGGCCAGCCAGGCGCCGAGGCGGCTGCCGATGCCGACGGCGCGCAGCCGCTGCCTCACCACGTCCTGGGAGAGGAAGTTCTCCCCCACGAACTCGCCGAGCGAGACGCCGAGCTGGTCCTTCTTGGTCGGGATGATCGCGGTGTGCGGGATGGGGAGGCCGAGGGGGTGGCGGAACAGGGCGGTCACCGCGAACCAGTCGGCGAGCGCGCCGACCATGCCGGCCTCGGCGGCCGCGGCCACGTAGTCCGCCCAGGTGCCGGCGCCGGCGCCGGACGCCCACTTCGCCAGCACGTACACGAGGGCGACCATCAACAGCAGGCCGGTCGCCGTGCGCTTCATACGCCGGACGCCGCGTTGGCGCTCCTCGTCGGCGGGTGTGAAGGCGTTCATGGACTTGTAGGAAGGGGCGGCCTGCGCCACCCGCTCTCCCTCCCCGTCCACCGTTTCCGTACGTTCCTCCATCGGCTCCACCCGTTCGCAGCCGGCACCACCCTCACGGTGACCCCGCACCCATTGTCCCTACCTCACCTACTCCCGAAACGAGCGAGGAGTTCCCACCCCGCCGCGACGGCGATCAGCCACGACGGCGGATTTCGGCGGTGCCGAACCGGCGGGCTGGTCGCGCCCACGCGGCGGAGCTGCACATCCATACACACCGCTGGGTTGGCTGCGCCGCCGGCGCTCAGAATGCCCCGTCGATCGTCGGCTGCGCCGTCGCCCCTCAGTGGTCCCCGTGTCTCCGGTGGTTCCGGTTTTCGCGGCGTTCCTCGCGGTGTTCGCGGCGCTGCTGGTGCCACTCGTGGCGGGCCTCGTGGAGTTCGTGGCGGGCTGTCCTGCGGTCGAGGCTCTGCTGGCGGCGTTCCTCCTTGAGCCGCTGGCGTTCCGCCTTCGTCACCTTGTGGGCCACCTCGACGCCGCCCCAGAACGCGAAGCCCGTCACGACCACCCTCGGGGCGCCCGGGTCCGGCGACATGTCGTGCTCGCGTTCGTCGAAGCCGCCCATGATGCCGATGCCGCGCATCACCACCTCGACGCCCGGCGGCACGATCACGCTGATCCCGCCCATGATCGCGACGCAGTTGATCACGACCTCGCCGTCCGCGAAGTTCGCCTCGCGCAGGTCGATCTCGCCGCCGCCCCAGAACGCGAAGGAGTTGAAGCGTCTGGGCACCGTCCAGCGGCCCTTGCGCTGGAAACCGGACATCACGGCCACCGCCCACGAGGACGTGCCCTCGCCGCCGATGATCCGGCCTCCCCAGCTCCCGCTCGTCGCAGGGGGTTTGCTGAGCGACACCGGCGGCTGCACGCCCGCTGCCGGCAGGTCTCTCGTGATCGGCGTCAACTCGCCGTACGTACGGGCCTGGTACGTCGCCTCCAGCCGCTCCTCGAACTCCTCCATGTCGAGGCGCCCCTCCGCGAGGGCGTCCCTGAGGACCTCGGCGACTCGTTCACGATCGGCGTCGGAGGCGCGCAACTCCGGGGCATCGTCGGTCATGGAGGCAGACTACGAGTTCGCGGCGCCGGGGACTATGCGGTGGCCCGGTCCGGTGGGGGGTTGGGGGTGTCCCCCATGGAACGCAGCATCTTCGCGATCACCGCCTCGATGTCCGGCTCCCGGACCGACAGGTCGGCCAACGGGTACTCCGCCGCGATCCGCGCCACCAGCGGCGCCGCCGACTCCGACGCCGGGAACGCCAGCCACTGCCTCGGCCCCTCCACCCTCACCACCCGCGCCGCCGGGCCCGCGTCGATCGGCGGGAGCTCCCGCTCCAGGTCGACCACGAGGGTGCGCTCGCTCTCCCCCGCCTCGTGCAGGCCGGTGAGCGGACCGTCGTACATCAGCCGCCCGTGGTCGATGACCATCACCCGGGAGCACAGCTGCTCGATGTCCTGGAGGTCGTGGGTGGTGAGCAGGACCGTGGTGCCGCGTTCGGTGTTCAGTTCGCGGAGGAACTCGCGGACCTTGGCCTTCGAGATCACGTCCAGGCCGATGGTCGGTTCGTCGAGGTAGAGGACGTCCGGGTCGTGCAGCAGCGCCGCCACGATGTCGCCGCGCATCCGCTGGCCGAGGGAGAGCTGGCGGACCGGGACGTCCAGGAGGCTTTCCAGGGAGAGGAGTTCGACCAGGCGGTCCAGGTTCTCGGCGTAACGGGCGTCCGGGATGCGGTACATGCGGTGCATCAGGCGGTAGGAGTCGATGAGGGGGAGGTCCCACCAGAGGGTCGTGCGCTGGCCGAAGACCACCCCGATGCGGTGGGCCAGGCGGGTCCGTTCGCGGGACGGGTCGATGCCGGCCACCCGGAGCCGGCCGCCGCTCGGGGTCAGGATGCCCGTCAGCATCTTGATCGTGGTCGACTTCCCGGCGCCGTTCGGGCCGATGTAGCCGACCATCTCGCCGCGCGCCACCGTGAACGAGAGCGAGTCGACCGCCCGTACCTGCCGCCGTTCCCGTTTCAGGAACCCGGCCTTCTTCCGGACCTCGAAGACCTTCTCCACCCGGTCGACCTCGATGAACACGTCCGACATCAGATCAACTCCCCGTACTCCGATACGCCCTGAGACCCGCCCGCCACGCCAGACCCGCCAGCGCGCAGCACACCAACGCCACCAGCGGCGGCGACCACGCCGCCCACGCGGGCAGCCGCAGCGGATACGGCCGCCCCAGCACGTACGCGGCCGGCACCCAGTTCACGAAGGCCAGCGGCAGCATGAACGTGACCCCGCGCACGAAGTCCTTCCCGAACACCGTCGGCGGGTACTGGAGCAGCGTCGTACCGCCGTACGTGAACGCGTTCTGCACCTCCGCCGCGTCCTGCGCCAGGAACTGGAAGGCCGCGCCCGCCACGAACAGCGCGCAGAAGATCGCCGCGCCGGCCGCCAGCGTCAGCGGGACCAGCAGTACCTTCGCCGGCGTCCAGTCGATGCCGACGGAGACCAGCGCCCAGCCCAGCACCACGGCGCCCTGGGTGATCCGGCCCAGGCGGCGCAGCGCGAAGTGGTCCGCGCCTATCTGCGCGAGCACCGGGGCCGGCCGGACCAGCAGCGTGTCGAAGGAGCCGTCGCGGATCCGGGTGCCCAGCACGTCCATCGAGCCCAGCACCAGGTCGGCGACGCCGAACGCGGTCGCCGACAGGCCGTACAGGAAGGCGACCTCGGGCAGCGACCAGCCGCCGAGCGAGTCGACCTGCGAGAACATCAGCAGGATCGTGGCGAAGTCCAGCCCGGTCACCAGCAGGTTCCCGGCCATGGTGATGGCGAAGGACGTCCGGTAGGTCATCGTGGAACGGATCCACATCCCGGCGATCAGCAGGTAGGCCCGAAGGCCGTCCCGGGCCCGCTCACCCGCCCCGCGCCACCCGTCCGGAACACGCTCACCCACCCTGCACCACCACCCGCCGCGTCGCCGCCGACTGCAGCAGCCGCCCCGCCGCCAGCAGCGCCACCGCCCACGCGGCCTGGAAGGCGAACGCCCCGGCCACGCCCGTCTCCCCCAGCAGCACGTCCGCCGGCATCTGGATCTGCGCCGCCCACGGCAGGACGCGGACGACCTCGCCGAAGGCGCCCGGGAAGACGTTCAGCGGCAGGGTCATGCCCGAGAAGAAGATCCCCGTGATCATCAGCACCTGGTTGACGCCCATGCCGTCCAGCAGCCAGAACGCGCTCAGCGCGACCAGGTAGCGGATGCCGAAGCTGACGAGCATCGCGAGGAACAGCGCGACCAGGAAGGCGGCCCAGGTGCCGGCGTCCGCGGGCAGCGCCATCGGGAAGAACACCGCTCCGACCAGGAAGGGGATCACGCCCCGCCCCAGCATCTGGAACAGCGAGCGGCCCAAATCGGTCGCCAGCCACCACAGTTGCAGATCGGCCGGACGGTACAGGTCGATCGCGATCGCGCCCGTGCGGATACGCTCCATCAGGTCTTTTTCCACGCCCCCGCCCTGGATCGCGAGGGTCGCGTACAGGCACTGACCGAGCCACACATAGGTCACCGCCTGTGCCTGGTCATAGCCTCCGAGGTGCGGTTTCTCGTCCCACAGCGCCAAGTACGTGTAGACGAGGATGATCCCGAAGGCCGTGTTGGTGAACACCCCGGCGGCGGTGGCCGCCCGATACGTCGCGTACCGTCGGAAACCCCCCGCCGCGACGGCCGTGTACAACCGTCCCGCGCCCACGCCAACCGACCTCCCGGACCGCCCGACACCGAAGCGCAGGAGCTTACTGCGCCGACGACATCGCAGGCCACGCAATTTCCGTGACCGAAGCGTGCCGGAATCCGGGAACGGAACGCGCGGTGCGAGAGTCTTCAACAGGGGGCGCAGAAGCGTACGAGGTCGTACGGGAACGAATGTACGACGCGAAACAGGAGTCCGTGCACGACATGAGCGACGAGCCGCAGCCGCAACAGCCGAACCAGGGCGGCGGAGGCCCGACGGAGCCGCCGGCTGCGGCCGAGGAGAAGAAGACCCCGCCGGTGGCCGAGGCGAAGCAGCCGGAGCCGCCCGCGGCGGCCGAGGAGAGGACGACGGAGCCGCCCGCGGCGGGCGGCAGAGCGGGCGAGAGAACGGACGAGAAGAAGATCGCACCGCCGAAGGCGGCGGCCGAGGACACCCAGACCCGTCAGCTCACGGCGGTCACGGTGCCCAGGGCGCGCCCGCCCGCGGCGGCCGAGACCACCAGGCAGGACACGCAGGACACGCAGACACGGCAGCTCGCGGCGGTCAGGGTGCCGAAGGCGGCAACGCCTCCGGCAACCACCGCGGTCACCGCGCCCCCGGCACCCACCGCGGTCACCGCGGTCCCGGCACCCGGGGCCGAACCGGCCGCGGCCGCCGTGCCGACGAACGGGGGCGAGAAGAAGATGAAGCGGCCCAAACGGACCGGATGGCGGCGGATCATCCCGACCTGGCGGATGGTGCTCGGCACCTTCGTCATCGGCGTGCTGCTGGTGATCGGCCTGTTCTTCCTCGGCTACTCGATGGTGAAGATCCCGGCGGCCAACGCCTTCGCCACCAAGCAGAGCAACGTCTACCTGTACGCCGACGGCTCCCAGCTCGCCCGGGACGGCGAGGTCAACCGGGAGAACGTGGACCTCTCCCAGGTCTCCGCGGACGCCCAGCACGCCGTGCTCGCCGCCGAGGACCGCGACTTCTACACCGAGTCCGCCGTCGACCCCAAGGCCATGCTGCGCGCCGCCTGGAACACCGCGACCGGCAAGGGCACCCAGTCCGGCTCGACGATCACCCAGCAGTACGTGAAGAACTACTACCTCGCCCAGGAGCAGACCGTCACCCGCAAGGTGAAGGAGTTCTTCATCTCGATCAAGCTGGACCGCAGCGAGTCCAAGTCCCAGATCCTCGAGGGCTACCTCAACACCAGCTACTTCGGCCGCAACGCCTACGGCATCCAGGCCGCCGCCCAGGCCTACTACGGCATGGACGCCACCAACCTCGACCCGGCCCGCGCCGCCTACCTCGCCGCGCTCGTCAACGCGCCGAGCGAGTACGACGTCGTCGCCCACCCCGAGAACAAGGCCGCGGCCGTCGCCCGCTGGAACTACGTCCTCGACGGCATGGTCAAGAAGGGCTGGCTCAGCGAGTCCAAGCGGGCCGGCATGAAGTTCCCGATGCCCAAGGAGCAGACCGTCTCCACCGGGATGTCCGGGCAGCGCGGCTACATCGTCAACGCGGTCAACGACTACCTGATCAAGAACAAGATCGTCGACTCGGACGCCCTGGAGGCCGGCGGCTACCGCATCACGACCACCCTGCAGAAGTCCAAGCAGAACGCCTTCGTGAAGGCGGTCGACGACAAGCTGATCTCCCAGCTGGACAAGAAGAACAACAAGGTCGACAACTACGTGCGGGCCGGCGGCGCCTCCGTCGACCCGAAGACCGGCGAGGTCGTCGCCATGTACGGCGGCATCGACTACGTGAAGCAGTACACCAACGGCGCGACCCGCGGCGACTTCCAGGTGGGCTCCACCTTCAAGCCCTTCGTCTTCGCCTCCGCCGTCGACGACGGCTCCACCACCCAGTCCGGCCAGACCATCACCCCGAACACCTACTACGACGGCACCAACAAGCGCGCCGTCCAGGGCTGGTCCGGCGGCGCCTACGCGCCGGAGAACGAGGACGAGAGGTCGTACGGCCAGATCACCGTCCGCAAGGCCACCGACCTCTCCGTGAACTCGGTGTACGCGCAGATGGCCGTCGACGTCGGCCCGTCCAAGGTCAAGCAGACCGCCGTCGACCTGGGCATCCCCGCCGACACCAAGGACCTCCAGCCCTACCCGTCCATCGCCCTCGGCACCGCGACCGCCAGCGTCCTGGACATGGCCGAGGCGTACGCCACGCTCGCCAACCACGGCAAGCACGGCACGTACACGATGGTCGACAAGATCACCAAGGACGGCACGCAGGAGATCAAGCTGCCGAAGTCGACGAGCAAGCAGGCCGTCAGCCGGCAGGCCGCCGACACCACCACCTCCATCCTGCAGAGCGTGGTCGACAACGGCACCGCCACCGCCGCCCAGGCCGCGGGCCGTCCGGCGGCCGGCAAGACCGGCACCGCCGAGGAGGACACCGCGGCCTGGTTCGCGGGCTACACCCCGGACCTCGCCACCGTCGTCTCCGTGATGGGCCAGGACCCGGTCACCGCCGCCCACAAGTCGCTGTACGGCGCCCTCGGCCTCGCCCGCATCAACGGCGGCGGAGCCCCGACCGAGATCTGGGCGCAGTACACCAAGGCCGCCCTGAAGGGCACCACGGCCTCCGACTTCGACCTGGACCTCCAGGCGGGCGCCGAGACCGTGGCCCCGGGCACCCAGGCCCCGGCCACCCCGGGCACCGGCGGCCAGGACAACGGCGGCACCACCGACCAGGGCCAGGACAACGGCGGCACGGACGGCGGCGCCGACAACGGCGGCACGGACGGCTCCACCACCGCCGGCGCCACGACCGACGGCTCCACCACCGACGGCTCGACCACGTCCGGTACGACGACCTCGGGCACCGACTCGGGCACCACGACCTCGGGAACGGACTCCGGCACGACGACCGGAACCACGGCAGGGACGACGACCAGCGGCACCAGTACCGGTACGACGACCTCGGGCACCGATACCGGCACCAGTACCGGCACCACAGCGGGCGACGGAGGCGGGTTCGGGTTCATCCAATGACCGCCGGTCCGTGAGGGCCGGTCAGTGAGGGGCGATCAGTGACCGCTGGTCGCCTTGAGTCCCACCACGGCGACCAGCAGCAGGGACACGAAGAAGATCCGGGCGGCGGTGGCCGGCTCCCCGAGCACCACCATCCCGAACACCGCCGCCCCGGCCGCCCCGATCCCCACCCACACGCCGTAGGCGGTACCGATGGGGAGCGTCCGCGCCGCGTACGACAGCAACAGCATGCTGGCGACGATCCCGCCGCCGGTGAGCAGACTGGGCACGAGCCGGGTGAAGCCGTCGGTGTACTTCATGCCCACGGACCACCCGACCTCGAGCAACCCGGCGACGACAAGCAGAACCCAGGCCATGACGGCACCTCCGAGAAGCTTCGCTGACGTATCTCCGGCAGCGGGGGGTGCGTCGTCTTTGCCTCCACGGTCCCGGTACGGCGCGTCTCGTCGGGCTGGCTCCTTCGAACATAGCAAACAAATAGCAAAGGGGCCTGGTGACCGCAGTCACCAGGCCCCTTTCGTCCTCTGAATCACAGATACAGGCCGGTCGAGTCCTCCGAGCCCTCGAACCGGTCGGCGGCCACCGCGTGCAGATCGCGCTCCCGCATCAGCACGTACGCCACCCCCCGCACCTCGACCTCGGCACGGTCCTCCGGGTCGTACAGCACCCGGTCGCCGGGCTCCACCGTCCGCACGTTCTGCCCGACCGCGACCACCTCGGCCCAGGCCAGCCGGCGCCCGACCGCCGCCGTGGCGGGAATCAGGATGCCCCCGCCCGACCGCCGCTCACCCTCACCGGTGTCCTGCTTGACCAGGACCCGGTCGTGCAGCATCCGGATCGGCAGCTTGTCGTGCCCGCTGCCCTGCTCGTCTCTCTTGGCGCTCACGCCCTTGAACCTACCTGCCTCTGATCAGCTCTTGCGCCGCCGGGTACCGCTGAAGACCAGCAGCCCGACCACGCCCACGGCGACGAGGGCGACCGGCACCACCCGCTCCAGCCGCGGCGCGCCCTCGTCGTCCACGAACTGGGCCCGCACCTCACTCACGACCCGGTTGACCTGGACGTAGGCCTTCCCGAGCGTGTGATCGACGTTGGCCGCGACCTTGGCCTTCGCATCGCCGACGATGGTCTTCGGGTGCACCCGCACCCCGATCTCGTCCAGCGTCTCGGCCAGCACCTCGCGGCGGCGCTTGATGTCCGCCTCGATCTGCGCCGGGGATCTGGTGTCCGACGTCTCCGCCACCGTAGGCCCTCCGAAGTCTGCCGTACTGCCTGTTCTGGACAGTCTGTCAGTTCTCGCCACCGCTGCCATGCCAGGACCCCCCGTTACGCTAGACCGATGAGCGAGCGACTCCAGCCCGGGGACGTAGCCCCCGACTTCACCCTCCCCGACGCCGACGGCAACGAGGTGTCCCTCTCCGCCCACAAGGGCCGCAAGGTCATCGTCTACTTCTACCCGGCGGCCCTCACCCCCGGCTGCACGAAGCAGGCCTGCGACTTCACGGACAACCTCTCCCTCCTCGCCGACGCCGGCTACGACGTCCTCGGCATCTCCCCCGACGCCCCGGAGAAACTCGGCAAGTTCCGCGAGAAGGAGAACCTCAGGGTCACCCTCCTCGCCGACCCCGACAAGAAGGCCCTGGACGCCTACGGCGCCTACGGCGAGAAGATGAACTACGGCAAGACCTACCTGGGCGTCATCCGCTCCACGATCATCGTCGACGAGGACGGCAAGGTAGAACGAGCCCTCTACAACGTCCGCGCCACCGGCCACGTAGCCAAGATCATCAAGGACCTGGGCATCTGAGGCCCACCTGATCCACCACCACTGACGGCTCGCACCGGGGTGACCTGGCGCGAGCCGTTTCCCTTTTCCGGTTTCCGTGCGTGACTGTCCGATAACCAGTTCGTTACTCCGTACGGGCTGCGAACGCGCGGCCGGAACGGGGGGCTCGATGGGAGCGAGTGCGTACACCAGGGAGCGGCTGGAGGCGGAGGTCGCCAAGGCACGGAACTGGACCGATCTGATGAGACGACTCGGCCTGAAACCAAGTGGGGGCCAGCGGCGGGTGCTCCAGGAGCACGTAGCCCGTCACGTCCTCGATTCGAGCCACTTCGCCAAGCGCAGTCCTTGGCGCAAGTACCCGGACGCCGCCATCGCCGAGGCTGCCGCCGATTCTTCCTCGCTGCGCGAAGTCGCGTTGAAACTGGGCGCCACTCCGGCTACCGGAACCCTGTCCCACATCCGGCGCCGCATCGGCGCTGCCGGGATTGACATCAGCCATTTCCCCGGCATGGATCGCGCCGAAGTGGACCTTCCGTTCACGGCCGAGGAGTTGAAGGCCGCTGCGGCGAATGCGACCAGTATCCGGGGCGTGGCTCGCGCCCTGGGCGTACCGGACGACAGCCGATCGCGGGCAACCCTGAGCCGCATGCTGCGCAGCCAGGGTGTCGACATGGGGCACTTCTCCCACCAGCGTGCATCGATCCCCGAGGGCAGGCCCCGCGAAGCCGTAGAACACGCCACGAGTTACGCCGACGTGATGCGCGACCTCGGCTTGGACGTGAACGACACCAATCACCGGCGTGTTCGGCGTGCAGCGTCTCGACTCGGCCTGGACACAAGCCACTTCAAGCGCAGGACATGGGCACGGCCGGAGCGTCCCGCCCCCGCGCCCGTCTCACACCGAGTACTGATCGTTCTGCCCTCGGATGCGGGTCGGACGAACAGATCTCAGCTTCATCGAGCCCTGGCCGAGATCGGCGTGCCATACACATGTGAGTCCTGCGGCAACAGGGGCGAGTGGCTGGGGCAGACGATCACTTTGCAGATCGACCACGTCAACGGCGACTGGCGCGACAACCGCCGGGAGAATCTTCGGTATCTATGCCCCAACTGTCACGCGCTGACGGAGACGTGGTGCCGTCAGAAGGCGAGGGATCCCCTCGTCGCCCAACGCTCTCTACCCGTACACTGAACGCTACCGGTCGAGTGTGATGACCGTTTTTGAGCGGCCGTGATGGAATTTGGCAGTCATGCTGGGTTTAGGTCCCAGTGGGTTCACACCCGTGTGGGTTCGAGTCCCACCGGCCGCACGCGCACAAAGGGGCTGCCCGACCAGGCAGCCCCTTTCTCGCCCTTCAGCCCAACAGCTCCCGCACCACCGGCACCAACGCCCGGAACGCCTTCCCCCGGTGGCTGATCGCGTTCTTCTCTGCCGGGGTCAGTTCGGCGCAGGTCCGGGACTCGCCGTTCGGCTGGAGGATGGGGTCGTAGCCGAAGCCGTTGGTGCCGGAGGGCGTGTGGCGCAGGGAGCCGCAGAGTTGGCCCTCGACGACGCGTTCCGTGCCGTCCGGGAGGGCGAGGGCCGCCGCGCAGGCGAAGTGGGCGGATCGGTGTTCGTCGGCGATGTCGGAGAGCTGGGCGAGGAGCAGGTCGAGGTTGGCCTTGTCGTCGCCGTGGCGGCCGGCCCAGCGGGCGGAGAAGATGCCGGGGGCGCCGTTCAGGACGTCCACGCAGAGGCCGGAGTCGTCGGCGACGGCGGGGAGGCCGGTGGCCTGGGCGAGGGCGTGGGCCTTCAGCAACGCGTTCTCGGCGAAGGTGACGCCTGTTTCCTTGACGTCGGGGATGTCGGGGTACGCGTCCGCGCCCACCAGTTCGTGGGGCAGCCCCGCCTCCGCGAGGATCGAGTGCAGCTCGGTGATCTTTCCGGCGTTGCGGGTGGCGAGGATCAGGCGGGTCGTCATGGCCAGCAGTATCGCAAGGGCCGGGGCGGTGCCTTACGGGGTGCAGACCTTGGTCAGTTCGCCGGCCGCGTCGGTGACCGGGGTGACGTCGGGGGTGGAGTCGCCGTTCCTGACGGCCGTGCGGACGTTGTCCACGGCCTGCTCGAGGTGGTCGACCGCCTTGTTGACGTCGGCGTCGTCGGTCTTGTCGCCGATCTTCTTGAGGTTCTGCTGGATGGAGTCGAGGGAGGCCTCGGTGCGGGTGGGGTCGTCGGCGGCGTTCTCCACGGCCTGCTGGAGTGCGGTGACGCTGTCGGCGATGGAGTCGGCGGTGCGGACGCAGTCGAGTGCCGTGTTGACGGAGTCGCAGCCGGTGAGGAGGGCGGTGGCGAGTGCGGCGGTCGCGGCTACGGCGGCGATGGTGGTGGTGACGCGACGGCGTCCTCGGCGTCGGCTGGCGGCCATGGTGGTGTCCCTCCCCGTGGTACGGCTGGCCGGGCGCACGGTTGTACGTGCCGTGCGCCCGTATTGATAGGGACGCGGGGTCGGTCGTCGGGGTTGCCCCGTCGTACCTCGGGTTTTTCCCTTCCCTTTACTTCGACCGCTATTCCTGCCGCTACCTCTGCCGCTACTTCTTGAGTGCCTCGTCGAGTGCCGTCTGCTGGATGGTGGCCAGGTCGGTGCAGCCGGCGACGGCGAGGTCGAGGAGGGCGTTGAGTTCGTCGCGGGCGAAGGGTTCGGCCTCGGCGGTGCCCTGGACCTCGACGAAGCGGCCGTCGCCGGTGCAGACGACGTTCATGTCGGTCTCGGCCTTGACGTCCTCCTCGTAGCAGAGGTCGAGGAGGGGGACCGCGCCGACGATGCCGACGGAGACGGCCGAGACGGTGCCGGTGAGGGGCTGGCGGCCGGCCTTGACGAGCTTGCGTTCCTTCGCCCAGGTGACGGCGTCGGCCAACGCCACGTACGCGCCGGTGATCGCCGCCGTGCGGGTGCCGCCGTCCGCCTGCAACACATCGCAGTCCAGGACGATCGTGTTCTCGCCGAGGGCCTTGTAGTCGATGACGGCGCGGAGGGAGCGGCCGATGAGGCGGGAGATCTCGTGGGTGCGGCCGCCGATCCTGCCCTTGACGGACTCGCGGTCGCCGCGGGTGTTGGTGGCGCGGGGGAGCATGCTGTATTCCGCGGTGACCCAGCCCTCGCCGCTGCCCTTGCGCCAGCGGGGGACGCCTTCGGTGACGGAGGCGGTGCAGAAGACCTTGGTGTCGCCGAAGGAGACGAGGACGGAGCCCTCGGCGTGCTTGCTCCAGCCGCGTTCGATGGTGACCGGGCGGAGTTGTTCGGGGGTGCGGCCGTCGATTCGAGACATGGCGACGAGCCTATCCGGAGCGTGAGCACGGGAAGGGGCCCCTCCCCAGGAGGGGAGGGGCCCCTTGGGGGCGAGCGGTGTCGCTCACATCATGTCTTCGATCTCCGCGGCGATCGGGTCGGCGTCGGTGCCGATGACGACCTGGATGGCGGTTCCCATCTTGACGACGCCGTGGGCGCCGGCGGCCTTGAGCGCGGCGTCGTCGACCAGCGAGGCGTCGTGGACCTCGGTGCGCAGCCGGGTGATGCAGCCTTCGATCTCGTCGATGTTCTCGATTCCGCCGAGGCCGGCGACGATCTTCTCAGCCTTGCTGGCCATGTTCCTTCTCCCTGATCCGAACCGCTTTGTCGCAGTAACCCACAGTTGGCCCATCTTTGCGAGCGGCCGTACCGCGGGTGCCGAATGATGGCGAGCACCGCGGCGGAACCGTCGTCGACTGGTCTACACCAGCTGGTGGGCGGTCGACAAACCCCCGCGGCGACCCGCGGTGCAGCCGAGCGGCCCGGAGGACGCGCCCATGAGTGCCGAGAGCGCCGACAGTACGGCACGTCCCGCGCGGGAGCGGTGGAACGTGTTGTTCCAGGGGCTGCAGAAGATGGGGCGCAGTCTTCAGCTGCCGATCGCGGTGCTGCCGGCGGCGGGGATCCTGAACCGGCTGGGTCAGCCGGACGTGTTCGGTGACCAGGGTCTTGGCTGGACGGCCGTGTCCAAGGTGATGAAGGGGGCGGGCGGGGCGCTGCTGGACGGTTCGGTGGGGTTGCCGCTGCTGTTCTGTGTCGGGGTCGCGATCGGCATGGCGAAGAAGGCGGACGGTTCGACGGCGCTGGCGGCGGTGGCGGGCTTTCTCGTCTATTACGGGGTGCTGCATCAGTTCCCGGAGGACTGTCCCGGTGGTTCGAGGGTGTTGCCGGGGATCGGGTGCCAGGTGCGGGACGGGTCGGTGTCGACGTTCACGTTCCAGAACCCGGGGGTGTTCGGGGGGATCGCGCTGGGGCTGCTGACGGCGTTCTTCTGGGCGCGGTACCACCGGACGCGGCTGGTGGACTGGCTGGGGTTCTTCAACGGGCGGCGGCTGGTCCCGATCATCATGTCGTTCGTGGCCATCGTGTTCGCCGCGTTGTGTCTGTGGGTCTGGCCGCCGGTCGGCGGGGGGCTGGAGAGCTTCAGTCACTGGTTGCGGGACGCGGGGGCGTGGGGTGCGGGGGTGTTCGGGGTCGCGAACCGGGCTTTGCTGGTGGTCGGGCTGCACCAGTTCCTGAACGTGCCCATCTGGTTCCAGTTCGGCAGTTACACCACGCCCGACGGGCAGACGGTGCACGGTGACATCAACATGTTCCTGGCGGGTGATCCGGACGCGGGTCAGTTCACGTCGGGGTTCTTCCCGATCATGATGTTCGCGCTGCCGGCCGCCGCGCTGGCCATGACGCACTGTGCGAAGCCGCACCGGCGCAAGGAGATCGGCGGCCTGATGCTGTCGGTGGCGCTGACGTCGTTCGTGACCGGCATCACCGAGCCGCTGGAGTACTCGTTCCTGTTCATCGCGCCGCTGTTGTACGTGGTGCACGCGGTGCTGACGGGGGCGTCGATGGCGGTGACGTGGGGGCTGGGGGTGCACGACGGGTTCAGTTTCTCGGCGGGGCTGATCGACTACGTCATCAACTGGAAGCTGGCGACGCGGCCTTGGGCGATCATCCCGATCGGTCTGTGCTTCGCGGCGGTCTACTACGTGATCTTCCGGTTCGCCATCACGCGGTTCGACCTGAAGACCCCGGGCAGGGAACCGGAGGATGAAGTGGAGGACGTCACCAAGGCTTAAGCAGCCTGTCGCCCTATGGCGTACAGCGCGTAGCGCTCCGGTTGCGGAATTGACGGGTTCCTTATATCGCCCCCATCGTGTACAACAGGTCTACACCACTGAGTGGTGTAGACCACCACCGATGGAGGAAGTATGACAACCGCCACCGCGACGGCGGCCCCCACAAAGAAGTGGGGATCCGGTCTTTTCCAGGGCCTGCAGAAGGTCGGCCGTAGCCTCCAGCTCCCGATCGCCGTGCTGCCGGCGGCTGGTCTGCTGCTCCGCTTCGGTCAGCAGGACATCCACGACAAGCTGCACCTGCCCGACAAGGTCACCTCGGTCTTCGCCACGGCGGGCGGCGCGATCTTCGACAACCTCCCGATGCTCTTCTGTATCGGCGTCGCGATCGGCTTCGCCAAGAAGGCGGACGGCTCCACGGCGCTGGCCGCCCTGGTCGGCTTCCTGGTCTACAAGAACGTGCTCACCGCGTTCCCCGTCACCGACGCGCAGATCCTGAAGGGCGCGGACGTCCCCGCGACCTTCAACAACCCCGGTGTGCTCGGCGGCCTGGTGATGGGTCTGCTGGGCGCGGTGGTCTGGCAGCGGTTCCATCGGACCAAGCTGGTGGACTGGCTCGGCTTCTTCAACGGCCGCCGGCTCGTCCCGATCATCATGGCCTTCGTCGGCACGGTCATGGGCGTCTTCTTCGGTCTGGTCTGGAAGCCGATCGGCGAGGGCATCTCCAACTTCGGTGAGTGGATCACGGGCCTGGGTGCCTTCGGTGCCGCCCTGTTCGGTCTCATCAACCGCGCGCTGATCCCGGTCGGCATGCACCAGTTCGTGAACACCGTCTCCTGGTTCCAGATCGGCGACTACAAGACGGCGTCCGGCACGATCGTGCACGGCGACCTGACCCGCTTCTTCGCCGGTGACCCGACCGCCGGTCAGTTCATGTCCGGCTTCTTCCCCATCATGATGTTCGGCCTCCCGGCCGCCGCCCTGGCCATCGCGCACACCGCCCGCCCGGAGCGTCGCGCGGCCGTGATGGGCATGATGCTGTCGATGGCGCTGACCTCCTTCGTGACCGGTGTGACCGAGCCGATCGAGTTCACCTTCATGTTCATCGCGCCGCTGCTGTACGTGATCCACGCGGTGCTCACCGCCCTGTCCATGGCGATCACCTGGGCGCTCGGGGTGCATGCGGGCTTCACCTTCTCCGCGGGTGTCATCGACTACATACTCAACTGGAACCTGGCGACCAAGCCCTGGCTGATCATCCCGATCGGCCTGGTGTTCGGAGCGATCTACTACTTCGTCTTCCGCTTCGCCATCGTCCGCTTCAACCTCCCCACCCCGGGCCGCGAGCCCGAGGAGGAGATCGAGGACCTCACTAAGGCGTGAGTCCCTCCCGGCAGCGCACATGACGAAGGCCCCCGCGGCGGCGGGGGCCTTCGTCGCGTCGTACGGCCCTGAACGCCGTACACGTGTCAGATCTCGTACGTCACCCTCGGCGCCGCGAGATCCACCGGGCCGTCGAAGACCTCGCGGGCGTCGGCGAGGTTGACGGCGGGGTCGGTCCACGGCGGGATGTGGGTGAGGACCAGGCGGCGGGCGCCGGCCCGGGCCGCGGTCTCGCCGGCCTCGCGGCCGTTGAGGTGCAGGTCCGGGATGTTCTCCTTGCCGTGCGTGAAGGCGGCCTCGCACAGGAACAGGTCGGTGTCCCGGGCCAGGTCCTCCAGCGCCTCGGTGACCCCGGTGTCGCCCGAGTACGTCAGGGACTTCCCGGCGTGCTCGACGCGGATGCCGTACGCCTCCACGGGGTGCCGGACCCGCTCGGTGTGGACCGTGAAGGGGCCGACGTCGAACGTGGACGGCTTCACGGTGTGGAAGTCGAAGACCTCGCTCATCGAGGAGGCGGTCGGGGTGTCGGCGTAGGCCGTGGTCAGGCGGTGCTCGGTGCCCTCGGGGCCGTAGACCGGGAGCGGGGGGCACGGTCCGCCGTCGTGGCGGTAGTAGCGCGCCACGAAGTAGGCGCACATGTCGATGCAGTGGTCGGCGTGCAGATGGCTCAGGAAGATCGCGTCGAGGTCGTAGAGACCGCAGTGGCGCTGCAGCTCGCCCAGGGCGCCGTTGCCCATGTCGAGGAGCAGCCGGAAGCCGTCGGCCTCTACGAGGTAGCTCGAACAGGCCGATTCCGCGGACGGGAACGACCCCGAGCAGCCGACGACGGTGAGCTTCATGAAGCAGAAACCTCCGTTGGCGGAAACCCAGATGCGCTGGGAACTGGAGTCGGGAAAAAGGGCATGACGGGGGTCGTGCGGTTTGTCGAGCGTAAGGCGCAAAAGAGCCGGTCGCTCCTCCGCCAGGGGCCGTTGTGGGCGAACTCACCTGTGGTGTCACCGGTTCGGCTGGACCGGGGGCGCATGAGGATCGCGTAAGGGCGCGCGTCGATTATCTCGCGCCGGTAACGTCGTCGTATGGACACGTCATGGTGGCTCGCGCTCGCGGCAGTCGTCCTGCTGGCGTTGGTCGCCACGCTCGTGGACGGCTGGGGCAGGGGCCACCGGCCGCGCGGGCACCGCACCCGACCGCCGGGGCATCCGCGTGGCACGCGCGGGCAGCTCGGGCGGCCTCATCCGGGGGACATCTGGTGGGCCAACGTGCCCTACGAGGACGGCCCGGGCGCCAAGGACCGGCCCTGTCTGGTGCTGGCCGTGCGCGGCGACCGGGCGACGATCGCGAAGATCACCAGCAAGTACCACGACGAGCGCGCCGGGGTGATCCCGCTGCCGCCCGGCTCGGTCGGGGACGCCCAGGGCCGGCCGAGTTTCCTGGAGACGGACGAGCTGCGGGAGATCGCGGTGTGGGAGTTCCGGCGCCGGGTGGGCGTGGTCGACCCGGTGCTGTGGGACCAGGTGCGGCACCTGGCCGACTGAGGCTCAGTTCACCTTCACCGTGACCTGCCACTCCTGGATGCCCTTGCAGGAGACTCCGCCGGGCGCGGTGGGCTCGGCGCACAGCGGGCGGGTGGCGGAGAGGGTGACGGTCCCGGCGGCCGCCGCCTGGAAGGCGGATCCGGCGTCGCCGCCCCGGAGCATGATCCCGTAGTTGATCTCCTTGAGGGCGGCCGTGTCCCCGGCCGCGGTGATCTTCTTCCAGGGGCGCTGCTCGGTCCCGTCCAGGGTGATCCGGAGGGTGCCGTCCTGGGCCAGGCAGAAGGTACGGCCGCTGTCGGCGGTGGTGAGCTCGGAGGTCACGGGCGTGCAGCCGGCGGAGGGGGTGGGTGTCGAGGTCACGCTCGGGGTCGGGGTCGGCGTCGGTTTCGGGGACACCGCGCCGCTGCCCTTGTCGCCGCCTCCGCCCTGGGAGCCGCAGCCCGCCAGCAGGAGCAGGCTCGCCGCGGCGAGAGACGCGCGGTGGAACGTCGTACGGCGCATGGGGTGTCCGCCTTTCCGTCGGGGAACGGACCCTTGGTGCCGATATGACGTATCCGCCGCTCGTACGGATCCCGCACCCGGACGGCTTCCGGGCGCGGGATCCGGTCAGTGCACGGGAGGGGTCAGCCGGTCGTGACGGCGGTGTCGTCGACGACGAAGCTGGTCTGGAGCGAGGAGTCCTCGACACCGCTGAACTTCAGGGTGACGGTCGAGCCCGCGTAGGACCCGAGGCTGAAGGACTTCTGCACGTATCCGGTGGCCGCGTTGAGGTTGGAGTACGTGGCCAGGGTGGTCGAACCGGCGGTGACCGTCAGCTTGTCGTACTGGGTGCTGGTGGTGGTCTCGGCCGTGTCGACGTGCAGGTAGAAGGTGAAGGTGGTGGCGGTGCAGCCGGACGGGATCGTCACCGACTGGGACAGCGTGTCGGTGTGGGTCGAGCCGTAGCCGTCGAGCCACGCCTTGTACGAGCCCGCGTGGGCGGCCTCGCTGCTGGAGTTGGTGATGACACCGCTGCTCGCGGTCCAGGTGGTGTTGCCCGACTCGAAGCCGGGGTTGCCGAGCAGCTGGGACGAGGTGCAGGTGCCGCCGCCGCTGGTGCTGACGGTCCAGGTGAAGGAGGCCGAGCCGGAGGCGCCGGTGGAGTCGGTCGCGGTGACGGTGGCGCTGTAGGTGCCCGCGGTGGACGCCGTGCCGGAGATCAGGCCGGTGGAACTGGAGATGGACAGGCCGGTGGGCAGGCCGCTGGCGCTGTAGGTGAGGGTCGCGCCCGCGCTGTCGGAGGCCGAGATCTGCAGGCTGACCGAGGAGCCGGTCGCGGTGGACTGGCTGCCCGGGTTGGTGACGGTCACCGTGTTGCCGGTGCTGGTGCCGGAGGCGAAGGCGGTGGTGCCGTTCGGGGTGCCCCAGCCGGTCGGGCCGTCGTAGCCGGTGCCCGCGGTGCAGAAGTACGACGTCGAGCAGGAGCCGTTGTTGCCGCTGGTCACGTCGTACAGGTTGCTGGTGTGGGAGTACGGGTACTTCGCCGGGTAGTCGCTCGAACCCGGGGTGCCCGCGAGGGCGTACACGCCGGCGATGATCGGCGAGGAGGCACTCGTACCGCCGTAGACCGCCCAGCCGGAGCCGCCGTAGGTGTCGTAGACCGCCACGCCGGTGGCCGGGTCGGCGACCGCGGAGACGTCGGACTCCATGCGCTTGGTGCAGCCGGTGTCGGTCTGCCAGCTCGGCTTCGCGTCGTAGGCGGAGCAGCCGGAGCCGGTGCCCTCGGAGGAGCTGGTCTTCCAGACGGACTCGGTCCAGCCGCGGGTGGAGGAGGAGGTGGAGAGCGCGGTGCCGCCGACGGCGGTCACGTACTGGGAGGTCGCCGGGTACTCGGCGCCGTAGTCGCTGTCACCGGCGGAGACGGTGATCGCGACACCCGGGTGCTTGAAGTACGAGGTGTCCTCGCTGGTCTGGGAGGAGGACTCGGAGCCGCCCCAGCTGTTGGAGACGAACTTGGCGCCGAGCGCGACGGCCTCGTTCTCGGCGGTGCCGAGGTCGGAGTCGGTGGCGGAGCTGGCCTCGACGAGGATGATGTTGCAGTTCGGGCAGACGGCGCTGACCATGTCGATGTCGAGCGCTTCCTCGCCGGCCCAGCCGGAGTCGTTCGTGGGCAGCGAGGTCGTCGAACCGGTCTGGCTGACCTGCTTGAAGCAGCCGTTGGCGACGGTGCACGCGGACAGGCCGTACGTGGAGCGGTAGGTGGCCAGGTCCGAGGCGGCGTTCGGGTCGTTGTAGGCGTCGACCACGGCGACCGTCAGGCCGGAACCGCCGGTCGAGGGCAGGTTGTAGGCGCTGTGCAGGTTGGTGGGGCTCAGGCCGGAGGGGGCGGCGGCGAGCGCGGCGGACAGCTGCTGCTTGATGTCGGTGCGGCGCTGCGCGAAGCAGTTGACCTCACCGGGCTTGGAGACGGTGGCGCACAGGTGCTTGGTGGGCACCTTCTGCCCGGCCTTGCCGGTGCTGTGCACGGCCTGCCGGGCGGGGTCGGTGAGGGCCTTGGAGTTCTGGGCGGCCCGGGTGGTCTGGGCGGTGGCCCGGGGGGCGATGGTCTGTGCCGATGCCTGTGCCTGTGCGGTCGGTGCCGCGACGAAACCGGAGACGGCGAGGGCGAGGGCGGGGAAGGCGAAGGCCAGAAGTCTTCGCAGGCTCCGTCGTGATTCACGCATGGGGGTACTGCCTCCATCGGTGGGGTTACAAGGCAGGCCCGTGACGCGCGTAGCGGCGGCAGAGTGCGCGGTCATGAGCATGACACTTCGAACACCCTGGTATGCCGATGAGCGTGGCATGACAGGACGGTGAGGAACCTAGCCGGGTTCACCGGGGACCGGTTCCCCCGGACGAAGATCTTTGCCGCGCCATAGGCAGCGCTTAGCCCCCTCATAGGAGGGGGTTGGCGCGTACATGATGAGCGCTATGCCCAGAGCTGACCCTGCAGGGTCTCGATGGCTTCCTCGGTCGTGGCGGCGGTGTACACGCCGGTCGACAGGTACTTCCAGCCGCCGTCGGCGACCACGAACACGATGTCCGCGCTCTCGCCGGCCTGGACGGCCTTCTTCCCGACGCCGATCGCGGCGTGCAGCGCGGCGCCGGTGGAGATGCCCGCGAAGATGCCCTCCTGCTGGAGGAGGTCCCGGGTCCGGGTCACCGCGTCCGCGGAGCCGACCGAGAACCGGGTGGTAAGCACGGAGGCGTCGTACAGCTCGGGCACGAAGCCCTCGTCGAGGTTCCTGAGCCCGTACACGAGGTCGTCGTACCGGGGTTCGGCGGCGACGATCTTCACGTCCGGCTTGTGCTCCCGCAGATACCGCCCGACACCCATCAGCGTGCCGGTGGTCCCCAGCCCCGCGACGAAGTGCGTGACGGACGGCAGGTCGGCGAGGATCTCCGGACCGGTGGTCGCGTAGTGCGCACCGGCGTTGTCCGGGTTGCCGTACTGGTAGAGCATCACCCAGTCCGGATGCTCGGCGGACAGCTCCTTGGCCACCCGCACCGCGGTGTTGGAACCACCCGCGGCCGGGCTGGAGATGATCTCCGCGCCCCACATCCCCAGCAGGTCCCGGCGCTCCTGCGAGGTGTTCTCGGGCATCACGCAGACCATGCGGTAGCCCTTGAGCTTGGCGGCCATCGCCAGCGAGATGCCGGTGTTGCCCGACGTCGGCTCCAGGATGGTGCAGCCCGGGGTGAGCCGGCCGTCCTTCTCCGCCTGCTCGATCATGTGCAGGGCGGGACGGTCCTTGACCGAGCCGGTCGGGTTGCGGTCCTCCAGCTTGGCCCAGATCCGGACGTCGGCGGACGGCGAGAGCCGCGGCAGGCACACCAGGGGGGTGTTGCCGACCGCGGCCAACGGGGAGTCGTAGCGCATGGAGATCTCAGGCCATGCCGCCGGCGACGGCCGGCAGGATCGTCACGGTGTCGCCGTCGGTGAGCTTGGTGTTGATGCCGTCGACGAAACGGACGTCCTCGTCGTTCAGGTACACGTTCACGAAGCGGCGCAGCTTGCCGTCGTCCACGATGCGGGCGTGGATGCCGGTGTGCCGGGTCTCGAGGTCGTTGAAGAGGTCGGCGATGGTCTCACCACTGCCCTCCACCGCCTTCTGACCGTCGGTGTACTGGCGGAGGATGGTCGGGATGCGGACCTCGATGGCCATGGTTGCGGGCTCCTGTCGGGAAGTCTGGGTGGTTGGGCGCGCACAGCAGCACGCCGCGGCTCATGGCCGTACGGCGGCAGGGAAACGTCAACAGATGGCGCTGTTCAGCCTGCACAGATCGACGTGCAGCCGCGCCACGAGCAGGGTGCCCCGCGCCTTGTCGCCCACGTCGTTCAGAACCATGGGGTCATCGTATCGATTCCCGGTGCCGGTTCCGGAGTGTGATTCCACATGCCGGACACTTTTTGACCGAGGCCTGAGATGACCGACCCAGGGGCGCGGGGCTGTATCGATATGCGGCTCCGCCGCGTGGGCGCGCTCAGCCCCCACCGGCCCGCAGGTGCCCACCGGCCGGTCCGGCACCGCCGGAATCCGCCGTCGCGGCCGAGCGCCGCTGCGGCGGAAAGAAAAGGCGGGCGGAGGGCGGGCAGCGGAGGAGTCTGGTTGAGCGGCGAAGAAGGACGAGCCACTGGAAAAGGTGAGCGGAGGAAACAAGGCACCGGCGGAGGGTGGGCGGCAGAGGGGAAGGCCGACTGCGCAGAGCGAGGTCGGCTGTGGAGAGCAGGGTCGGCGGCGGAGAAGCTAGTACGCCTCGACGATGCTGATCTCCTCCTCCGTCACCTCGCCGTCCACGATGCGGTACGAGCGGAACTGGAAGTCGCCCAGGCCGTCGGTGTCGGCGGTGGAGACGAGGACGTAGTGGGCGCCGGGCTCGTTGGCGTACGAGATGTCGGTCCGGGAGGGGTACGCCTCCGTCGCCGTGTGGGAGTGGTAGACGACCACCGGCTCCTCGTCGCGGTCGTCCATCTCCCGGTACAGCTTCAAGAGGTCGCCGGAGTCGAACTCGTAGAACGTCGGGGACATCGCCGCGTTCAGCATCGGGATGAACCGCTGGGGGCGGTCCGAGCCCGCCGGGCCCGCGACGACGCCGCACGCCTCGTCGGGGTGGTCCTTGCGCGCGTGGGCGACGATCTGGTCGACGAGGGCCTGGGTGATGGTCAGCATGGTCGCCAGGATAAGCAGAGGGCCGCCCCGTACCGAAGGCTGGTACGGGACGGCCCGGATGCCGGACGCCCTGAGCGGCTGCCGCAGGGGGGCGCCACGAGTGCTCCCCTGCGGCGGGCGTCCTGGAGGGGTTGGTCTTGGGTCAGCCCACCTTTTCCAGCGGTGCCGGCTCGCGGCGCTCGGCGACCTCGGGGTTGCGGTTCTTCAGGACCAGCCAGCCGACGCCCAGCGCGGCGGCCCAGCCGGCCATCACGTACAGGCAGATCCGGGAGTCGCCGTCGTAGGCGATCAGGCCGGTGACGAAGAGGAGGAAGACGATCGCGATCCAGCTGCACTTCGCGCCGCCGGGGGCCGGGAAGGCGGAGGCCGGCAGGCGGCCCGCGTCGACCGCGCGGCGGTAGCGGACGTGGCTGATCAGGATCATCAGCCAGGTCCAGATGCCGGCCGCAGTGGCGACGGAGGTGACGTAGCCGAACGCCTTCTCCGGGACGACGTAGTTGAGGATCACGCCGATGCCCATGAAGAGGACCGAGACGGTGATGCCGAGCGCCGGGGTCTTCGACGCGGACAGCTTGCGGAACACGGCCGGGGCCTCGCCGCTGTCGGCCAGGTTCCGCAGCATGCGGCCCGTGGAGTACATGCCGGAGTTGCAGGAGGACAGGGCGGCGGTGAGGACGACGAAGTTGACGATGCCGGCGCCGGCCGGGATGCCGATCTTCGCGAAGGCGGCCACGAAGGGGCTGACGCCCGGGGCGAACTCCGTCCACTTCACGACGCAGAGGATGACGGTGAGCGCGCCGACGTAGAAGAGGGCGATCCGCCAGGGGAGGGTGTTGATCGCCTTGGGGAGGGTCTTCTCCGGGTTCTCCGACTCGCCGGCGGTGACGCCGACCAGCTCGACCGCGAGGTAGGCGAACATGACGCCCTGCAGGGTCATCAGGGAGGAGCCGACGCCCTTGGGGAAGAAGCCGTCGAACTGGTAGAGGTTCGCGACCGAGGCGGTGTCACCGGCGGCGCTGAAGCCGAAGGTGAGGACGCCGAGACCGATCACGATCATGCCGATCAGGGCGGTGACCTTGACCATGGAGAACCAGAACTCCAGCTCTCCGAAGACCTTGACCGAGATCAGGTTGACCCCGAAGAGGATCACCAGGAAGACCAGCGCGGTCACCCACTGCGGGACCTGCGGGAACCAGTAGTTCACGTAGATCGCGGCGGCGGTGAGCTCCGCCATGCCCGTCACGACCCACATCAGCCAGTACGTCCAGCCGGTGAAGTAGCCGAAGAACGGGCCGAGGAACTCGCGGGAGTACTCGGCGAAGGAGCCGGAGACCGGACGGTAGAGCAGGAGCTCGCCGAGGGCCCGCATGATGAAGAAGATGATGCCGCCGGCGAGGGCGTACATCAGGATGAGGCTGGGACCGGCCTTGGCGATGTTCGCCCCGGCACCCAGGAAGAGCCCGACGCCGATGGCGCCGCCGATCGCGATCATCTGGACCTGGCGGCTGCCGAGCCCGCGCTCGTACCCCTCTTCGGGGGCTTCGGAGGTCCCGGAGGAGTTCCCCGACGTGTCGACCTGAGCGGAGGTCATGTGTGGTGTGCGCCTTTCTCCATGCCGACCCGGGCCTCTCGTCGGCCTCGGATCGGGTTTCGATCCCCCCGGATTGCTGGAGCGGTGCCTGACCGGTGGTGGCCGGTTCGGTGGCGCACCCGGACGTACACGTGGGTGGTGTTCGCCGGGCGGTCGTGAAGATTTATCACGGCCGCAACACTGATCACCGGATTCCGCCGAGAGGGATTGTGGCGCACACCACTGGAAGAAGCGGACAAAACGCGACCAAAACCGCCATACCAGGCCGCAACGGTGACGGGATCGTTATCCGGATTTGAGCGTCCTCTGAGCGAACGCGAGACCGGGAGGAATTCGGTGCGGATTACGGCATAAGGGTCGCGACCAGGGTCTCCTGGAGGCCGCCGAGCCACAGGTACGCCATCACCATCGGCTTGCGCGGGTCCTCGTCCGGGAGCCGGTAGAGCAGGTCGGTGTCGTCCTCGTCGGTGATGTCGAGGCGGGAACCGATCGCGAGGCGCAGGTCGGTGAGGGCGCCGAGCCACTGCCGGGACTCCTCGGGCGTCAGCTTGAGGACCGCGTCGCCCTTCTCCTCCGGGACGAGGGCGTCCAGGGAGCGGATCACCGCGAGGGCGGTCTCCCGCTTGCCCGCCCTGAGGTCGTTCTCGGTGTAGCGGCGGAACTCGGCGGAGTGGGCCTGCCGCTCCTCAGCCTCCTCCGGGGTCTGCGGCAGCCGCTCCGGGTCGCAGTAGGCGTCCGGGAAGAGCCGGCGCAGCACCGGGTCGCTGGGCGCCTCGCTGGGCCCCTCGGCGAACAGCTCGGCGAGCGGGTCGTCGGGGGCGTCCTCGGCGGGGCCGGGGCCGATGAGTTCCAGGAGCTGGACGGCCAGCGACCGGATGATGGAGATCTCGACGTCGTCGAGCGCGACGGCCGCGCCGCCGCCGGGGAGCGGTTCGAAGATTCCTGGCATGGAGGGGATTCGCTGCTTCCGGAGCTGATCGGGGAGCTGTTCGAGGAGCTGAGCGGGGAGCCGGCCGGTGGGTGGGCCGAACGGTGGGCCGAACGGTGGGCCGAACGGTGGGCCGAACGGTGGGCGTGGCTACTTCCGGTCCTGCTGGAGGGTCGCCCACAGGCCGTAGCCGTGCATCGCCTGCACGTCGCGTTCCATCTCCTCGCGACTGCCGCTGGAGACGACCGCCCGGCCCTTGTGGTGGACGTCCAGCATGAGCTTGGTGGCCTTGTCCTTGGGATAGCCGAAGTACGTCTGGAAGACGTACGTCACATAGCTCATGAGGTTGACGGGGTCGTTGTGCACGAGCGTGATCCACGGGACGTCCGGCTCGGGGACGGCGAAGGCCTCCTCCGCCGACTCGGTGCGTTCGATCTCTACGGGAGCGGGTGACGTCACAAGGCCCATGCTGCCACGGGCCCCTTAAATCGTCACACTGACACAAAGGGGTGTAGCATCTGTTGCCATGCTGCATACATCGGGGGGCGACCCCCGAACCCCCGGCCGACCTGGGGCACCCCCGAGAGACATAGCTAGGAGAGCTGTCGTGGATGTAGCGGACCTTGGGCTGCCGGTGGACGTCCCGTCGACGGCGCTCTTCACGGACCAGTACGAGCTGACGATGCTGCAGGCCGCCCTGAAGGCGGGTACGGCCGAGCGGCGGAGTGTCTTCGAGGTCTTCACCCGGCGACTGCCGGAGGGGCGCCGCTACGGCGTCGTGGGGGGCACCGGACGCGTCCTGGACGCGGTCGAGAACTTCCGCTTCGACAACGGCGTCCTCGGCTTCCTCGCGGAGCGGAAGATCATCGACGGGCCGACCCTGGAGTGGCTCGCCGGCTACCGCTTCAGCGGCGACATCTGGGGCTACCCCGAGGGCGAGGTCTACTTCCCGGGCTCGCCGATCATGCGGGTGGAGGGCTCCTTCGCCGAGTGCGTGCTCCTGGAGACCGTGATCCTCTCCATCCTGAACCACGACTCGGCGATCGCGGCCGCCGCCTCCCGGATGTCCTCGGCCGCCGGGGACCGCCCGCTGATCGAGATGGGCGCCCGCCGCACCCACGAACTGGCCGCCGTCGCCGCCTCCCGCGCCGCCTACGTCGGGGGCTTCGCCACCACCTCCGACCTCGCGGCCGGCTTCCGCTACGGCATCCCGACGGTGGGGACGAGTGCCCACGCCTTCACCCTGCTGCACGACCACGAGCGCGACGCCTTCCGGGCCCAGGTCGACTCGCTCGGCCGGGGCACCACCCTGCTGGTCGACACCTACGACGTCGCCGAGGCGGTCCGGACGGCCGTGGAGGTGGCCGGGCCCGAGCTGGGCGCCGTCCGCATCGACTCCGGCGACCTGCTGCTGGTCGCCCACCGGGTGCGCCAGCAGCTGGACGAGCTCGGCGCCCGGGACACGCGGATCATCGTCACCTCCGACCTCGACGAGTACGCCATCGCCTCGCTGGCCGCCGCCCCCGTGGACGCGTACGGCGTCGGCACCCAGCTGGTGACCGGCTCCGGGCACCCCACCTGCTCCATGGTCTACAAGCTGGTCGCCCGCGCCGAGTCCGCCGACCCGAGGGCGCCGCTGGTGCCGGTCGCGAAGAAGTCGACGGGCGGCAAGACGTCCGTCGGCGGCCGCAAGTGGGCGGCGCGGCGGCTGGACGCCGACGGGGTGGCGGAGGCCGAGGTGGTCGGCACCGGCGACGTCCCGGCCGACCTGGTCGACCGGCAGCTCCTGGTCGAACTGGTGAAGTCCGGGGAGGTCGTCGCCCGCGAACCCCTGGACGCGCCCCGCACCCGGCACACGGTAGCCCTCGCGAATCTGCCGCTCTCCGCGACCCAGCTGTCGCGCGGGGAACCGGTCATTCCGACGGAGTACGTGCAGGGGCGCTCGGGTAGCTAGAGCGAGTGCCCGCGTACGCGCCCCGCAAAGCCCCCTCCCCTACGCCCCCGTAAGTCTCTACGCTCATAGGTTCAGGCCGGGCCCGCACCCCTTCTTTCCGCGTCTCTCCCGTCGACGGACCCGATATCGAATGCGAAGGACACCGACCATGCGCCGCGCCTTGATCGTCGTCGATGTGCAGAACGACTTCTGCGAGGGAGGCAGCCTCGCGGTGGCAGGGGGCTCGGACGTGGCCGCCGCGATCACGGAGCTGATCGGGCAGGCGCCCGCCGGCTACCGCCACGTGGTGGCGACCCGCGACCACCACATCGCGCCGGGCGGCCACTTCGCCGACAACCCCGACTACGTCCGCAGCTGGCCGGCGCACTGTGTCGCCGGCACCGAGGGCGTGGGCTTCCATCCGAACTTCGCCCCGGCGGTCGCCTCCGGGGCGGTGGACGCGGTGTTCAGCAAGGGGGCGTACGCGGCGGCCTACAGCGGCTTCGAGGGCGTCGACGAGAACGGCGTCAAGCTGGCGGAGTGGCTGCGGGCCCGGAAGATCGACGAGGTGGACGTGGTGGGCATCGCGACCGACCACTGCGTGCGGGCGACCGCCCTGGACGCCGCGCGGGAGGGCTTCCGCACGCAGGTCCTCCTCGACCTCACGGCAGGCGTGGCCGAAGCCACCACAGAACGCGCCCTGGAGGAGCTCCGCGAGGCGGGCGTGGAACTGACGGGCAAGCCGGTGGTCTGAGGGCCCCTCTTCCATTCGGCCAGTGGGCACCTACGGGCCGGTGGTGGCTGATCGCGCCCACGCGGCGGAGCCGCATGTCGATACAGCCCCGCGCCCCTGAGTTGGCTGCCCGGCCCGGCAACAATCCATCACCTCGCTGGTCGCGCCCACGCGGCGGAGCCGCATGTCGGTGCAGCCCCGCGCCCCTGGGGAGGCTACGCCGCTGTCGGTCTTCGGAGGAGGGATCTGATTGGTCTCCAGAGTTCCAGGGCCGTGACACCGTTGTCAGGGGCGGTTCGCCATATGAGGCCGTCGGGGTGGTGGAGGACGGCGGTGATCTCGTCGGGGGTGGGTGGGGCGGCGTTGCCCCGGAGGTAGACGGCTCGCATGCCCAGGTTGCGGAGCCTCGTCAGGGCCCGGGCTCGGTTCTGGGCGTGGACCAGTACCCGGACGGCGGACGAGCCGTCCGCGGTGGCGGGGCTGGGCAGGTTCAGCGCCACCACCACCCTGCCGTTCGGCAGCTTGCAGAACCCTCCTGCGGCCATGCGGTCACACCCCCGTGTGCGTCGGTGTCAATAAGAAAGCCACAGGAGGCACCTAAACACGAGCGGCGGCGACCCGCCAAGGGGTCGCCGCCGATACGTGCCTGACCTGCAATGATGCGGATTACTTCACTGCGGGACCGACCTGGAGGGAGATCGTCGAGCCGTCCCGGGCCTCCGTCACAATGTTGATCTTCGTGTTGGTGTCAGTGATCTTGACGCCGGCGGCCGGGTTCGAGGCGTCGTAGTAGTCGCTCTTGTGGTCGTTGAAGACCGACACCCCGGAGGACTGCCTGATCTTCGTCGCCACGTCCGCCTTGTGGAGGGTGATGCCGTCGCTCGCGTAGAGGCTGAACGGCGAGTCGTAGGCCTGGATGCGGTTGCGCATCAGCGTGCCGTCGGACCACTTCAGCGGCGTCGGGTGCGAGTCGATCGGGAGGATCAGACCGGTACCGGGGTGGACGCTGGTGTTGTCGTCCGCCTCGGAGAGGTCCCACTTCCAGATCAACAGGCCGTTCTGGTAGGCGTAGTGCTCCACCCAGTCCGGACGGGTCGTCGAGAAGCCGAAGTTGTACGGGCCGACCTCGAGGGTCTTGTCGTACGACACGTACTGGCGGTTCTCCGCGATGTAGTACTGCGCGTAGTCCTTGGTGAAGGACGCGCCGATGCGGGAGAAGCCGGAGGCGGTCCAAGCCGCGTCCGCCGACTCGGCGTTGTCGGAGAAGACCGTCGAGCCGTCCGCGGTCAGGGTGATCTCGTCGGCCGCGAAGCCCTTGAGGGCGACCCCGCCGTCGGTCTGGTAGCGGAAGCGCAGCTGGATCTTCTGGCCCGCGTAGGCGCCCAGCGGGTACGACAGCTTGGTGTACGCGTCGACCGAACCGGTGAGCGCCGGCTTGTCGCTGCCGTCGCGCGGGATGGCGGCGCCGTTCACCGTGCCGTCCAGGGCGGTCCAGTTGGCGCCGCCGTCGGTGGAGACCTCGGTGTAGAGGTAGTCGTAGCCCGACTCGATGTCGAACCAGCCGTCGAGCGACAGCGTGGCCGACGACTTGCCGGTCAGGTCGACGTCACGGGTCAGCGTGTTCTTGAGGTTGTCGCCGCTGCCGCTCCACCACTGGGCCGAGCCCTCGGCCGGGGTGACGACGGTGGTGGTGACCGCCTTGTCGGGGAGCGAGACCACCAGGGCCTGCTTGTCCTTCGTGTTGTACTCGGCGACGCCCAGCTTGTGGCTGGACTTGGTGCCGGCCTTGGCCACGTCGTAGTTGAGCCAGCCGAGCTGCAGCTTGTCCCAGGCGTTCATGTCGCCCGGCAGGTCGCCGATCGCTTCCTTGCCGGTGCCCAGCCAGGAGCCGGAGGACATCAGGGTCCAGAAACCGGTGGAGTTCTCGCCGCCGTTGGTGTCGTACTCGTCCGGCAGGCCGAGGTCGTGGCCGTACTCGTGGGCGTAGACGCCGAGTCCGCCGTTCTCCGGCTGCATGGTGTAGTCGCCGACCCAGATGCCGGTGTCGCCGACCTGGGTGCCGCCGAGCTTGTTGTCCGCGGGGCCGGTGGCGCCGGCGTCGGTGCCGAAGGCGTACCAGCGGTGCGCCCAGATCGCGTCGGTGCCCTGGGCGCCGCCGCCCGCGGACTCGTCCTCGCCGGCGTGCACGATCTGGAAGTGGTCGACATAGCCGTCGGGCTCGTTGAAGTTGCCGTCGCCGTCGTAGTCGTAGCGGTCCCACTGGTCGTACTGGGCGAGGTCGGCCTTGATGGCGGCGGCGGACACGCCGGCCGCCTCCTGGTCGGCGACCCAGGCGGTCACGCCGTCCTTCACCAGGTTCCAGACGCTGGAGCAGGTGGTGGAGCCGCAGGCGTTGTTGCCGTAACGGGCCTCGTTGTAGGGGACCTTGACCCAGTCGGTGACCTCACCGTCGACCGAGTAGCGGCCCGAGGACTGCTTCTCGTAGTACTTCTTCAGCGACTCGGTGTTCTTGCCGGTGCCGAAGTAGAGGTCCTGGAAGTGCTGCTGGTTGTAGTCCGCCTGCCACGCCGTGGAGTTGTCCTTGGTGCGGTCCGGCTGGGCTATCTGGTTGTGCAGCGGGCCGGCCGTGCCGTTGTACCGCGGGTCCGTCTGGTCGCCGAACTCGACCAGGATCGTGAAGATCTTGTCCGTCTTCTCGCGGCCGAGTTCGACGTACTTGCTGTCGCCCTTCTTGCCCTTGAGCTGGACGACCTGGGAACCGTCGCGGTCCTTGACCTGGGCCTTGCCGGATATGACCTGGTCGAGGGCCTCCTGGCGCTGGGCCTCCTGGGTCTTGCTCAGCGGGCCGTCGAGGTCGTGCTCCTCCTGCTTCGTCGACGGGTCGTGCCGGTCGACGGTGCTGGTGGTCGCCGCCGGGGTCGCGGCCTCCGCGACCGCGAAGGTGGCGAAGCCCACGGAGGCGGTAGCGAGCGTCACGCCGATGGCGAGTGCTCTGAACGTCCAGGGTCTGCTGGTCACTTGAGTTCCTCCCCCGCGCCGCGCGCACGGCAAGGGGGACCGGGTGATGGTTTGGGGGTCCGTGCGCGCACGTTCAACGCGTCGATTCAAGTGACGATATTTGACTACTGGTTTACGAGAAAAGACAGACCTTGACTCGGACAGTTCAACTGCACTATGCGGAGCGGAAGTTCGCTTTACGGACGCCGGGCACGGAGGTACCCCGGAAGGGCCTCGCCCAACCGGCGCGCATATGCCTCCGGTTGCCGTACGCCATGCGACCGTGCGCCCCCTGTGCACCGGTACCGTGGGTTAGGTCACGCTTACCGGCCGTTCCTCTCGGGCATGCACGCGAATAGAGTCGAACGGTGGAACGCCCGGAAGCCGGTGGAAACCAAGGCCGGCTCCCCGTCTCACCCCCATATCTCCCGAGGACACGATTGCCATGCCTCGTCCGACCCCGGCACAGCTCGTCTACGGTTCCTGCACCGTGATCTGCTCGACGCTCGCCATGCTGCTGCTGTCACAGACGAGTTCGGGCATCGGGATCGCGGTCATCGCGCTCGCCGCGCTCGGTCTGGGACTGCTGGTCGCCATGACGATCCCGCTCCCCCGGCCGCGTACGGTCGCACAGTCCGTGCCCGCCCCGACCCCCCTGCCCGAGGTGCGGATCCCCGTGCACCGGGAGACCGTGGCCGCCGCCACGGCCGAGCCCGTCCGGGAGCCCACCGCGCCCTGACGTACGCACACGAGTGAAGTCGGCGGGTCCGTGAGACTGACGGACCCGCCGACTGCTTGTGCGCCCCCTGTTGCACGCCCCGTCGCACCGCCCCCGCTACGTGCTCGTGCTGACCACGACCGTCTTCGCGGCCTTGTCGTGCAACCCCTGTTTGTACGGCTTGTCGAAGAAGCTCCAACCGCCGCAGATCACGGTCCAGATGCAGGCGCAGCAGAAGGCGAACGGCACCCACAGCACCAGGGCGCGCAGCAGCGAGGTCTGGGTGGTGGGCGTGGCGCCGTCGGCCAGGTTGGCGACCCGCATGCCGAGCCACTTCATGCCGAGGGTCTGCCCGGACCTGGCGATCAGCAGGGTGTCGTAGGCGACGAACAGGACGGCGGCGACGAGCGACTGGGCGAAGGACCGCCCTGCCGAGATCCTGTCCCCGTTCATCTGGTACTCGCTCACCCCGAACGCCCAGGTGAGCAACGCGACCACGATGCCCACCAGGATCATGTCGATGATCCGCGCGAGGGTGCGCTTGCCGCTGTCGGCGAGCGGCGGCATCCCGGCGAGCGGATCGTCGGGGTAACCGCCGGCTCCGCCGCCGCTTCCATAAGGACCGCCGCCGTAGGAGGGCGGCGGGGGCTGCGAGCCGCCGTACGGGGCGTCGTACGGCGAGCCCGACCCCTGGCCCCCGTTCTGGCCCGGCGGGGGCTGCTTCCGGAACGGATCGTCCTCCGGCGGCTCTCCGGAGCCGGGGGGCGGGGGCGGTTCGGTGCTCATGGCCCGAGTGGACCGCGAACCCGCCGGGCCCGCATCCGGCGCGCGGCCGTACGGGGTACGGCCGTACGGGGTACAGCCGCCCATGTACGACGGCTCGTGTACGACGGCCCGTCAGTCGGCGACGAAGGTGTGCGCCGCCTTGTCGTGCCAGCACTGGTGCCAGGGCCGGTCGAACAGGCACCAGGCGACGCCGACGATCCCGATGCCGAGCAGTCCGGGCACGGTGTACACCAGCCAGCGGCGCAGCGCGGCGCCGAAGGCCGGCGGCTCGTGGCCCTCGATGTCCCGCACCTCCAGGCCGAACAGCTTCTTGCCGAGCGTGCGGCCCCACCTGGCGGTGGGCAGCACCTCGTAGAGGACGCCGACGACGAGCAGGACGGCGAGCACGATCCCGAGGTACAGGCCGGTGGTGCCGTCGAGCAGCCAGACGGTCTCGGTACGGCCGGAGAGCTTGGCCGCGTCGATCTTGTCCTGCACATGGGCGGCGGCCTTGGTCCCGAACGGTACGGCGGCGGCCGCGGTCACCGCGCCGACGACCAGGCTGTCGACGAGCCGTGCGGCGAACCGCTTGCCGAGCCCGGCGGGCCGGGCCGCCGCCTGTCGCCGCGCGGCCGCCTGGAAGACGTCCTCCACCGGCGGCTTCCAGGGGGCGACCTGCGGGTCACCGGCGAGCTGGTGCACCTGCTGCGCCCAGGAGGACTGCCCGCCACCGGCGCCGGAGGCCATCGGGGTGGCGGGGCCGGGGGCAGGGGCCATCGGGGACCGGGGCGCGGCGGACTGCTGGGGCGGGACGGCGGGAGCGACGGCCTGGGGGGCGGCGGGCTGCGCGGGGGCGGGCTGGGCCTGGGCCGCGGCGGCGCGGGCGGCGGCCGCCTTTCCGGCGCCGAAACCGGGGCGCGCGCTGCCGCCGGCGCCGGGGGCACCGACCGGCCCCTGGGCGCCGAGACCGGCCGCGCCACCGGGGCCCGCCGCCGCATCGGTCCCGGGGCCGGGCGCGCCCTCGCCCCGGATCGGCCGGAACGTCATCGTGCCGTCGTCCAGGGGCGGCTGGGTGACCGGCGGGGTCCCCGCCGGGCCGACCGTCGGCCTGCGGAAGATGAACGTGCCGCCGGAGTCGACGTCCCCCTGGTCCGCCGGCGGGATCGTCGCCGTGCCGTCGGTGCGGGAGGACCGGCCGTCCGGCTGGGCCGGGGAGCCCGCCGCCCGCGGGTCGCTGCCCCAGGCACCCCCGGCGGCCGCCCAGCCGGAGGCGGCCCCCGGCTGCGGGTCCTCGTCGAAGAAGTGCGGGCCGGTCTCCTCGACCGCCGAGGCCGCCGAGGCCACGGGTGCCGCCGGAGCGGCGGGGACGGCGGGGGCCGCGGGATGGGACCCGGGCGGCGCGACGAGGGGTTCGCCGTCCGACGGGGCCGGGCGGCTGGTGCCCGGCACCCACGCGGCGCCGTTCCAGTAACGGACGTAGCCGGGGATGGACGGGTCCGGGTAGTAGCCCTCGCGGGGCCGTTCGTCACCGGGTGCCGGGGTTGGGGCGGTCATGTCCGTCATCCCGTATCTGCTCGGGGGTCATGTGGGAGCCTCCACATCTATCAGACCCGGGTGCCCGTCACCGCCAGTCCCGCAGGACCCGCCCCTTTCCGGGCAGCCCTGTGCACCCGCTTCACCGCATCCGAAAAAAACTTCCCGGAACCCGCGTAATGCTCGCGGCCCCAGCCGCTCTCCACTCGTACGGGCCCACTCGCAGGCGCCCGCACGACCGACCGAGAGAGGAAACGGACGTCATGCATCACACCGTGGTGGAACGCGAACTGGAGCTGCGGCTCATCCTGTCCCCCGAGCGGAGCATCCCGGTCCCGGCCCGGCTGACCTACCGCTCCGACGACCCGTACGCCGTCCACGTCAGCTTCCACATCAACTCCGAGTTCCCGGTCCACTGGACCTTCGCCCGCGACCTGCTCGTGGAGGGGGTGTTCCGGCCGTGCGGGCACGGGGACGTGCGGGTGTGGCCGACGAAGTCGGAGGGCCGCAGCGTCGTGCTGATGGCGCTGAGTTCACCCGACGGTGACGCCCTGCTCGAGGCCCCGATCCCCCAGGTGTCCGCCTGGCTGGAGCGGACGCTGCGGGTGGTGCCCCCGGGGACTGAGGGCGGGCAGCTGGGGATCGACGAGGCGCTCGACCAGCTGCTCGCCCAGTGAGGGCCCCCCGGCAAAAGCCGTGGGGGAGCTGCGTGGAGGCCACAGGGGATCAGAACAGCTTGCCGGGATTGAGGATGCCCAGCGGGTCGAAGACGTGCTTCACGGCCCGCTGCATCTCCACGCCCACCGGCCCGATCTCGCGGGCCAGCCACTCCTTCTTCAGGACGCCGACGCCGTGTTCGCCGGTGATGGTGCCGCCGAGTTCCAGACCGAGGCCCATGATCTCGTCGAAGGACTCGCGGGCCCGGCGGCACTCGTCGGGGTCCTGTGCGTCGAAGCAGACCGTGGGGTGGGTGTTGCCGTCGCCCGCGTGGGCGACGACCCCGATGGTCAGCCCGTGCTTCTCCGCGATCCGCTCCACGCCCTCGATCATGTCGCCGAGCCGGGAGCGGGGCACGCACACGTCGTCGATCATCGTGGTGCCCTTGACGGCCTCCAGGGCGACGAGCGAGGACCGGCGGGCCTGGAGGAGGAGTTCGGACTCGGCGGCGTCGTCGGCGGGGACCACCTGGGTGGCGCCCGCGGCCTCGCAGAGCGCGCCGACGGCGGCCAGGTCGGCGGCGGGGTCCGGGGTGTCGAAGGCGGCGAGGAGCAGGGCCTCGGTGGACTCCGGCAGACCCATCCGGGTGAGTTCGTTGACCGCCTTCACGGTCGTACGGTCCATCAGTTCGAGCAGGGACGGCACATGGCCGCCTGCCATGATCCGGCACACCGCGTCGCAGGCGGCGGCCGCGGAGGCGAACTCGGCGGCCAGCACCAGCTGCTGCGGCGGCTTGGGCTTCAGCGCGAGCACGGCCCGTACGACGATGCCGAGCGAGCCCTCGGAGCCGACGAACAGCCGGGTGAGGTCGTAGCCGGCGACGCCCTTCGCCGTCCGGCGGCCGGTGGACATCAGCCGCCCGTCCGCGAGCACGACGTCCAGACCGAGCACGTACTCGGCGGTCACCCCGTACTTCACGCAGCACAGGCCGCCCGAGGCGGTGCCGATGTTGCCGCCGATCGTGCACATCTCCCAGCTGGAGGGGTCCGGCGGGTAGTAGAGGCCGTGTTCCTCGACCGCGCGGGAGAACGTCGCGTTGACGACGCCGGGCTCGACGACCGCGATGCGGTCCACCGGCGAGATCTCCAGCACGCGGTCCATCTTCGTCAGGGACAGCACGATGCAGCCGTCGGTGGCGTTGGCGGCGCCGGACAGGCCGGTGCGGGCGCCCTGCGGGACGACCGGGACGCGCAGTTCGGTGGCGACGCGCATGACGTGCTGGACGTGGTCCACGGTGCGGGGCAGCACGACGACGGCCGGGGTGCCGGCCGGACAGAAGCTCGCCATGTCGTTGGCGTAGGAGGCGGTCACGTCGGGATCGACGAGAACCGCGTCGGCCGGCAGACCCGCGAGGAGCCGGTCGGTGAGGTTGCTGGTGGCCTCGTCCCGAGGCGCTTCGATACGGCTCATGATCACAGCGTCGCACCCGGGGCCATCGGTGTGAACCCCGGAGGTGCCCTCCTTGGGCCGCACGGATGCGCTGGTCGTATTGACGCACAGTGTGCGTCATGTGCGCGCTGGATAACCGACCGTCCCCGCCGGCCACCTCACTGCTCCTCGAACCGGCGCCGCCGCGCCGCCGCCGTGGCCGGGTACTGCGGCGGCTGCTGGTCGTGGCGGTGGCGGGCGGGGTGGCGGCGGGCGGCACGCTGATGCTGTGGCCGCGCGAACCGCACCGGGCCGCACCGGGTCCCGCCGCCGGGCCGCGGGCCCAGGCGGCCGCGCGGGCGGCGGCCCTCGCCGCGGCGCAGACGGCCGTCGTCAACGGCCTGCCCGCCGCGCTGCCCGACCTGACGACGCTCATCGGCGCCCGCGAGGCACGCGTGAAGGAGCAGCCGAGGGACGCGCAGGCCTGGGCCGTGCTCGGGGCCGCGTACATCGAGCGGGCGCGCCGGAGCGCCGACACGGGCGACTACCCCCGGGCCGAGCGCGCGCTGCAGACCTCCCTCAAGGTGGCCGGGAAGAGCAACACCGAGGCGCTGGGCGGACTGGCGGTCCTGGCCGTGGCGCGCCGGGACTTCCCGCAGGCCAAGCAGTTCGGCGAGGAGGCGCTGAAGGCGGCGCCGAAGCGGTGGTCGGCGTACCCGGTGCTGATCGACGCGTACAACGGGCTCGGCGACTACAAGGCGGCCCGGTCCGCGCTGGACAAGCTGATGGCGCTGAAGGCCGGGGCGGACGTGAGGCCGGCGGTGATGGCGCGGGCCTCGGCGGTGTACCGGGACCGGGGCTGGCGCGAGGACGCGGTGGCCCAGGTGACCGACGCGGCGGCGGCCGCCCGGACCCCCGCCGAGCAGGCCGCGTATCTCTGCCAGGCCGGGCAGCTGGCCTGGGAGCGGGGTGACCGGGAGGACGCGCTGCGGCACTTCACCGCGGCCGTACGCCTGGACCCCGACCAGTCGGCCGCGCGCGCCGGGCAGGGGCGGGCGCTGGCCGCGCTGGGCCGGGCGCAGGAGGCGCTGACCGCGTACCAGGGGTCGCTGGCGCACCGGCCGACTCCCCAGGTCGCCCTGGAACTGGGCGAGTTGTACGAGTCGCTGGGCATGGGCCGGCAGGCGGAGTCGCAGTACACGCTGCTGCGGACGCAGGTGCGGCAGGAGCTGGCGGCCGGGGTCGACGACGATCTGGTGATCGGGCAGTACGAGGCGGACCACGGAGACGTCCAGGAGGCGGTGCAGCGGCTGACGGCCGAGTGGGAGCGCCAGCCGGGCATCGAGGTCGCCGACGCCCTCGGCTGGGCGCTGCACCGGGCCGGCGACGACAAGGAGGCGCTGCGGTACGCCTCGGTCGCGACGGACTCGACGAAGGGCGGCGGGGTCCGCAGCGCGCTGTACGCCTTCCACCGGGGCATGATCGAGCGCGACCTGGACCTGGAGGCCCCGGCCCGCCGCCACCTCCAGGACGCCCTGCGGACCAACCCGTACTTCTCCCCGCTCCAGACCCCGGCGGCCCGCGCCACCCTCACCGCCCTCGGCGACCAGCCACCGGACGAGGAGCTGCCGCAGTAGGGCGGCGCAGGTGGGGTGGGGGTGGGTCACAGGTTGCCGCGGCGGTCCTGTTCCCGCTCGATCGCCTCGAACAGGGCCTTGAAGTTGCCCTTGCCGAAGCCCATCGAGCCGTGGCGTTCGATGATCTCGAAGAAGACCGTCGGCCGGTCCTGGACCGGCTTGGTGAAGATCTGGAGCAGGTAGCCGTCCTCGTCCCGGTCGGCGAGGATCCTCAGCTCGCGCAGGGTGTCCAGCGGCACCCGGGTGTCGCCGACCCACTCGCCGAGGGTGTCGTAGTAGGTGTCCGGGGTGTTCAGGAACTCGACGCCGGCCGCGCGCATGGTCCGTACCGTCCCGACGATGTCGTTCGTGTTGAGCGCGATGTGCTGGACGCCCGCCCCGCCGTAGAACTCCAGGTACTCGTCGATCTGGGACTTCTTCTTGGCGATCGCGGGCTCGTTGATCGGGAACTTGACCTTGAGGGTGCCGTCGGCGACCACCTTCGACATCAGCGCGCTGTACTCGGTGGCGATGTCGTCGCCCACGAACTCCTTCATGTTCGTGAAGCCCATGACCTTGTTGTAGAAGCCGACCCAGTCGTTCATCCGCCCGAGTTCGACGTTGCCGACGCAGTGGTCGACGGCCTGGAAGGTGCGCCGGGCGGGCGGTTCGACGATCGGGGACGCGGCGACGAACCCCGGGAGGTACGGGCCGTCGTAGCCGGTCCGCTCCACGAGGGTGTGCCGGGTCTCGCCGTACGTGGCGATCGCCGCCAGCACCACCGTGCCGTACTCGTCCTTCAGCTCGTACGGCTCGGCCACCGACCGCGCGCCGTGCTCGACGGCGTAGGCGTACGCGGCGCGGGCGTCCGGGACCTCGATGGCGAGGTCGACGACCCCGTCCCCGTGCTCGGCCACATGGCGGGAGAGGAAGTGGCCCCACTCGGTCTCCGGGCGGATGACGGAGGTGAGGACGAACCGGGCCGAACCGTTCTCCAGGACGTAGCTCGCGGTCTCGCGGCTGCCGTTCTCCGGTCCGGAGTACGCGACCAGCCGCATGCCGAAGGCGGTGGAGTAGTAGTGCGCCGCCTGCTTGGCGTTGCCCACGGCGAAGACGACCGCGTCCATCCCCCTGACCGGGAAGGGGTCGTCCTGCCGGGCGGTCGCAGCGGGAGTGTGGTGTGTGGTCTGCGTCATGTCCGAAGGGTGAACCGGGCCCGCAAGGTGCGCAATAGATGGCGTTTCTACTGGGCAATATGTTCAGCAGTACGGCCGTAACGGCCGACTTTCTGTACAGGGTGACCACCCATGGAGGCGGGCATGACGATCGATCGTCTGGACGGGCGGATCCTGGTGCTGCTGGCCCGGGAGCCGCGCATCGGGGTCCTGGAGATGTCCCGTCGGCTGGGGGTGGCCCGGGGGACCGTGCAGGCGCGACTGGACCGGCTCCAGTCGAGCGGGGTGATCCAGGGATTCGGCCCCCAGGTCGATCCGGCGGCCCTCGGCTACCCGGTCACCGCGTTCGCCACCCTGCAGATCCGGCAGGGCCAGGGTCCGGACGTGCGGGCGCACCTGGCGACCGTGCCGGAGGTGCTGGAACTGCACACCACCACCGGCACCGGCGACATGCAGTGCCGTCTGGTGGCCCGCTCCAACGCCGACCTCCAGCGGGTGATCGACCGGGTGGTCGGATTCGAGGGCATCGTCCGGGCCTCCACGGCGATCGTCATGGAGAACCCCGTTCCGCTGCGGATCATCCCGCTGGTGGAACAGGCCGCGGCGGACAGCGAAGAGACCTGACCGGCAGGGAGAGAGTTCCAAAGAAGTCGATGCAAAAGAGGTGTTGCAAAGGAGTCTTTGCATAGCTATCTTTGTACACATGACGGAGCACGAGAAGCGGACACCGCGCCGGCTGGACGCCCGATCCCTGCGCGGGCTCGCGCACCCCCTGCGGATGCAGCTGCTGGACGCCCTGCGGCAGTACGGTCCCGCCACCGCGTCCCAACTGGCCGAGCGGCTGGGCGAGTCCAGCGGCGCGACCAGCTACCACCTGCGCCAGCTCGCCGAACACGGCTTCGTCGAGGACGCCCCGGAGCGCGGCAAGGGCCGCGAGCGCTGGTGGCAGGCCGCGGACCAGGGCATCACCTACGACAGCGCGGACTTCGAGGACGCGAGTCCCGAGATACGGGGACTGACGGAGGTGTTCCTGCAGGAGGCCGCCGCGCGTCACAGCCGCGAGCTGGCCGCCTGGCTCGGCACCCGTGACCGGTGGTCCCCGGCCTGGACCCGCTCCTCGGACATGAGCGACATGGGTCTGCGGCTCACCCCCGACCTCGCCCTCGAACTGATCGAGAAGATGCACGCCCTGGTCGACGACTACCGGGACCGGGTCCCCGACAAGGACACCCCGGAGTCACAGCAAGTGCGCGTCCACACGCACCTCTTCCCCATCGAGACGGACTGAGAGGCACACCATGTACACGCAGGCCCAGCTCGCCCAGCACCACATGACGGAACTGCACAACCAGGCGTCGAACTACCGGCTGGCGAAGAAGACCAGGCCCGAGCGGGAACTCCGCGAGCGCATCGGCTGGACCCTGGTGGAGGTAGGCCTGCGCCTGGCATCGCCGGCCCCGGCGCCCCTTTAGGGGCGCGGGGAACTGCGCGAGCAACCCCCACCCACCCGCACCCGAAACTCAACAGCTGGGGACCTTCTCCCCCTTCTGCAACGCGACCAGGTCGGAAACGGCCCCCTTCAGCGTCGTCACCGGCACCAGCCGCAACCCCTTCGGCAGCTCCCCCTTGGCATCGGAGCACTCGTCCTTCGGCACGAGGAAGACGGTCGCCCCGTCCCTGCGCGCGGCCTGCGTCTTCAGACCGACCCCGCCCACGGCGCCCACCGTGCCGTCCGCGGCGATGGTCCCCGTACCGGCGATGTTCTTCCCCCCGGTGAGGTCTCCCCCGCTGCCGTTCCCGTCCAGCTTGTCGATGATGCCGAGCGAGAACAGCAGCCCCGCGCTCGGCCCGCCCACGTCCGCCAGCTTCAGGGTCACCTTGACCTTGCTGGCGCTCAGGTCGAGGTACTTCAGCGCGGCCTGGGCCGCCGCGTCCTGCGACTGCTCCATCTGCTGGGTGTTGTGCTGCTCGATCTCCTTGACGTTGTTGCCGCTCGGGTAGACCGAGTCGCGCGGCATGACCGCCCGGTCCGCCCGGAACCAGCTGCCGATCACGTCACCGAGCGAGACCCGCGCGTCCGGCCCGGTCGCCTCGATCGTCGTCATCCGCAGCTGCCCGCTGGTGGTGCGGACGGGCGCCCCGGAGACGGTGATCACCGCGGTGCCCTTGTTGTCACCGAGGACGTTCGCCGTCATCCCGGGCTGGGCCACCGAGAACGGCAGCGGCGCAACGACGGCCGTACCGATCAGGGCCACGACGGGAACCGCACAGACGGCGATGGCCTGGAGACGCGTGAGACGTGAGAGCACGGAGTCAATCTAACGCGGCGACCTGTTCAGGCCACCGCCCGACCACCGGCCGCCCGGCCGTCGCGCGACCACCGGCAGCCCGGCCGTCACGCGACCGCCGCCCGGTCAGCGCCCGAGCAGCAGCTCGCGGCGCCCGCGGGTGAACCGGCGCAGCGCGTCCGGCAGCGGCTCGATCCCGATGCCGGGGCCCGTGGGCACCGGAAGATGCCCGTCCTCCAGCACGAACGGTTCGGTGATGTCCTCCGCGAAGTACCGGCCCGACGCCGAGGTGTCGCCCGGCAGCGTGAACCCCGGCAGCGCCGCGAGCGCCAGGTTGGGTGCCCGCCCGATCCCGGTCTCCAGCATGCCGCCGCACCACACCGGCACCCCGTGGGCGCGGGCCACGTCGTGGATGCGGCGGGCCTCCAGATAGCCGCCGACCCGCGCGGGCTTGACGTTCACCACCCGGCAGGCGTCCATGGCGATCGCGGCCGCCGTGTCCCGCGCGCCGTGCAGGGACTCGTCGAGGCAGACCGGCGTCGCGATCCGGCGCTGCAGCTGGGCATGGCCGTGCAGGTTGTCCTCCTCCAGCGGCTCCTCGATCAGCAGCAGCCCGAACTCGTCGAGCCGCCGCAGGTGCTCCGCGTCGGCGAGGCCGTACGCCGTGTTCGCGTCGACCTGGAGCGGCAGCGCGTCCCCGAGCCGCTCGCGCACCGCCCGCACCGGTTCGACGTCCCAGCCGGGCTCGATCTTCAGCTTGATCCGGACGTACCCCTCGGCCAGGTAGCGCTCGACGTCGTCCAGCAGCTCGCCGACCGAGTCCTTGATGCCGACCGAGACACCCGCCGGCACCCGGTCCCGCACCGAACCCAGGAACACGGACAGCGGCATCCCGTAGGTCCGCAGCTCCGCGTCCAGCACCGCCGTCTCCAGCGTGGCCTTCGCCAGCTCGTGCCCCTTGACCTTCGCCGTCGCCGGGCCGACCGCGGCGGCGGTGAGGTTCCGTACCGCCGCCACGCGCGGCACCAGGAAGTCGCGCAGCACGATCTCCGCGCCGGCCACGAACTCCGAGCAGTACAGCGGCTCGGGATCGGCGGCGAACTCCGACCAGCCCTCGGCGGTGTCGGTGACGACATGGAGCAGGAAGGTGTCCTTCGTCGTCATGGTCCCGAAGGACGTACGGAAGGGCGTGACCAGCGGGATCGCCACCTGTACGAGTTCGACGCGCTCCAGCTTCACGCCGTCGCCCCCGTCGTGCGGGCGAGCGTGTACCAGCCGTCGCGGGACATCCCCACGGCCCGGAAGCCCTCGGCGAAGGCCGCCGTGAACACCTCGCGGACGGCGTACCGCCAGCGCAGGGCGAGCGCCGGGTCGGCGGCCCGCAGCCGTACGACGTCCTCCGGCACCCGGCACCACACGGCCCGGTCGCCGACGTCGCGGCGGGCGAGGACCTCGCCGTCGGGGCCGCGGTGGCTGGCCGGGGCGTCGTGGCGGTCGTACCCGGTGGCGGGCGGCACGGTGGGGTCCGCCGTCAGGTCCCAGGTCACCGTCAGCCGGTCGCTCTCGTCGCCGTCGTTCACGCCGTCGGCCATCGGGCCGTAGAAGTCGACGAGGTACTCGGTGCCGGTGGCGCCCAGCTTGACCAGGTTGAAGCGCGCGTTGCGGCCGACCAGCGGGTCGAAGGTCCAGCGCATGGTGCGGGCGCCGAGGCCCAGCGCCCAGTCGCGCTGGGCCCGCTTCACGGCGTGCCCGAGGCCCTGGTCGGCGGCGGCGACGAGGGAGTAGGTGTCGCGGTCCGGGCCGAACACGGCGACGGCCGCCCCGGCCAGCCGCGTGCCGTCGTAGGCGGCGTGCACGGCGCCGCCCGCGTGGACCAGGCTGTGCAGGACCTCGGCCGGGTAGGGCGGGGCGGTGCGGGGCGTCTGCCAGACGTCGCTGAAGTAGCCGGTGACGGCCGCGAGCCCGGCGACGTCGTGGACGGTTCGGATGCTGACTCCGGTCACGGTCAGGGTCATGATCCGAGTCTCGGAGCCGACCTCTTCCGGTGCGTTGTGCGGACGGACAAGGAATGCATATCTTGATGAGGAGATCGGCCAAGCGCCTACTTCCCCTGCCTCCCCTGCCTCCCCTGCTTCCTTTGCTTCCCTGAGGACTCCCATGGACGTCTGCACCCTCGGCGACCTGCTCGACGTCGTCGGCGGTCCCTCCGTCCGGCTGCACACGGCCCCCGCCGGGCTGACCGTGCCGGTGACCGAGGCGCTGCTGTACGACGCCCACGCCCCGCTGCCCCGGCGGCCGGGGGCGCTGCTGCTGGCGGTCGGGGTGCGCGCGGCGGCGGCCGGGCCGCTGGTGCGGGCGGCGGCCGGGGCGGGGCTGACCGGGGTGGTGGTGCGGGGCGCGGACGGGCCGGTCGGGGAGGCGGAGACGCACGGGATCGCGCTGCTGTCGGTCGACGAGGACGCCGCCTGGCACCACGTGCACCTGCTGCTGGCCTCGGCGATCGGCGCCCGCCCGGCGGCCCCCGGGAGCGGCCTCGGCGACCTGTTCGCGCTGGCGGACGCGATCGCCGCGGGCGTCGGCGGGGCCACCGCCATCGAGGACCCCCGGCAGCGGATCCTCGCCTACTCCACCGTCGCCGGCCAGCCGGTCGACGAGGACCGCCGGCAGGGCATCCTGGGCCTCCAGGTGCCGCCCAGCGCCGAGAACACCGAGCAGTACCGGACCCTGTTCGCGGCCGAACGGCCGGTCAGGCTCCCGGCGTTGCGGGACGCCGACCTGCCCCGGCTGGCGATGGCGGTGCGGGCCGGCGGCGAGACCCTCGGCTCGGTCTGGGTGGTCGACGGCGGTGCGCTCGCGCCGGACGCCGAGGAGACCCTCGCGCAGGGCGCCGCCACCGCCGCCCTGCTCCTGCTGCGCGCCCGCGCGGCGCAGGAACTGGCCCGCCACCAGAGCGGCGACCTGCTGCGCCGGCTCCTCGACGGCACGGCGGACGCCCCGGCCGCCGCGGCCCGTCTGGGGGTGGAGGGCGAGGTACGGGTGGCCGCGTTCGCGCTCGACACCGCCACGAACGTGCCGGACGCCGAGCGCACCGCGCTGCGCCTGCTGGACGTCGTGCGGCTGCAGTGCGAGGCGCGCTACGGGCGGCAGGCGTGTGTGCTGGCCGACGGGGTCGTGTACGCGCTGCTGCCCGGCCCGGGGGCACGGCATCGGCCGCTGGCCGAGGACATCGTGCGGCGGGCCGGGCAGGCGCTGCGGGTACCGGTCCGGGCGGGGCTGGGCGAGCTGGTCCCGGACGTGGCCGGGGTGGCCGCCTCCCGGGCGGACGCGGACCTGGTGCTGCGGGTGCTGGACGCGCGGTCGCCGGTGGCCACGGTGGACGAGGTGCGCCCCCGGGTCACCCTGCTCCGGCTGGCCGAAGTGCTCGGCGAGCGGCGGGAGTTGACTGCGGGGGCGTGGCAGCGGGTGCTGGCGTACGACGCCGGGCACGGCACCGAGTACGCCCGCACCCTGGTCTGCTGGTTCGACGCGGGCTGCGACATGGCGGGCGCGGCCGAGCTGCTGGCCGTCCACCCCAACACCTGCCGCTACCGGCTGCGCCAGGTCCGGCAGCACGTCGGGATCGACCTGGACGATCCCGACGAACGGCTGGTGCTGTGGCTGCAGTTGCGGGTGCTGGCCGGGCTCAGCGCAGCAGCCACGCCCTGAGGTTCCGCTCGCAGGCGCGCAACTGCCCGACCGGCACGTACTCCCCCGCCGTGTGCGCGAGGGAGGGGTCCCCGGGGCCGTAGTTGAGGGCGGGCACGTCGAGGGCCGCGAACCGGGCCACGTCGGTCCAGCCCAACTTCGGCCTGGGCACGGCCCCGAGCGCCTCGACGAGCCCGGCGACCCGGTCGAGCCGGGGCGGCGCACCGGCCACCACCTCGGTGACCCGGACCTCGTACTCCGGGAACAGCCGTCGTACGTACGCCTCTGCGTCCGCCGTCGAACGGCTGGGCGCAAAGCGGTAGTTGACGCTGACGACGCACTCGTCCGGTACGACGTTCCCGGCGACCCCGGCCCGTACGGCGACCGCGCTGAGCCCCTCCCGGTACTCCAGTCCGTCGATCACGATCCGCTCGGCGGTGTGGTCGTCGAGCCGCTGGAGCACCCGGGCGGCCCGGTGGGCGGCGTTGACGCCCTGCCAGGCGCGGGCGGTGTGCGCCCGCCGGCCGGGTACGACGACGTCGGCGCTCAGGTACCCCTGGCAGCCGGCCTCGACCCCGGCGTCGGAGGGCTCCATGAGGATGGCCAGGTCGGCGGCGAGGAGTCCGGGCCCGAGGAGACCGAGCCCGTTGCGCTCCCCCGCCACCTCCTCGCACTCGTAGAGGACGAAGGTGAGGTCGACGGCCGGTTCCGGAACGGTGGCGGCCAGCCGCAGGGCGACGGCCACCCCGCCCTTCATGTCACAGGCGCCGAGCCCGTGCACGCGTCCGTCGGCGAGCCGGGCGGGCAGGTTCCCGGCGGCCGGGACGGTGTCCAGGTGGCCGGCGATCAGGACCCGCCGGTCCCGGCCGAGGGCGGTGCGGGCGACCACGGTGTTGCCGACGCGGTCGACCTTGAGGTGCCCGAGGCCGCGCAGGGCGTGCTCCACCGCGTCCGCGATCCGGGCCTCCGCCCCGCTCTCGGAGGGAAGGTCGACGAGGGCCCGGGTGAGGTCGACGACGTCGGCGGTGAGGTCGAGGGCGGTCATGCGGGGCTGTCCTGCGGGGTCGTGGTCTGCGCGGCGAGCCGGGAGTGGCGGATGCCGTAGCAGCCGTAGATGACGAGGCCGACGGCCATCCACACCCCGAAGGCGATCCAGGTGTCGGCGCCGAGGCTGAACAGCAGGTAGCCGCAGAAGCCGATGCCGAGGACGGGTACGACCGGGGAGAACGGCACCCGGAAGGAGCGGGGCGCCTCCGGATTGCGCCGTCGCAGGATCACCACGGCCAGGTTGACCAGCATGAACGCGAAGAGGGTGCCGATGCTGGTGGCGTCGGCGAGGCTGCCGAGCGGCACCAGGGCGGCGAGGACGGCGATGAAGGAGGAGACGATCACGGTGTTGGCGCGGGGCACCCCGGTGCGCGGGTGGACCTTGGCGAACAGCGGCGGCACGAGCCCGTCGCGGGACATCGCGTACAGGATCCGGATCTGCCCGTACTGCACGGTGAGGACGACGCTGGTGGTGGCGACCACGGCGCCGACGGAGAGCAGGATCGGCCACAGGTCGCCGCCGCCGACCGCCCGTACGAGCACCTGGCTGAGCGTCGCCTCGGTCCCCGCGAACTGCTTCCACGGCATCGCGCCGAGCGCGGCGACGGCCACCAGGACGTACAGGGCCGTGACGAGGACGAGGGAGAGGATGATCGCCCGCGGCAGGTCGCGCTGCGGGTTGCGGGCCTCCTCCCCCGCGGTGCTCGCGGCGTCGAAGCCGATGTAGGAGAAGAAGAGCGAGGCGGCCCCCGCGCTCATCCCGGCCGCACCGAGCGGAAAGAGTGGCTGGAAGTTGCCGGCGTGGAAGGCGGTGAAGGCGACCGCGCAGAACATCACGAGGGCCGCGATCTTCACGCCGACCATGACGACGTTGGCGACGGCGCTCTCCTTGGCCCCGCGCAGCAGGACGACCATCGCGAGGACGACGATGAGCGCGGCCGGGACGTTGAGCGTGCCGCCGGCGCCGGGCGGGGCGCTGAGCGACTCCGGCAGGGTGACGCCGAAGACGAGGTCGAGCAGTTCGTTGACGTACTGCCCCCAGCCGACGGCGACGGCGGCCACCGACACGCCGTACTCCAGGATCAGACACCACCCGCACACCCAGGCGACGAGTTCGCCGAGGGTGGCGTAGGCGTAGCTGTACGACGACCCCGAACCGGGGATCATGCCGGCCAGCTCGGCGTACGACAGGGCCGAGAACAGGGCGGTGACGCCGGCCAGCACGAAGGAGACGACGATCGCCGGGCCGGCCTCGGGCACGGCCTGCCCGAGCACGACGAAGATGCCGGTGCCGAGGGTCGCGCCGACGCTCAGCAGGGTGAGCTGGGTGACGCCCATGGTCCGCTTCAACGGACTCGCGTCCGCCTCGCCGACCAGGGCGCCGACGGACTGCCGCCGGGTGAGCCGGCCTGCGGTGCCGACTTGCCGCCGGGGCCGTGTCTCCACTGTCTCCACTGTGCCGTTCCCTCCGCCGTGGGCTCTTGTCTGGCCCTGATGATGCGGAGGGAACGGGCATGGGCGGCTGGGAGGATCGGTCAGAGGTCGGGGGGTGGGATTGGCGGATCGGCCAATGTGGATGGGCGGGTGAAACAAAGGGGGTGGCGCGGTGGTGTTGCGGGTGCGGGTGGATGGGGGCTGGTCGCGCAGTTCCCCGCGCCCCTTACGGGGCACGTCGTAGCTGCGGGCAGTCGTGCCGCAGGGCGGCACGGGTGGGCGCTGGGGGTCCCCCGGCCGAAGGCTGGGGGAGGCACCCGGCCAGCGCCGGTGAGCGTCCCCACCCCCCGGCCCCAGCCCCCCAACCGGCCCGCGCCCTACCGCAGCGCCTCCGCGACCTCCCGCGCCGCGTCCATCACTCGCGCCCCCACCCTCTCCGGCACGGCGTCGGCCAGCATCACGACCCCGACGCTGCCCTCGACGCCGGTGACCCCGAGCAGCGGTGCCGCGGCCCCGCTCGCCCCGGCCTCCAGTTCGCCGTGGGTCAGCGTGTAGCCGGGATCGTCGCGCGGCTTGTGCCGTGCGGCCAGGATCGCCTTGCCGGCGGCCCCGCGGTCCAGCGGATGCCGGAACCCGGCCCGGTAGGCCACGTGATAGTCGGTCCAGGTCGGCTCGACGACCGCGACGGCGAGCGCCTCGGTCCCGTCGACCAGGGTCAGATGCGCCGTCGCCCCTATGTCCTCGGCGAGCGAACGCAGCGCCGGCAAAGCCGCTTCCCGTACGAGGGGATGCACCTGCCGGCCGAGGCGCAGCACGCCCAGCCCGACCCGGGCTCGCCCGCCCAGGTCACGCCGTACCAGCGCATGCTGCTCAAGCGTGGCGAGCAACCGGTACACCACGGTCCGGTTCACGCCCAGTTTGTTGGAAAGCTCGGTGACGGTCAGCCCGTGGTCCGTGTCGGCCAGCAGTTTGAGGACGCGCAGTCCCCGGTCGAGCGTCTGAGAGGTCTCCGCGGTCACGACGCCCACTCCTTAAGTGGTGAGGTCGGCAACCTCCGACGCGGCGGATGCGTCGCCGAGTCCCGTCAGCGACGCGCTTCAGAGGCCGCCGATCGGCAGGACGGCCCGGCGGCTCCGGGCCCAGTCGCTTCACGGCTGCGCTCCGCGGCGGCGCTGCCACGGGGCGTGTGCGTAGGCGGACAGTAGCGAAGCGGGTTCGCTGAGCGGAAGCCTCCGTCCAGAATCCGGTCACGTACCGGTATGGACTACTGAGAATTGACCCGGTATGTACACAGCGCCCTCGCAACAGCGCCCCGTAAGGGGCGCGGGGCTGTGTCGATTTGCGGCTCCGCCGCGCGGGCGCGAACAACCCCCACCGGCCCGCACCCGGCCGACTACCTCATCCGCGTAGCCCACTCCTGCACCTTGGCAATACGCTGCCGCAACTGCCCCGCCGTGGCCTCGGCACTCGGCGGCCCCCCGCACACCCTCCGCAGCTCCGTATGAATCACCCCGTGCGGCTTCCCGCTCTGATGCACATACGCGCTGACCATCGTGTTCAGCTGCTTCCGCAGCTCCATCATCTCCTTGTGGGAGACGACGGGCCGCCGCTCGGCCGGCAGCTCCAGCAGGTCGGCCTCGGTGTCCGGCTTCTTGCGGCTGTGCGCGATCTGCCGGGCCTGCCGCTTCTGCAGCAGCAGCTGCACCTGGTCGGGTTCGAGGAGCCCCGGGATGCCGAGGTAGTCCTGCTCCTCCTCGCTCCCCGGGTGGGCCTGCATGCCGAACTCGGCGCCGTCGTAGAGCACCCGGTCGAAGACGGCCTCGGACTCCAGCGCCTCGAAGGCGAACTGCTCCTGCTCGCCGGTGTCCTCGTCCTGCTCCTTGTTCGCCTCCTCCATCTCCTTCTCGGACTCGGCGTAGGGGTCCTCCTCGCCGTCCTTCTTCGGCTTGTCGAGGGCGTGGTCGCGCTCGACCTCCATCTCGTTGGCGAAGGTCAGCAGATCCGGGACGGTCGGCAGGAACACGGAGGCGGTCTCGCCGCGCCGCCGGGACCGCACGAAACGGCCGACGGCCTGGGCGAAGAAGAGCGGGGTGGAGATGGTCGTCGCATAGACCCCGACCGCGAGCCGGGGCACGTCGACGCCCTCGGACACCATCCGCACCGCGACCATCCACCGGTCGTCACTCGCGCTGAAGTCGTCGATCCGCTTGGACGCGCCGGTGTCGTCGGACAGGACCAGGGTCGCCTTGGTCCCCGTGATCTCACGGATCAGCTTGGCGTAGGCGCGGGCGGACTCCTGGTCGGAGGCGATGACCAGGGCCCCCGCGTCCGGAATCCCCTTCCGTACCTCCGTCAGCCGCTGGTCGGCCGCGCGCAGCACCGCCGGCATCCACTCGCCGCGCGGATCGAGCGCGGTACGCCAGGCCTGGCTGACGGCGTCCTTGGTCATCGGCTCGCCGAGCCGGGCGGCGATCTCGTCACCGGCCTTCGTCCGCCAGCGCATGTTGCCGCTGTAGGAGAGGAAGATGACGGGGCGCACGACGTGGTCGGCGAGCGCGTTGCCGTACCCGTAGGTGTAGTCGGCGGCGGACCGCCGGATCCCGTCCTGCCCCTCCTCATAGGTCACAAAAGGAATGGGATTGGTGTCGGACCGGAACGGCGTACCGGTCAGGGCGAGGCGCCGGGTCGCCGGCTCGAACGCCTCCAGGCAGGCCTCGCCCCAGGACTTGGAGTCACCGGCGTGGTGGATCTCGTCGAGGATGACGAGGGTCTTGCGCTGCTCGGACCGGTTGCGGTGCAGCATCGGCCGGACACCGACACCGGCGTACGTCACGGCGACCCCGTCGTACTCCCGGCTGAGCGGTCCGGCGCTGTACTCGGGATCGAGCTTGATCCCTATCCGCGCCGCGGCCTCCGCCCACTGCTTCTTCAGATGCTCGGTGGGGGCGACGACGGTGACCTGCTGCACGACATGGTGGTGCAGCAGCCAGGAGGCGAGCGTCAGCGCGAACGTCGTCTTCCCGGCGCCGGGCGTGGCCACGGCCAGGAAGTCGCGCGGCTGCTCCTGGACGTACTTCTCCATGGCCCCCTGCTGCCAGGCACGCAGCCTGCTGGCGGTACCCCAGGGCGCCCGGCCCGGGAAGGCCGGCGAAAGGTGATGGGAGGACGAGGAAGCAGAGGCAGACATAGGTGTGGGCCCGGAGGGCCCTCCGTTGAGGGTGGTGGCGGGCGACGGGCGGGCGGTAGTCACGGTCTCCGTAGTAAGGGGGGTAAGGGGGTTGGGCGGCTACGTATGACAACCGGGCCACCCTACCGGCGCCCCACGGCGGTCAACGCGCGGACAAGGCCGGGTCACCCCCGGGTGGGACTCACGTCACAGATCACGAAGCCGCCGCGCGATGCCGCCGACGCCGCTCTCCGCGCCGGAGGCCACATCGACGACCAGGTCGTACCAGGTCGTACCGGTCCGGGTGGGCCGCCGTACCGAACATCCGGGCCCGCGGCCGGTGCACGGCCGACGATCGAGTCACGACGCCCGCTCCCGCAACCGCGTCGCCACCCAGGCGCCGACGAGGGCCACCCCCGCCATCGGCAGGAAGACCACGGCGAAGGCCGCAGGATGCGAACCGGAGCCGGCCGCCCCCGTCATGCTGCCGCCGCCGAGGGACGCGAAGGCCGCGCCGGTCGCGGCGAGCAGGACGACGTTCGAGAGGGCGTCGGAGATCTGCAGGGCGGCGGAGTTGGCGCCGGCCTCCTGCGGGGCGGAGAGCCGCAGCATCAGCACGCTGGCCGAGGCGATCACCAGGCCCATCCCGAAGCAGCCGAAGCCCCAGGCGACGGCGACGGTCCACACCGGCACGCCGGGCACGAGCACCGTCGGCGCCGTGGCGATCGCCGCCGCCACCAGCACCATCCCCAGGGTCATCAGCCGCTCCCGGTACGGCTCCATGCGCGGCCGCGCCTGCACCCAGGAGCCCACCGCCCAGGTCACCCCGCCCGCGGCCAGCGAGAATCCGGCGAGGGTGGGGGACAGCCCCCGTTGGGTCACCAGCATCAGCGGCACGAAGGACTCGGCGGAGATGAAGGCGCCGGCCGCGACCCCGCGCAACAGGACGACGGAGGGCAGGCCTCGCGCCGCCCGGTACGTACCGCGGGGCAGCAGCCCGAGCACGGCGGGCACCAGCAGTGCACCACCCACCAGCCCGGGTATCACCGACAGCCACCGCAGATCCTGGGCCGCGTACTGCAGCAGCCCAGCACCGAGCGAGATACCGAAGGCGAGCCGGATCCGCCGCCGGTCGAAGGCTCCGGCTCCGGGCCCCCCGTCCGCCACGGGCCCTCCGGCCCGACGCCGTATCTGCGGCAGCGCGAGCGCCACCGGAAAAACCACGAGCACCGGAATCCCGAGGAACACCCACCGCCACCCGAGCTGCTCGGTCACCGCACCGGCGGCCAGCGGCCCGACGACGGACGGCACCACCCACCCCGCGGCGAACGCGGCCATGATCGCGGGCCGCAACCGCTCCGGGTAGACCCGCCCCACGACGACGTACAACGCGACGATGACCAGCCCGCCGCCGAACCCCTGCACGGCCCGCCCCGCGATGAACACCCACATGCTCTGCGCGGTCCCGGCCACCACCAGCCCGGCGGCGAAGGCCCCGATCCCCGTCGTCAGCGCCCCGAGCGGTCCCCTCCGGTCCGACCACTGCCCGGCCAGCACCATCCCGAACAGGCTGGTCGTGAAGTACCCGGAGAAGGCGAACGCGTACAGCGACACCCCGTCCAGCTCCCGCGCCGCGACGGGCATCGCCGTCCCGACGGCCGTCGCCTCGAAGGCGATCAGCAGCACGACGGACACGATCCCGACACTCAGCGCCCGGTACGACCGCCCCAGCACGCCCTGCTCGTCATCGACACTGTCGGCGGTCTCGTCTGCGACGACGGCGTCGCTCGGCTCAAGGGCGGTCATACCGACCACGGTAAGGCCCAATCCCCACTCTGACCCCTGTCGCAAGCCCCACCCCGCCTCCGACCTTGGTCGTACACCGTTCCTAATCAGTGAGCAGGAGTGAGTCTTGGACCCAGACCTGGTCGCTGCGGACACCCCGAACGGTTTTGGATGTCCTGGTTGCCCGCGTACTCGCCGCGTCCGGCGGCACGGATCGTGTCCGTGGTCCGGGGATACGGGGGCGGGGTCCCTCACGCCCGGGAGTACGCCGGCCGGCCTGGACGGTCCGATGCCCGTGCACATCGCTCTGGTGTGCACGGGGCGGTGCCGTCCGACGCCGGATCGGGTGCCCCAGGGCGCGCCTTCCGATCGCCACGGCAGCAGCGTCGTGGCGGGTGGTCTTCCTGTTCGTGCTGGTGAGGGGCTTCTGCCAGTGCTGGGCACCCCACCGGGAGGTGTAGGCCGGGTCGACGGCGATGACCGGGATGCCGAGTTCGGCCGCCATGCTGACCAGCCGGGCCCGCAGCCTGGCCACGGGCATGCCGGAGATGAGCCTGCGGAACCGCTTCTTGCGGCCGTGTCTCTCCCGGGTGGTCTCGGCGGTGAAGTCGAGGTCCTCGACGGCAACCGCGAGGCCGTGGCGCCTGGCCCAGTGCAGAAGCCGGATCAGCGCGTGCCTCGCCTGCGCGTCGCGGTGCTGAGTGGTGCCGGTGAGGTCGTAGCCGAAGCGGAGCGGTTCGCCGACCGGGTTGCCGTGTGCGTCGAGGCGCCAGGCGGCGAGGTGGTCGGCGTTGGTGTCGACTCCGACCAGACCGTTCGCGCGGGCCGCCTTCAGCGGGATCGTCTGGACGGGTGGGATGGTCCAGGAGGCGGTCAGGTACCAGCGGCTCCGGCCTGTGTCCTCATGGATGCGGTAGGCCACGGCCCGGTTCGCGGTGATCCGGTCGGCCCACTGCTCACCCCGGTACGCGAACGACACCTTGGCGGTGAGAACGTACCGGCCGTGCGGGGCGTTGGCCAGATGCGCCAGCGGCGCGGGGAGTTTGAGGGAGACCTCGCCGTCGGGGCTGACGCGGATGGTCTCGTTGCCGTAGCGTTTGCCGGACTCGCCGTCAGCCTGGAGGAACCGTCGTTCGGCCTGCCACCGCGTGCGCCACTGCTCCTCGCCAAGCCCGGCGGCGCCAAGGTGGTGGCGCGTGGTCAGCAGCCGTTTGCCGCCCCGCACCACGTGCACGACACCTGCCTGCCAGTCGGCCCGCACCGCCTGGAGCCGGTCTTCCAGGACGTGCAGACGGCGGGACTTGGCGAACCACTCCTTGCGCGAGCGGTAGCCACCCGGAACACCCCTGCCTCCCTTCTCGCCCAGGGGCAGGGACAGCCGGTGGCTGATCGTGCGTACCCCTGCCTGAAGGCTCTGGACATGCGCGAGCTGGCCGCGCCGGGCGAGCGCCCACTGGTCGTGGGTGGCCTTCGTGACCGACCCGGCCCAGCGCGAGGAGGACTCCCCGGTCAGGACACGCTTGCGCTGCGCCCACTGCTCGCTGTCGTGCTCCAGCCCGGCCGCGCACCTGGTCCTCAGATCACGGGAGGCGAGCGATGCGAGGTGGTCACCGACCAGGCCCAGCACCTTCTCGTCCTCGCCCATCAGGCCCTTGAGCCGGGCACGGACCGCAACCCCCGCAGGGCCGGGCACCACGAACGGCGCCGCCACCTCCCGCAGTCCCCCCACCCCTTCACCCCCGGTCCGGTGTCACAGAAATCCGTCATCACGTCCAACGACCACCACCGGCAAAGGTCACACATTCGATGCAAGAACTCCCGTTCCCCACCCAGAGCGCGCCCGCCAGTTGCCCGGAAGACTCACTCATGCACGCCAGAACGCGTTCAAGCACCGTCGATCGCGACCTGCTCACAACCCCCGGTCCCCCGGTTCATGAACGCCGTATGGCAGTCCCGTTGCAGCCCCGCCCGCCCCCTTGAGCCCCTCCCCCGCACCCCCGTACCTTCAGATCACCGACACGGCCGTGTGCCCGAGTGGTTTAGGGACTCGCCTGCAAAGCGAGTTACGTGGGTTCGATTCCCGCCACGGCCTCTGACTTCCTGACCAGGCAAAACGAAAGGGCGGCACCCCTCCGGGGGTGTCATCCTTTTGACCGCCCGTCTCAGCAGTCCAGGGGCTGCAGTGGCCGAGAAGCACCCTCCTGGGCAAACGCCTGAACGACGCGTTCGGCGCGACGCGCAGTCAGGCCGAGGTCAAAGCAGCCGTCGCCGAGGCTTACGCGTCATCCACGGATCGGCCGGTGCGCGAGTTCATTCCTGTACTGGTCGAGCGCCCGACGGGAGTCACACCCAACTGCCAGACGTCGCGACGGGGCGAACGTCGCCTGTCGGGGCACTAGTTGTGCAGAGTTACCACTACGCCGCTTCTCCCGTTTCTTCCGTGGTGTCCTCTCCTCCCATCGTCCCCGTCTTCCCCGTCCTCCCCGTCCCTCCCGGGCCGCCCGTCCGCTCCTCTTCTGCCCTGCGGGCCGGTGGCGCCGGGCGGACCGGGGGGACCGGTGCGGCCTGGCGGACCGGAAGGGCCCATCTCCAGGCCGTGCGTCTGGAGTTCGACGTTCCCTGTCCACATGTCGTCGATCTGCATTTGATGGGCGACGAGCGCGCCCCACTGCGCGACAAGCGCGACGATCAGGGCGGCACCAAGCACGAGGGGGCGCCGCTTGAGCAGTTTCTCTTTTACGTTTCCCACATTGTCCCTCACGCTGAGTGATGGAAGGGTGTAAATAGCAGGGAGTTGAGAAAGCTTCCCCCCTCGTCGCGCGCCCGCCCGGGAGCGGCCGTGAACGCCGTGAGCTTGTCGATCACCGCACGACGGCACTGGAGACTGCTCGACCAGAGGGCCGTCCTGCGGAAGTTGACGGAGGAAGGGCGACTCGCACCACTGGCGCACCAGATCCCGCGGGGAAACGGTGGAACGGCAGGGACCAAGAGACACGCGGACGCGTTCGCGACACGGGGCACGGGTTCAGTTTTGGATCTTGGTGACAGTGACGGCGGGCCTCGGAGTGGCAACAGCGTCCTTGCCGTCCTGGCCGTCCTCGCCGTCCTGGCCGTCCCTGCCCTGTTGGCCCTCCCGCCCGTTCCTCCCCTCCTGCCCGTTCCTGCCGTCCTGCCCGTTCCTTCCTTGAGGGCCGGCAGGGCCGGCGGGACCCGACGGGCCCGGCGGGCCGGAGGGACCGACTGCGTCGCCATGTACCTGGAGGTCGACGTGCTGCACCCGCAGACTGTCGATCTCCCCGGCCTGGGCGAGGAGCGCAATCGACTGCACGACGAGGGTGGTGATGAGCATCGCACGGAGCACAAGGGGGCGCGGGAGCCTACGCATACGCGTACGCAGCATTTCGTTTGTCCTTCTCACGTCATCTCTCACGCTGTGTGACGGCCAAAGTTTAAATGGCAAGACGCCGGAGAAGTGAAACTCCTCATCGCGTGTCCATTACGAGACAACCCCTCAGGAAGCCCGCCAAGAAGGCAGCCGGCGACTTCTCCGCAGTCGCGCGCGAACTGCTCGATAGCCGACCTCGGCCACCCGCCTTCAAAGCGACGTCATCAAGGCGAAGCCCGAGCGAGGGTGAGTGCGGCCCCAACGCGCGGCATACGCGCTCGTCTGCGGGGTACCGAATCCCATCCTTGACGTACCCATGGCGAACGTGGGGCTCAGTTGCGGCTCAGGGTGACGGTGACGGTAGGCCTCGGAGTGGCAAAAACGTCCTTGCCGTCCTTGCCGTTCTTTCCGTTCTTGCCGTTCCTGCCGGGTCTCCCGTTCTGTCCGGGCCTCCCATTCACGCCGTTCCTCCCGTCCTGCCCGTTCCTTCCTGCCGGGCCGGTAACGCCCGGCGGACCCGACGGGCCTGGCGGGCCGGAGGGGCCGGGTGCGACGCCTTGCGCCTGGAGGTCGACGTGCTGTACGCGCAGACTGTCGAGCTGCGCGTCCTGGACGATGAGCGCAATCGACTGCACGACGAGGGTGGTGATGAGCATCGCACGGAGCACAAGGGGGCGCGGGAGCCTACGCATACGCGTACGCAGCATTTCGTTTGTCCTTCTCACGTCATCTCTCACGCTGTGTGACGGCCAAAGTTTAAATGGCAAGACGCCGGAGAAGTGAAACTCCTCATCGCGTGTCCATTACGAGACAACCCCTCAGGAAGCCCGCCAAGAAGGCAGCCGGCGACTTCTCCGCAGTCGCGCGCGAACTGCTCGATAGCCGACCTCGGCCACCCGCCTTCAAAGCGAGTTACTCCGGTTCAATTCCGGTCACGGCCTCTACCTGCCTGACCTGCCTGACCTGACCAGGTAAAACGAAAGGGCGGCATCCCGGAAGGGGGGCCGCCCTCGTCGTTGTCCGGGTGGCTACGGCTGCCGGGGGCGGGGGTCGGCGTCGGCTGCGGCTGAGGCGTCGGCTTCGGGTGGGGATGGGGCGCGGTCTCGTCGGCGGGAAAGGCGTCCGGCGGCAAAGGGGTTGGCCGGCAGCCAGGCGTCCAGGTGCCGTCGGGCGTGCACGTGCAGCCGTGTCAGGAGTCGGAGGGCCTGGGCGGCCGGTGGTGGATCGGTGAGGTCGCCGGTCAGGGCCACTTCGACACCGCCGCTGAACCGGGCGGTGTAGTTGTACATGAAGCCGCACAGGCAGGCCAGAACGGTGCCCAGGAAGATCTCCAGCGCGACTACCCCGGTGGCGACGACCAGCGTCTCCCACGGCGTCGGCCAGTCGCCCGGGGCCACGATGTCCAGCAGCAGCGACGTGGCGAGCGCGGCGCCCAGGACGCACACACCCAGGCCCGTCAGGAAGAAGAAGCTCATCACGGTGACCGACCACGGGTTGGTCCCGGATATGCGCATGCGGGTGGGGCGGCGCGGTGGGCCGTGCGGGAAGGCGTGCTCACGGGGCGGCGCCGGCTGGGACGACCCGCGTTCGGGTGCCGTCGGAGTGGGCGCCGTCGGTGACGTCACCCTGTGGGACGAGATCCTCGGCACCGGCTTACGGGTCGTGCCGCGGGTCCTGCTGCGCTTGGTTCGGCTCATGTCCGCTCCCTGGCTGGTCCTCACCTGCGACGTTAGGTGGAGGCGTGCACCCCCGCATCCCCGGCGGTGACGGTGAGTGAGCGGGGAAGCGTCGCCGGCCCTGAGAGGCACGGTGACGGCCGATTCAGTCAGAGGGTCCGGTCAGTCGGACAGTCGGAGGATCCGGCCGTGGTCCCCGCTTGTCCCCCGTGCGAGCTACGGGCAGGTGTCCACTGCGTGGTGACGATCCCGGGGCGGCCGATCCGTAGCGTTCGGACCAGTCGCAGCGCCTGGGCTGCGGATCCTGTGAGGGAGTCATCATGAGGCTGGTCTGGCAGCTCCTGGCGGTCGCGGCGGTCGCCTTCGTCGGAGGGCAGGTTGTCGCCGCGGTGCAGGAGAACTGGTTCCTCACCCTGGTCCTCGGCCTGCTGACGGCCGTGGTCGCGGTGCTCGTCTACGGGTGGGTGGTACGGCGGACCGAGCACCGGCCGAGCGGCGAGGTGGGGCGGGCCGGTGCCCGGGCGGCGTTCGGGCGGGGGGTGGCCATAGGCGTGGTGACGTTCGCGTGCGTCATCGGGAACATTGCCTTCCTCGGGGACTACTCCGTCCACGGGGTGGGCTCGGTGGGGGGTGCGGTGGGGGTCGTCGGGTACATGGCCGCTGCCGCCGTGACGGAGGAACTGCTGTTCCGGGGCGTGCTGTTCCGGATCGTCGAGGAGCGCACCGGGACCTGGATCGCGCTGGTGTCGACCGGGGCGCTGTTCGGGATGATGCATCTGCTCAACAAGGACGCGACCGTGTGGGGCGCCCTCGCCATCGCGATCGAGGCCGGCGGCATGCTCGGCGCCGCGTACGCCGCCACCCGCACCCTCTGGCTGCCGATCGGCCTGCACTTCGGCTGGAACTTCGCCGAGTCCGGCATCTTCGGCACCGAGGTCTCCGGCAGCGGCGGAGCGCAGCGGGGGCTGCTGGACGCCACCACCTCGGGCTCGCAGCTGGTCACCGGCGGGCAGTTCGGGCCGGAGGCGAGTGTGTACTCGGTGGTGTTCGGGGTGCTGGTGACGGTCGCGTTCCTGTGGCTCGCCAAGCGGCGGGGGCATGTGGTGCCGCGTCGGCGCCGGGACGTCCCGGCCGGCTCCGTCGCTACACTGCCCCGGTGATCAGTCCTCGGCGGGCGCCCGGATGGTGGCACCGGCTCGATGTCATGGTCCGGGATCTTCCGCTCGGACTGCTGCTCCTGGCCGGGTCGTTCCTGCCGGCCCTGCACGGCAAGGGGACCCAGGTCGGGGAGTTGCCGACCCGGCCCTTCGACGCGCTGACCATCGCGGTGCTCGGCCTGGAGTGCCTGCCGCTGGCCGCGCGCCGGCGCCGACCGGCCGTCTCCCTCGCCCTGGTGTCCCTCGGCTTCGCCGTCGACCAGCTGCGCGGCTACCACTCGGTCGCGGGCACCGCGCTGCCGCTCGCCCTGATCAGCACCGGCGCCCATCTGGAACGGCACCGGCGGTCCGCCGCGCTCCTGTTCTCCGTCGCCTACGTGCCGTTGGCGGTGGCGCTGTACCGGCTGGGGTCGGGGGGCGAGACGGTGAGCGGGTTCGTGACGTTCTATCTGGCGCTGGTCCTCGCGTGGGGCGTCGGGGCGTGGCTGCGCTCCACCCGGGCCGCGGAGGCCGACCGCCGGCGGCGGGTCGCCGAGGACACCCGCACCGCCGAGCGCACCCGGATCGCCCGTGAGCTGCACGACGTGGTGACCCACCATGTGACGGCGATGGTCGTGCAGGCGGAGGCGGCCCGGTATCTGACCGCCGCGCCGGACCGCCTCGACCAGACGCTGACCGCCGTCACTGACACCGGACGGCGGGCCATCTCCGACCTGCGCCACCTGCTCGACCTGCTCAATCCCGACCACGGCACGGACACCGGTGGCGGTGGTACGGGGGGCAGGACACCGCCCGTCGGCCGGCTGCTCACGCTCGTGGAGCAGACGCGGCGGGCCGGGCAGCCGGTGGAGTTCACCGAGGAGGGCATGCCGACGGAGCCGACCGGCAGCGCCGACCTGGTGGCCTACCGGGTGGTGCAGGAGGCTCTGACGAACGCCCTCAAGTACGCCCATGGCAGCCGCACTTCGGTCCGGGTGCAGCACGGCGGGAAGGAGATCACCGTGGAGGTCGGCACGGACGGGTCCGGCCCGGCCCCGGCGTCCCTGGGCGGGAGCGGGCGGGGCCTGGCCGGTCTCCGGGAGCGCGTGGCCGTGCTGGGCGGCGAGTTCAGCGCCGGGCCCGCGGACGACGGCCGCTTCGTCGTCCGGGCCCGGATACCCGCGGGGAGCCCGGCATGACAGGCACGAGCAGCACGAACGGCACGAGCAGCACGAACGGCGTGACCGCCGGCGGCGGCGAGGCACCGGTCCGGGTCCTGGTCTGCGACGACCAGGTGCTGATCCGCACCGGCCTCGCGACGATCATCGACGCCCAGCCCGGCCTGGAGGTGGCGGGCGAGTGCGGGGACGGGCGGGCCGCGGTCGACCTCGCCGCCCGGCTGCGTCCGGACGTCGTCGTGATGGACGTCCGGATGCCGGTCCTCGACGGCATCGAGGCCACCCGGCTGCTCGCCGGTGCCGGGGTGCCGCATCCGGTGAAGGTGCTCGTGGTGACGACGTTCAACCTGGACGAGTACGTCTACGAGGCCCTGCGCGCGGGCGCCAGCGGCTTCCTGCTCAAGGACGCGCCGCCGGACCGCCTGCTGCACGGCATCCGGACCGTGGCCACGGGCGCGGCCCTGCTGGACCCCGAGGTGACCCGGCAGCTCGTGGGCCGCTACGCCGCCCGCATCCGCCCCGCGGACGGCGGCACCCCGCACGGCGTTCCGCTGACCCCGCGCGAGCTGGAGGTGCTGCGGCTGATCGCGGAGGGCCTCTCCAACGGTGAGATCGCCGCGGCCCTCGTGCTCAGCCCGGAGACCGTCAAGACCTTCGTGTCCCGCATCCTCGCCAAGCTGGGGCTGCGCGACCGCGTCCAGGCCGTCGTCTACGCCTACCGCCAGGGCCTGGTGACCTGACCCGCGACCCGCCCTGCCCCGGCCTCCGACCCAACCTGACCTGCCCCGCCACGGCCGCCGTTACAGCACCCCGCCGGCCTCGTCCTGGAACAGCTCCGTCCAGTAGTGCCAGTCGGCGTCCGTCGTGACGGGGGTGGGGTCGATGGCCGCGAGGGTGTGGAGCATGGTCGCGGCGAGCTGGTCGTAGGCCTCCGTGGTGAGTTCGTGGTTCAGGTGCTCGTCGATGGTGCGCTCGTGGTGCAGGAGCCAGAGGGTGTAGGCGAGCGTGGAGATGTCCGTGTTGAGGGGATAGAGGGTCGCCTCGGGTTCGGAGAAGTTGAGGATCGCGCCCGTGGTGCCGTCCACGACGAGGCTGTTGTCCTCGACCAGGTGGCCGAGGCGTATGAGCCGGTCGGCGTGGGGCGGGAGGTCGTCCAGGGGGAAGCCGCCCGGGTGGATGTCGGTGAAGTACTCCCAGAGGGTGGGGAGCGGGCCGTCCGGGTCGAGGTGGAAGAGGACCGCGTCCTCGGGGATGCCGGTCTCGCGCAGGAAGCGGCGGGTCGGCTCGTGGGTGAGCGTGGGCGGGAAGTCGACCTCCTCGAAGCGGGCCACCCGGCCCTGTCCGAACTCCTGGTCGAGGAGTCGGGCCGGCAGGTCGACGGCCAGCCCGGAGTCGGTGCCGGGGCCCGCGATCAGGCTGAGGGGGCGGATCAGGGCCGTCGCCTTCCAGTACGGCGGGACGCGGCCGGCGGTGCCCTCCTCGAAGAGCTCCAGGAGCTTGCGGGAGGCCTCGGTCGCCGCCTTCGTGCCGTACGTCCCGGCGAGGGAGGCGAAACGGCCGCGCAGGCCCGTCAGTTCCTCGGTGACCGCCGCGAAGCGCAGCAGCGTCTCCAGCGAGGGCGCCAGCGGGCGCGGGTCGGTGGGGTCGACCAGGTAGGCCGTGGAGATCTCGCCGGTGCCGCCGTCGAGGAGGATCGACTCCGGGTCCAGGCCGGCCGGGGCCAGCAGTTCCCCTATCACCAGGCGGTCCCGGAGCTCCTCCGCGAGCCGGGAGGGGCCGTCCGTGACGTCCGCCAGTGTGCGCAGGCCGACCGTGCGCAGCGGCTCGAACGTCAGCAGGCCGCCGCTGTCGGGCAGTCCGGGGCCGGCGAGCCGGCTGCGGGTGGGTTCGTGCGTGATGTAGCGGTCCAGTTCTGCCTCGGTCAGCGTGATCGCCGTCGCACCGCTGCCGGTCGTGCTGATCGTGCTCATCGCTGCCCCCGCGATCAATGTGTTCAAGTCGTGCAAATAGCAAGTAGTAAGTAGCAAGAAGGTCGAGTCGAGTGGTGCGTGGTGCGTCCTGCGTCGAAGTCAGCGGGGCATGGCGGGCCGTCCGGGCTTCCCCTCCGGAACGGTCGTCCCCACTGCCCAGAACACTACGCCGCGGCACTGACAACGCCCCGCAGAAGAGACGTCAGAGGACCCTCGCCCGTTCCGTCCCGGTGAGAATCGCTTCCACCGTCTGTTCCACGGTCAGCTCCGAGGTGTCCAGCCACAGCCCCAACGGCTCGGTGCGCAGGCGCAGTTCCGCGTCCAGATCGGCGACCGTCCACGCGGGCCCGTATCCGGTCTTCGGACGTGCCGCGTCCCTCGCCGCCACCGCCTCGGGGCTCGGGGCCAGGACGACGACGTGCAGCGGGCGGGTGCGGATCCGGCCGACGTACGACGTCAGCTCCGGGCCCAGCAGCACGTCCTGGACGATCGCGGTGAACCCGGCCTCGGCGTACGCGTCCGCCGTCGCGGCCGACAGGCGGTACCGGAGGTGCAGCTGGGCCGTGGCCTCCTCGGCGGCGTCGGGGGTGTAGTCCTGCCGCCCCGAGACGATCATCCGGCGGAAGACGTCGCCGCGGACGTGCGCGGCGCGCGGCAACCGCTCGGCCAGCGCCTGGGCCACCGTCGACTTGCCGGACGCCATCACCCCCGCGATCACCACGACCCCGGAGAGGCTCACAGACCCGTGACCACCGCCGCCTGCGGGCGGATCGGGAGGCGGTTGACGGGGCGGCCGGTGGCGGCGCGGACGGCCGAGGCGATGGCCGCCGGGGATGTCACCACCGGCACCGCGCTGACCGACTTGGCGCCGAAGGGGGCGACCACGTCCCGCTCCTCCACGAGCTTGACGATCCGGATGTCGGGGGCGTCGAGGGCGGTCGGCAGGGCGTATCCGGTGAGGTCGGGGTGGCGGATCAGCCCGCGCGGGGTGCGCAGGTTCTCCGTCAGGGCGATGCCCACGCCCTGCGTGACGCCCGCCTCGATACGGGCGTTGAGCTGCGCCGGGTTGAGGATCCGGCCGACGTCCTGGGCGACGGCGAGCTCCACGACGCGGACCGAGCCGAGTTCGATGTCCACGTCGACGACCGCGCGGATCGCGCAGAAGGCGAGGCCGACGAAGGCGTCGCCCTGGCCCTCGGCGTTCAGCGGCTCGGTCGGATGCGGGCGGCACTGGGCGGTGGCCCACAGCTCCTTGCCGTCCAGCGCCTCGGTCACGGTGGTCGACAGGACGCCGTCGTACGACGTGATCTTCCCGTCGGTGATCTGGAGCAGCTCGGTGGACATGCCGAACTTGTGGGCGAGGGGCTGCAGAAGCTGGGTGCGGACCATCTTGGCCGCGCGTTCGACGGCGCCGCCGGAGACCCAGGTGTGGCGGCCCCGGCAGCCCGGGCCCGCCGGGGGCTGGTCGGTGTCGACGGGGGCCACGTGGACCTCGTCGATGCCGAGGGTGTCCTGGACGATCTGGCGGGCCAGCGTGGTGAAGCCCTGGCCGGTCTCCACGGCCGCGCAGAGCACGGTCGCGATGCCGTCGTGGACCTTGACGGTGGCCGTCGAGACCTCGTCGGCGCCCTCCGCGCCGAGCATGTGCACCATGCCGAGGCCGTAGCCGACGCCCCGGCGCACCGCGCCCGGCTCGCCCGCGCCCTCGGGGCCGCCGGGCAGCAGCCACTCGTCCTCGGGGGTGTCCTTGGGCAGCGCGGGGAGCGGGAAGTCCTGTACCGCCTGGAGGAGTTCGGCGACCGGTGCCGGGCAGGTCACGGTCTGGCCGATGGGCAGGACGTCGCCGGTCGCGAGGGCGTTGCGCAGGCGGATCTCGGCCGGGTCGAGGCCGAGCTTCTTCGCCAGCTTGTCCATCTGCGCCTCGTAGGCGGCGCACACCTGCATGGCGCCCTCGCCGCGGACGTGGCCGGAGGGCGGGTTGTTGGTGCGGACGGCCCAGCCCTCGATGAAGGCGTTCGGGACGACGTAGGGGCCGCAGGCGAAGGAGACGGCCGCGGCCAGGGACTCGGCGGAGGTGTCGGCGTAGGCGCCCGCGTCGAGCAGGATCTGCGCCTCGACCTTGACCAGCTTGCCCTCGGCGTCGGCGTGGTGCCGGTAGCGGAGCAGGGTGGGGTGGCGGTGGGCGTGGCCGAGGAAGGACTCCTCGCGGGTCGCCGTGAGCTTGACCGGGCAGCCGGTCTTCAGGGCGAGCAGGCCGAGCGGGAGCTGGAAGCCCTGGTCCTCGCGGTCGGCGGTCGCGCCCGGCACGCCGGTGACGACGATCTTCACCTGTTCGAGGGACAGGCCGTAGCAGGCGGCGGCCGTGTTGCGGTCGGTGTGCGGGTCGGTGGAGGCCAGGTACAGCTCGACCCCGCCGTCGGGGCGGGGCACGGCGAGTCCGGCCTCGGCGCCGATGGGGGCGGGGTCGGCGCGGCCGATGCGGTACTGGCCCTCGACGACGATCTCGCCGGTCGCGTCCGGGTCGCCGTGCTGGAGCGGGATGTGCCGGATCAGGTTGCCATCGGGGTGCAGCGGCTCGGCCTCGAAGGACTGCTCGGGGTCGATGACCGGGTCGAGCATCTCGTACTCGACGATGACGGCGGCGGCGGCCATCCGGGCCGTGTCCGGGTGGTCGGCGGCGACGGCCGCGATGGGCTCGCCGTGGTGCCGTACGACCTCGGAGGCGAAGACCGGGCGGTCCGGGGTGCCGCGGCCGTGGCGGGGGGTGCCGGGGACGTCCTCGTGGGTGATCACGGCCCGTACGCCGGGCATCTCGCGCGCGTGGCTGGTGTCGATGGACACGATGCGCGCGTGCGGGTGCGGGGAGCGCAGCACGGCCGCCCAGAGCAGGCCCTCGGCCCACAGGTCGGCCGCGTACGGGAAGGTGCCCTCGGTCTTCGCGCCCGCGTCGGCGGCGGGCAGCGACACGCCGAGGCCGTGCGGCAGCGGCTCGGGAGCGGGGACGGGGGTCTCCGCGGCCGTGGTCGTGGTGACGGTCTCGTTGGTCACGCCTGGCCTCCGTCCGGGCCGTAGGGCTGGTCGTCGTAGCTCTGGCTCTGGTCGTCGAACGACTGGTTGCCGCCGAACGTCCGGTTCCCGCCGAACGTCTGGTCGCCGCCGAACGACTGGTCGCCGCCGAAGGACTGGTTCCCGCCGTACGACTGGTCGCCGCCGAACGTCTGGTTGCCACCGTACGACTGGTCGTACGACTGCTCGTGCGGGATCTGGATTCCGGCCCCGAAGGTGCCCGGGGAGTCGAACGCCGACGCGTTGACGCCGCCGGCGCCCGGTCCCGCCTGATGCGGAATACGGGCCTCGTCGCCGTCCGTCTCAGCGTCGGCGGCGGCGTGTGCCTCGCGTTCGGCGACGACCTCGTTGACGGCGTCCAGGACGCCCCGGTAGCCGGAGCAGCGGCAGAGGTTGCCGCACAGGGCCTGGCGGGTCTCCAGCTCGGAGGGGGCCGGGTTGCCCTCCAGCAGGTCGTGGACGGTCATCGCCATGCCGGGGACGCAGAAGCCGCACTGGACGGCTCCGCAGCGGGCGAGGGCGCGTTGCACGTCCGAGGGGCGGCCGTCCTGGGCCAGGCCCTCGACCGTGCGGACCTCGCTGCCGGCCGCGGTGACCGCGGGGACCAGGCAGGAGGCGACCAGGCGGCCGTCGACCTGGACGTTGCAGGCGCCGCACTCGCCCTGCGAGCAGCCGTCCTTGGCGCCGGCGAGGCCGAGGCGTTCGCGCAGGACGTAGAGCAGGGACTCGCCGATCCAGGCGTCGGTGACGGGGCGGTCGGCGCCGTTGACGCGCAGGACGTAGGAGGCGAGGGGGTGGTCGTCGACCGCCTCGGCTTCGCCTTCGGCGTGTTCTTTCCCGGCCGCACCGCCCGTGCCGCTTTCGTCGTCGGGTGCGGGTGGCCCCGGTGGGGCGGACTCGCCGTCGGCGGCCTGCGGATCGTGGGCGGGGTCTCCGCCGGCGGCGTGGGGCGCGTCGGCTCCGTCGGCATCAGGCGACTCGCGGATTGCCCGCAGTTCGCCGGTATCGCCCGCTTCGCCCCCTTCGTCCCTCGCCGGCACGTCGGCCACAGGGGGCGCACCGGCGGCCCCGGGGGCGAGACCAGGGGCCCGCGTGTCGCCGTGGCCCGCACGGGGCTCAGCGGGCGATCCAGGGGCCCCCACGGGGTGTTCCCACGCCGGGGGCTCGGTCGCCCACGGTGCGGACGCGCCGCCCGGCAGGGTGGCCGGCGGCGTGCCGCCCCACTGCTCCATGAGCGCGGATGTGGTGAACTCGCCCGATTCGTCCGGAGCGTCGCCGGTCGCGACCGGGATCGACCACTGGCCGGTCACATCGTGACCGGGCGCGGGCGGCGGTTCCTCGTACGTCCACTGCTGGGTCGAGGCCGGGTTGTACGTGAACCGGTCGTCGGCGGGCCGCTCCTGGGGGACCGCGTTCGGGTCGGGCCACCGGGTGCCGTCGGCCGGCGCGCCCCAGGTCTCGGTGCCGGGCGCGGCCGCTATCTGCGGCGGCACATAGCCGTGTCCGGGCGCGGCCAGGGGACTGTCGGCGGACAGCAGGGCCTCGATGCCGCCTTCGGGGAGCTTCACGAAGGCGGTCGCGCCGTCGTCGTAGTCCCCCTGGGGCAGCGGGTTCCAGCGGCCGCCGCCGGAGGGGGCGCCCTCTCCATGCTGGTCGTCGGTCATGACAGCGCCCTCCCCAGTGCTCGTCGGGCCAGCGCGGCGACGGTGCGCCGCAGGTGCAGTACGGCGGGCGGAAGCGCCGGCACCGAACCGTCGGGCTCGGGGGCCGGGTCCGGGATGCAGGCGGCCGCGACGTACTCGCCGAAGGCGGCCAGCGCCTCCGGGACGAGCGCGCGGTCGTTGTCCCAGTCGATCAGCCGGGCCACCCACTGCTCGGCGTCCAGGGGCCGGAGCGGCATCGGCGCTATGGCGCCGACGGCGCATCTGACGCCGCGCCGCGCGGGGTCGAGGACGAGCGCCACGGAGGCCACCGAGCGGCCAGGGCCGGTGCGGCCGGTCGCCTTCAGGAAGACCTGCGGGGCGTGCAGCAGCGGCACCCGCACGAAGCCGATCAGCTCGCCCGCGCGGAGCATCTCCACGCCGGCCAGCAGGTGCGACACCGGGATCTCCCGGCGGGAGCCGCCCGGTCCCGCGATGACGAGCGTCGCCTCCAGGGCGGCGAGCACCGGCAGCGCGTCGCCGGTGGGCGCGGCCGTGGCGATGTTGCCGCCCAGGGTGCCGGCGTTGCGGATGTGCGGCGGACCGGCGGCCCGCGCGGCGGCGGCGAGCGCCGGGATCAGGGCCGCGAAGTCGGGTCGGCCCATGCGCGCGTGCGTGAGGCCGGCGCCGAGCAGTGCGTTGCCGTCCTGGTACTGCCAGCCGCGGATCTCGCTGATCCGGCCGAGGCCGACCAGGGCGGCGGGCCTGAGCTGTCCGGAGTTGACGGCGGCCATGAGGTCGGTGCCGCCCGCGACGGGGACGGCGGCGGGCATGGCGGTGAGGGCCGCCACTGCCTCGTTCAGCGTCGTGGGCAGCGTGACGGACTGCGCCGCCTGCGGTACGTGCGTGGTCAAAACCGGCTGCCCCTTCCCGCTGCCCCACCTGGTCCCACCTGTGTGGCCGTACGGTACGTGCTCACAGGGCGGACGTGGCAACTCTGGCACATCTTCGCAAGCCTCGAACGCACGGGTCCGCTAGGAGGCATTCGCCCACCTCATCGGCGACTTGGTCCGTTTTATTCCACCATCGCCGGTGCGTACCGATTGACACTCTTCGGTGATCCTTGAGGGCTTTTTCCATTACGTGTTCGGGGGCGGCTCCGCTGCGCCCCCGAAGGGGCGCGGGGAACTGCGCGACCAGCCACGACGGCGCCGCACACAGCGGACGGCAGACGACAGACGGCAGACGGCACATCGCGGCGCTTCCGGCGGAGCGCTCAGCGGTTCGGGGGCGGGCCGTCGATCGGGCGGCCCAGGACGCCGGGGCGCTGCTGCCACGGCAGGGGGCCGGCCGGCGGGCGGTAGGCGACCCCCAGGGCGTCGAGCCGCCGGTAGTGCTCGGCCATCCGGCGCTCGAAGTCGGCGAAGTCCCGCTCCCCCGGGGCCGGGAGCGCGCTCCAGGCGACCTCGGCGAAGGCCGCGAGCCGGGGGAAGGCCTGGTAGTCCACGCGCGCCTGGTCCTCCATCACCTCGGTCCAGACGTTGGCCTGGGTGCCGAGGATCCGCCGCGCCTCGGATTCGTCCAGCCCGGCCGGAACGGGCTCGAACCGGTACACGTCCTCCAGGGTGCGGACGAATCCGATCGGTACCGGCTCGTCGGCGCCGTCGGCCTGCCGGTGGTCCAGGTACACGTGCTGCTCGGGGCACATGACGACGTCGTGTCCGGCCCGCGCGGCCGCGATCCCGCCGCCGTAACCGCGCCACGACGACACGGCCGCGCCCTCGGCGATCCCGCCCTCCAGGATCTCGTCCCAGCCGATCAGCCGACGCCCGCGCGCGGAAAGCCACTTCGCGAAGTGCCCGATGAACCACGACTGCAACTCGTCCTCGTCGGCGAGCCCGAGTTCCTTGATGCGCGCCTGCGCGGCCGGCGAGGCCCGCCACTGGTCCTTGCGGCATTCGTCGCCGCCGATGTGCACGAACTCCGACGGGAAGAGCCCGAGCACTTCCTCGAACACCCCCTCGTAGAAGCGCAGGGTGTTGTCAGTGGGGGCGAGTACGTTCGGAGAGATCCCCCAGGAGTCCCAGACGGTCAGCGAGGTGGTGTCGATGACGTCGGTGTTGCCGAGTTCCGGATACGCGGCGATGGCGGCCTGCGAGTGTCCCGGTACGTCGATTTCGGGGACGACGGTGATATGCCGCTCGGCCGCGTAGGCGACGATCTCCCGGATGTCGTCCTGGGTGTAGAAGCCGCCGTGCGGCTTCTCGTCCCACAGCGGTGAGGCGCGGTGACCGAATTTCGTGCGGGTCCGCCAGGAGCCGACCTCGGTGAGCCGGGGGTAGCGCTCGATCCGCAGGCGCCAGCCCTGGTCGTCCGTCAGGTGGAAGTGGAAGACGTTGAGTTTGTGCGCCGCCATGAGATCGAGGTGGCGCAGGACGCCTTCCTTGGGCATGAAGTGCCGGGCGACGTCGAGCATGAGGCCGCGCCAGGCGAATCGGGGGGAGTCCTCGATCGTGAGATGCGGCACGGCCCAGGTGCGGTCGGGTTCCACGGCGGCCCTGCGGTACGCGGCGGGGCCGAGGAGCTGCCGCAGCGTCTGGGCGCCCCAGAAGACGCCCGCCGCGCTGCCGCCCTCCACGAGGACGCCGGCCGGTTCGCTGACGAGGCGGTACTCCTCGGGGCCCAAGTGGGGGTCGAGCAGGAGCCCGATGCCGTCGCCCTCGGTGTCGTCGAGCTCCCTCCCCTCGCGCAGCGGCAGACCGGTGGCCGCCCCTAGGACCGAGCGCAGCCAGCGGCCGGCCCCCTCCGTCCCCGGACCGGCATAGAGCTGCGAGTGCGCCGTCAGCCGCACCTCGCCCGAACCCGCGACGACAGTGCGCGGCGCCGGAATGAGATTCGTCTCTGAAGTCATGTCAGTCCTTAACCGCTCCGCCCAGTCCCGAGACCAGGCGTCGCTGTACGAGTACGAAGAACACCAGCACCGGAATCGTCATCACCGTGGACGCCGCCATCACCCCGCCCCAGTCGGGGTCGTCGGGCTTGAAGAACACCAGCAGCGCCATCGGCAGGGTCGACTGCGAAGTGTCGCTGATGATGAAGGACTTGGCGAAGAGGAAGTCGTTCCAGGCGGAGATGAAGGAAAACACGCTCGTGGCCACCAGGCCCGGCAGGACGAGCGGGAAAAGGATCTGCCAGAGAAAGCGCGACCGGCTCGCCCCGTCGATGTACGCGGCCTCCTCCAGCGCCTGGGGCACCCCTTTCACGAACCCCCGCAGCATCCAGATCGCGAAGGGCAGCGAGAAGGCGATGTGGGGCAGGATCAGCGATCCCAGCGTGTTCAGCAGACCGAAGTCCCGCATCTGGAAGAAGAGGGGGATGGTGAGGGCCTCCACGGGCACCATCTGGGCCACCAGAAACATGATCAACAAGGTGGTCCGGAAGCGGAACCGGAATCGGGTCACGGCGGTCGCGGCGAGAAAGGCGACGAGCGCCGAGACGACCACGACACTGCCCGCGACGACCAGACTGTTGACGAAGTAACGACCGAATTCCTGCTGCCCGAACACCCGCCGGAAGGAGTCCAGAGAGGGCGAGAGGGTCCACGGCCGGGGCCGGTCCGACTCGATCTCCCCGGCCGGTTTGAAGGCGCCCAGCACCATCCAGTAGAGCGGAAAGGCGACGAGTACGGCGATCGCCAGCGCCGCCCCCTCGGCGGCCAGCCGGCCCGGCCGCCGCACGAACCCGCGCACAGGATTCACCACGCTCACAGCTCCTCCCCCTGCCGGCGCAGCAGCCGCAGGTAGACCAGGGTCACGGCGAGCAGGACCAGCAGCGTGACGACACCGATGGCGGCGCCCAGCCCGTACTGCGAGGAGGCGAAGGCCTGCTGGTAGGCGTACACGTTGAGCACCAGGTTCTGCCCGGCGATCCCGCCCCCGCCGGTCATCACGTAGATCTGCGTGAAGATCTTGAAGTCCCAGATCACCGACTGGATGGTGACGACCGTCAGGATCGGCCGGAGCATCGGCGCCAGCACCGACCGCCAGATCCGCCACTGCGAGGCCCCGTCCAGCGCGGCCGCCTCCAGCACCTCGGACGGTACGGCGCGGATCCCGGCGTACACGGTGACCATGACGAACGGGAAGGAGCACCAGACCACTTCGAGCAGGACCAGGAAGAAGGCGGAGTACCGCCCGTAGGTCCAGGAGTGGTCGCCGAGCCCGAGCACCCTGTTGACCGGCCCGAAGTCCGCGTCGAAGAGGAACAGCCAGACCGTGGACCCGGTGACGGCCGGGGTCGCCCACGCCCCCAGCGCCGCCAGCATCAGCGCGAGCCGCGGCACCGCCCGCACCCGCGTCAGCAGCACGGCGAGCGCACAGCCGACGGCGAGCGTCGACACCACACAGCCGGCGGCGAAGAGGACGGTGGCCAGCAGCACCGACCAGAACTGGTCGTCGGAGAAGAGGTCCGAGTAGTTGCCGAGCCCGACGAAGGCGGTGGGTTCACCCCCACTGACCTGAGCCTGGGTGTACCGGAAGACGGAGATGAGCCCGAGCTGGTAGATGGGGTAGACGAGCAGACCCCCGAGGACGACGAGAGCGGGGGTCAGATACAGCCAAGGCACAGTCCAACTTGCCAAGGGGCGCGGGGCTGTATTGAATTTGCGGCTTCCGCCGCGTGGGCGCGACCAGCCACGACGGCGCCGCACCCGCCCACGCTCGGCAAGCACCCCCACCGTCGGCGTCATCCGGCGGAGCCAAACGCGTCGTCCATCTTCTTCGCCGCCTCCCCCGAAGCCGCCGCCACGCTCTTCTTGCCGCTGATGACCTCCTGGAACATCGTCGGCAGCACCAGCGACGAGTCGATCTGCGACCACCCCGCCGACGCCGGCACGAACTTCGTCCCGGCGGCCAGGGTCGCCACGAACGGCTTCACGAACGGCTCCTTCGCCGCCGCCTGGTCACGGACGTCCTTGAAGGTCGGCAGAAAACCCATCGCGTCGAACATCGCCGCCTGCGTCTTCTTCGAGGTCAGCTGCTCCATCAGCTGCACGGCCAGCGTGCGGTGCGTCGTGCTCTTCAGGACCCCGATGTTGTTGCCGCCCGCGAAGGCCGGCGCGACCGAGCCGGCCGTGGCCCCCGGCAGCGGCACCACCGCGTACTTGCCCTTGACGCTCCCCGCCTCCACGGCCGCATGGCTGAAGTCGCCCCCGATCGCCATGCCCGCCTTGCCCGCGGCGAACGCGGTGACCGTGTCGTTGCCGCCGAAGCCCGCGCACTTGGCGGCCGGGCAGTTGTCGTCGCCGAAGAGGGACGTGTACGCCTTGATGCCCTTCTGCGCGGCCGCGCTGTCGATCGCCGAGGTGTACGACCCGCCGTCGGCCGTGGCCAGTTCGCCGCCGTCGGCCCAGATGAAGGGCATGGCGCCGTAGGTGTAGGCGCCGCCGACGACGAGGCCGTAGAGGTCGGGCTTCGCCTTGCGGATGGCGCGGGCGGTGGCGGCCAGCTCGGTCATGGTCGTCGGCGGCTTCAGGCCGAGGTCCTTGAAGACGTCCGTGCGGTAGTAGAGGGCGCGGACGCCGACGTAGAAGGGGGCGCCGTAGACCTTGCCGGCGACCGTGACCGACTGCCGGGCCGTCGGATCGGTGTCCTTCGCCTCGCTCCAGGCGCCGAAGTCCTTGGTGACGTCGAGGAGTCCGCCGTCGTGGACGTAACCGGCGGTGTCGGTGTTGCCGTACTCCATGACGTCGGGAGCCGAGGCCGGGTCGTTGAAGGCGGCCTTGACGCGCTGGGCGCGCGTGTCGACCGGGATGTACTCCACGTCGACCTTGGTGCCGTCGTGTGCATTCTCGAAGGCGGCGACGACCGAGTCGACGACCTTCTGCTTCGGGTCGTTGCCGACCTCCTGGAAGAGCCACACCCGCAGGGTGCCGCTCTTGTCGTCCTTGTCGGAGGCGGAATTGGAGGAGGTCTGCGGGGCGCAGGCGGCGGCCAGGAACAGGGCGCCGGCGAGGAGTGCGGGGACGGGGAGCTTCATGGAGTGACCCTCCGGGAGCGCGCTCAAGCATGGGGCGTTGCAAGCTATGCAACGGCTGTTTCGCTCTGCACAACACCACGGAGGCTAGGGACTACATGAACACGTCGACAAGAGGTCTCAACCACTCTGTGACCGCGGGACGCACTCCGTGCAACGCGCGGGCATGACAAAGGCCCCGGAGCACGCCAAAGCGTGCCCGGGGCCTCGGAGAGCCGAGTTGTCGGACGGGCGGGTTACTTGTCCTGGCCCTCGCCGTCGCCGCCGGCGCCCATGGACTCGTAGATCTCCTTGCACATGGGACACACGGGGTACTTCTTCGGGTCGCGGCCGGGCACCCACACCTTGCCGCACAGCGCCACGACGGGGGTGCCGTCGAGGGCGCTCGCCATGATCTTGTCCTTCTGGACGTAGTGGGCGAAGCGCTCGTGGTCGCCGTCACCGTGGGACACCTGCGGCGTCGGCTCTACGAGGGTCCCCGTACCAGTCCCGCGCTCGGGCTCAAGAGTGCTCATGAGTGCCAAGGGTACTGAAGCGCCCGGACAACGGTTGAGCGAAGGCCCGGCGTCAGTTGAGCGAGGGGTCGTCCGGGTAGGTGGCGACCATCGCGAGCTCGTTGCGCTGGCGGCGCAGGACCTCGCGCCAGAGCCTTTCGGGGGACGGCGAGGAGACATCGCCGGGCTCGGACTCGACGACGTACCAGGCACCCTCGACCAGTTCGTCCTCCAGCTGGCCGGGGCCCCAGCCGGCGTAACCGGCGAAGATTCTCAGGGAGCCGAGGGCCGAGGCGAGCAGTTCCGGCGGGGCCTCCAGGTCGACCAGGCCGATAGCGCCGTGCACCCGGCGCCAGCCGAGCGGGGCGCGGTCGCCGTTCGCCCCGCCGGGGATGACCGCCACGCCGAGCGCGGAGTCCAGGGAGACCGGGCCGCCCTGGAAGACGACCCCCGGCTCGCCGGCGAGGGAGGCCCAGCCCTCCAGGATGTCGCCGACGTCCACCGGGGTGGGGCGGTTGAGGACGACACCGAGGGAGCCCTCCTCGTCGTGGTCGAGAAGGAGCACCACCGCACGGTCGAAGTTCGGGTCCGCCAGGGCGGGCGTGGCCACGAGCAGCCGCCCTGTGAGCGAGGACACCTCGGTCATGCCTGACATGATCCCGCATCTTCCCGTCGCATGGGGAGCCAATCCGGGTCCATGGGTGAATGCAGCCATGATTTAAAGGAGCGGCCTGATAAGGCCTCGTCTGAGGGTGGTGGTGGGAGACGGGAGGGCGGAAGGGAGCGCCCCCGGCGCACGGTCACGGGCGGTGACCCCATGTGCCCGATTAGGCACCGTTCGTGTTGTGACACAGCTATGACGTAGCTGGGCGGTCCTTGGGCTTACGGGAGTGGGCCGATGGGCGATTACTCTGTCTCTCCGGCCCTGCCCAACTCCATGGAACGCGAGATTCATGACCGTCAACGACGATGTCCTGCTTGTCCACGGCGGAACCCCGCTGGAGGGCGAGATCCGGGTCCGCGGTGCGAAGAACCTCGTACCGAAGGCCATGGTCGCCGCCCTGCTGGGCAGTGCACCCAGTCGGCTGCGCAACGTTCCGGACATCCGCGACGTGCGGGTGGTGCGCGGCCTGCTGCAGCTGCACGGGGTGACGGTGCGTCCGGGCGAGGAGCCCGGTGAGCTGGTGCTCGACCCGACGTACGTGGAGAGCGCGAACGTCGCCGACATCGATGCCCACGCGGGTTCGAGCCGGATCCCGATCCTCTTCTGCGGCCCGCTGCTGCACCGCCTCGGCCATGCCTTCATTCCGGGCCTCGGCGGCTGCGACATCGGCGGCCGCCCCATCGACTTCCACTTCGACGTGCTGCGGCAGTTCGGCGCGACCATCGAGAAGCGTGCGGACGGCCAGTACCTGGAGGCGCCGAAGGGGCTGCGCGGCACGAAGATCCAGCTGCCGTACCCGTCCGTCGGCGCGACCGAGCAGGTGCTGCTGACGGCGGTACTCGCCGAGGGCGTCACGGAGTTGTCGAACGCGGCCGTGGAGCCGGAGATCGAGGACCTCATCTGCGTCCTGCAGAAGATGGGCGCGATCATCGCGATCGACACCGACCGCACGATCCGCATCACCGGCGTGGACAAGCTCGGCGGCTACACCCACCGGGCCCTGTCGGACCGGCTGGAGGCCGCGTCCTGGGCGTCGGCGGCGCTGGCGACGGAGGGCAACATCTACGTCCGGGGCGCCCAGCAGCGCTCGATGATGACGTTCCTGAACACCTACCGGAAGGTGGGCGGTGCCTTCGAGATCGACGACGAGGGCATCCGCTTCTGGCACCCCGGCGGCCAGCTGAAGTCCATCGCCCTGGAGACGGACGTGCACCCGGGCTTCCAGACCGACTGGCAGCAGCCGCTCGTCGTGGCCCTGACCCAGGCCACGGGCCTCTCGATCGTCCACGAGACGGTCTACGAGTCCCGCCTCGGCTTCACCTCCGCGCTGAACCAGATGGGTGCTCACATCCAGCTCTACCGCGAGTGCCTGGGCGGCTCGGCCTGCCGCTTCGGCCAGCGCAACTTCCTGCACTCCGCGGTCGTCTCCGGCCCGACCAAGCTCCAGGGCGCCGACCTGGTCATCCCCGACCTCCGCGGCGGCTTCTCCTACCTCATCGCGGCCCTCGCGGCCCAGGGCACGTCCCGCGTCCACGGCATCGACCTCATCAACCGCGGCTACGAGAACTTCATGGAGAAGTTGGTAGAGCTCGGCGCCAAGGTGGAACTGCCGGGCAAGGCGCTCGGATAGCCCTTCCCGTACGACGATGGGGCGGCCCCTGGTGGAGGGGCCGCCCCATCGTCGTGCTACGCACCGTATGCCGTCCCGTGGCCTACGGACGGCAAGGTCACTTGCCCTTGGCGGATTCCTTGAGCTTCGAGCCCGCGGAGACCTTCACGCTGTAGCCGGCGGGGATGTTGATCGGCTCGCCGGTCTGGGGGTTGCGCGCGGTGCGAGCGGCACGGTGGGTGCGCTCGAAGGTCAGGAAGCCGGGGATGGTGACCTTCTCGTCGCCCTTGGAGACGATGTCGCCGACGACCTCGGCGAACGCGGCCAGTACGGCGTCGGCGTCCTTGCGAGTCACCTCGGCACGGTCGGCCAGCGCGGCCACCAGCTCACTGCGGTTCATGTTGTTACTCCCGTGTTCTTCTTGCCATTGAGGCGTGCCACGCGGCGGAGCCGCATGTTGGGCCGGGACGCATCCTGCCCCCACCTGCGGCGGGAACGCCAATCCGGGTGCCGCAAATACCCTACGGGTGGGCCGAAGGGGGGGTTTCACGACGCGCCGGTCGGATGGCGTGGCAAGTTTCACAAACGTTTGCCTGGGGGCTGCTGCCCCCAGACCCCTGCACCATGCGGGTGCGGTCGTGTTTCGGCTGCCGGCCGGTGGGGGTTGCTCGCGCAGTTCCCCGCGCCCCTTACGGGACGCTACGCGCCCTTGGCCGCTTCCCGGACCGCGCCCGCCACCGCTCCCGCGACCTTCTCGTTGAAGACGCTGGGGATGATGTAGTTCGGGTTCAGCTCGTCCTCCGTGACCACGTCGGCGAGGGCCTTCGCGGCCGCGAGCATCATGTCGGTGTTCACCGTACGGGACTGCGCGTCCAGGAGGCCGCGGAAGACACCCGGGAAGACCAGCACGTTGTTGATCTGGTTCGGGAAGTCGGAGCGGCCGGTGGCCACCACGGCGGCCGTCTGGCGCGCGATCGCCGGGTCCACCTCGGGGTCGGGGTTCGCGAGTGCGAACACGATCGCGTCCTCGGCCATGGCGGCCACGTCGTCGCCGTCGAGGACGTTCGGGGCGGAGACGCCGATGAAGACGTCGGCGCCGCGCACGGCCTCCTTGAGGGTGCCGGTGAGGTTCTCGGGGTTGGTGTTGTCGGCGATCCAGCGCAGCGGCGAGTCGGCCGGGGCGTCCACCAGGTCCTCGCGGGCGGAGTGCACGACACCGTGGATGTCGGCGACCACGGCGTTCTTCACACCGGCCGCGATCAGCAGCTTGAGGATGGCGGTACCGGCCGCGCCGGCGCCGGACATGACGACCCGGATGTTCTCGATCGCCTTGCCCGCGACGCGAAGTGCGTTCGTCAGGGCGGCGAGGACGACGATCGCGGTGCCGTGCTGGTCGTCGTGGAAGACGGGGATGTCGAGGGCCTCGCGCAGCCGGGCCTCGATCTCGAAGCAGCGGGGGGCCGAGATGTCCTCGAGGTTGATGCCGGCGAACCCGGGGGCGATCGCCTTGACGATCTCGACGATCGCGTCGGTGTCCTGGGTGTCGAGGCACAGAGGCCAGGCGTCGATGCCGGCGAACCGCTTGAAGAGGGCCGCCTTGCCCTCCATGACCGGGAGGGCGGCCTTCGGGCCGATGTTGCCGAGGCCCAGCACGGCCGAGCCGTCCGTCACGACCGCAACGGAGTTGCGCTTGATGGTGAGGCGGCGCGCGTCCTCGGGGTTCTCCGCGATCGCCATGCACACGCGGGCCACGCCCGGGGTGTAGATCATGGAGAGGTCGTCACGGTTGCGGATGGGGTGCTTGGACTGCATCTCGATCTTGCCGCCGAGGTGCATCAGGAACGTACGGTCCGAGACCTTGCCGAGGGTGACGCCCTCGATGCCGCGCAGCTGCTCGACGATCTGGTCGGCGTGCGCGGTCGAGCTGGCCGCGATGGTGACGTCGATACGGAGCTTCTCGTGGCCGGACGCGGTGACGTCGAGGCCGGTGACCGAGCCTCCGGAGGACTCCACGGCGGTGGTGAGCTGCGAGACGGCGGTTCCGCTCGCGGGCACCTCCAGCCGGATGGTCATCGAGTAGGAGACGCTGGGCGCCGTTGCCATGGCCGACTTCCTTCGTTGTTTCACCGTGTCGCTGGTTTTGCCGTCCGATCGTCGCACCTACCGTCGGGTAGGCGTTAGCCGGGCCTGATTGCGTGCGTATTGTTCGCGCAAAAAAGAGGCCCACGTCACACAGTGACGTGGGCCTCTTCGACGTTCATGACACCGACCCGCCATGCTCGCCTCGCGGCAAGTGGTCGCTCGCAGCGACGAAGGTTGGGCCCGGGGGCTTGGATCGGGCCGGTGTCACGACAAGGCTAACAAACAGATCCCGCGCGGCCATTCCCGTCCGGGGACTTCACAGGAAACCTCCAGCCGAACGGGCCTGACATCGGGCCCGTTCGGCTGGCACCGGGCCCGCGGCAGCACTGCCGTCAGCCCGGTCGCCGGCCCCGCCGTCAGTCCCTGAGCAGGTCCGGGACCCCTGCCGCGTCCGGTTCGTCCCGCTCGCCGGAAACCACCGTCAGCTGTTGCGTCGCCCGGGTGAGGGCCACGTACAGCACGCGCAGTCCGGCCGGGGACTCGTCGGCGATCTCCGCGGGCGAGACGACGACCGTGGCGTCGTACTCCAGGCCCTTGGCCTCCAGGCTGCCGAGGGCCACCACCCGGTCGCCGAGACCGGCCAGCCAGCGGGCGGCCTCGGCGCGCCGGTCCATGGCGACGACCACACCGACCGTGCCGTCGACCAGGTCCAGCAGCCGCTCGGCCTCCGCGCGCACGGTCTTCTCCAGCGAGTCGCGCACGACGGAGAAGCGGGGCTCGACGCCGGTGGAACGGACGGCCGAGGGGGACTTGGAACCGGGCATGGCGAGGGCCAGGACCTTGGCCGCCAGTTCGGCGATCTCGGACGGGTTGCGGTAGTTGACCGTGAGCTCGAAGCGGCGGCGCGGGCGGGTGCCCAGGGCCTCGTCGCGGGCCTCGGCCGCCTCGTCCGGGTCGGACCAGGAGGACTGGGCCGGGTCGCCGACGACCGTCCAGGTGGCGTGCCGGCCGCGGCGGCCGACCATCCGCCACTGCATCGGGGTGAGGTCCTGCGCCTCGTCGACGATGACGTGGGCGTACTCGATCCGCTCCTGGGCGAGCCGCTCGGCGCGCTCGCGCTGCGACTCCTCGCGCACCGGCATCAGCTCCTCCAGGCCGGTGAGCTGGTCCAGCGGGTCCGCCTCGCGCTTGCGCCTGGGGCGGGCGGGGGCGCCGAGAATGGCCTGGAGTTCGTCGAGCATGGCGATGTCGTGGACGGTGTGGCCGTCCCGCCTCAGGGAGCGGGCCACCCGGCGGACCTCGCCGGGGTTGAGGATGCGGCGGGCCCAGCGGCCGAGGCGTCTCTCGTCGGCCATGGCCGCGAGGACGGTCTGCGGGGTGAGCTCGGGCCACCAGGCGTCCAGGAACTCGATGAAGGAGTCCTCGGTGAGGATGTCCTCGTCGAAGGAGGCGCGCAGCTCGGCGGCGAGTTCCGGGTCGGTGTGGCGACCGGCCGCGCCGGAGCGGTTCCACAGGGCGTCCAGGAGCAGCTTGCGGGCGCGGGGGCGCAGCAGGTTGACCGGGGCCGTGCCGCCCAGCGCGTTGTGCCGGACGCGGTCCAGGTCCGCGGCCTCCAGCTCCAGCCGGCGGTTGAACGCGACGACCCTGAGCCGGGTCGGTGAATCGTTCAGCTCCAGGGCTCCGCGGGCGGCCTTGCGCAGCACCCGGAGCATCCGGGAGGAGCCCTTGGCGCGGGCGGTGGCCGGCGTGTCGTACAGGGTGGCCTCGGTGCCGTCGACGAGGGAGCCGATGGCGCGGATGGCGACCTGGCCCTCCTCGCCGAGGGAGGGCAGGACCCCTTCGGTGTACGCGACCAGCAGCGGGGTCGGGGAGACGATCAGGATGCCGCCCGCGTACCGGCGCCGGTCCTGGTAGAGCAGGTAGGCGGCGCGGTGCAGGGCGACGGCCGTCTTGCCGGTCCCCGGGCCGCCCTCGACGTAGGTCACGGAGGCGGCGGGGGCGCGGATGACCAGGTCCTGCTCGGCCTGGATGGAGGCGACGATGTCCCGCATGGTGTGGCTGCGGGCCTGGCCGAGGGCGGCCATCAGGGCGCCGTCGCCGATGACGGGCAGCGTGTCGCCGTCCAGGAAGGCGGTCAGCTCGGGGCGCATCAGGTCGTCCTCGACACCGAGGACCCGGCGGCCCTTGGAGCGGATGACCCGGCGTCGTACGACACGCCCGGGATCCACCGGAGTGGACCTGTAGAAGGGCGCGGCGGCCGGCGCCCGCCAGTCGATGACCAGCGGGGCGTAGTCCTGGTCGAGCACGCCGATACGGCCGATGTGCAGGGTCTCGGCGATGTCTGCGGTGTTGTCGGTCCGGACCGCGCCCTCGGCGGGTTCCACGGCGGTGTAGGCGCCGTCGGGCCCCTTCTTGCCGTCCTTCCCGAGGAGCAGGTCGATCCGGCCGAAGAGGAAGTCCTCGAACTCGTTGTTGAGCCGGTTCAGGTGGACGCCCGCCCGGAAGACCTGGGCGTCCCGCTCGGCGAGAGCGCCGGGCGTGCCTACCTGACCGCGCTTGGCCGCGTCGTTCATGAGGAACTCCGCCTCGTGGATCTTCTCCTCGAGACGGCGGTACACCCGGTCGAGATGTACCTGTTCGACGCTGATCTCACGGTCTCGAACGGAATCCTGGACCGCGTCCCGGAGCGAGTCCTGGACGGAGTCCTGTGCGGAATCCCGATCCGAGCCGTGAGAGCCGACCGCGGATTGCTGAGCCTGAGCGGCCACCGGGCCCCCTTCTGACGTGCTGGGCAGCCGTCAACCGTACGCGAAGGGGGCCCGCTGAAGCTACGCGCTGACCGAGACGAGCTTCTTGCCGTCGAAGGTCATGACCTCGAAGTGGTCGATCTGGTTGGGGGTGAAGGCGGCCCCGCCGTGCACGTAGAGGGGCTCCTTGGCCTTCGCCGACGTGGCGTCGGTGATGCCGTATCCCCAGGTCGGAACGGACCAGGAGGTCACCGTCTCGCGCTCGCCGTTCTTGCCGACGGCGATCAGCGAGCACTTCTTCGGGCCGGTGACGTTCTTGAGCTGGAGGACCGCGTGGGTGCCCCAGTCCTTCTTCTCGACGGCGACGGTGGCGCTGACGTGGGTCGTCGGGTCCGTGGCCGACTTCTTGTCGGTCATGGTCTGGAAGGCCGCCTGGGCGGGGCCCATCGCCATGTCTCCGCTGTTGTCGCTCGAGCCGCTGCCCAGCGCCACGCCGGCCGCCGAGCCGCCGGCGATCAGCACGACCGAGGCCGCCAGCGCGAAGATGTTGCGCCGGCTGCGGACCTTCCGCTTCTCGGAGACCTCGACGACGAGTTTCTCGGCCATCCGCGGACTGGGCTTCGCGGACAGCGACTCCCCGATGGACGGGGTACTTCCGGAACCCGGCAGATCCGCCAGGGCCGCGAGCATGGGCTCCATCCCGGCCAGCTCGTCGAGCTGCTGGGCGCACCATTCGCACCCGGCCAGATGGGCCTCGAAAGCGGTTGCCTCGGCGTCGTCGAGAATCCCCAGCGCATACGCGCCGACGGTCTCGTGCTCATTGGGCACCGGAGATTCCTGCATGGCACCAGACATACCCGAACCACCTGTGCCGAACCCGCCGTGCCCCCCGTACACACTCATCACGCCGTCACCCCCCGCTCCTCCAGAGCCAGCTTCATCGACCTGAGGGCATAGAACACCCGCGAACGGACGGTGCCGCTGGGTATACCCAGCGTTTCGGCCGCCTCGTTGACGGTACGCCCCTTGAAGTACGTCTCGACGAGCACCTCCCGGTGGGCCGGGGTCAGGTCGTCGAGCGCGTCAGACAGCGTCATCAGCCACAGCGCCTTGTCGATCTCGTCCTCCGCGGGGATGACCTCCAGCGGCGACGGATCGACCTCCTGCGGCCGGGCCTGCCGGCTGCGGTGACCGTCGATGACGATGCGGCGAGCGACCGTCACCAGCCAGGGGCGTACCGATCCGGTCGCTCGATTGAGCTGTCCGGCGTTCTTCCAGGCACGGATGAGTGTCTCTTGCACGACGTCCTCGGCGCGTTGCCGATCACCGGCGACCAGCCGAAGGACATACGCAAGGAGAGGTCCGGCATGCTCCCGGTAGAGAGCACGCATCAGCTCCTCATCAGGCTCCGAGGGCTGGGACATGCGATGTCGGGCCCTCGATCCACGTTCATTGGCCACGGCCGCATCCTTGCGCACGCCCACCTCCGGTGTCCGGGGGTTCCCCCAGTCGGTCGCTCCCCCACCGGTACGGAAGTGGCTCGCGGCGTGTTCAACAAGACCCCACATTTTTCTGCGAGGTGACATGACGAGCGGGACATGACCCCACATTCCCACCGCGTGATCTTTACATTTCCGACACAACGTCGAAGGCGGCCGGGCTGCCCGTACTCGCCGGTCACCAAACGGAGTGTTGTCGAAATCACTTTCGCGGAGCTTCGATGAAGATCCGGCAGAAGCCGCGAATGGGACGGGAGTTGGGATGCGGAGTGACGGCGGTCACGCGCGCTCGGGCGTGTTCACGCGTGTTCCCTCGTGTTCCCCTCGTGCTTCACGCGCGGGCGAGCGCGGCTCGGCGCCGGTGCCGGGCCACCCGCTCGCGGTTCCCGCAGACCTCGCTGGAACACCAGCGGCGCCTGCGCCCCCGGGAGGTGTCCAGGTACACGAGGGGGCAGTTGTCGCCCTCGCACTCCCTGATCGCCGCCCGGGCGACGGGATCGGTGAGCAGCTCCACGGTGTCCCGGGCGACGGCCGCGAGCAGCGCGGCGCACTCCGGCGGGCCGGCCAACTCCCGCACCAGAAGTCCGTCTTCGTCGGGAACGGCGCGCGGCGCCGGGGGTGCGGCGGCGCGCGCGAGGTCGTTGACGCGGGCGAGCGCGAGGTCGTACGGCCGGATCCTCGGCGTATGCCGGCCGCGCACCAACTGGCTCACGTGCACCCGCAGTTCACGGAACCCGACGAGCCAGCCGGAGTCGGCGTGGGCCAGCGGGGTGCCCGGCGGGACGAGTCCGGATCCGGTGATCCAGGCCCGCAACGGTTCCAGCCCGTCGAGCCGTTCGCCGGGATGCGTGGTCGCGAGCAGATCGAGACAGATCCGCCCGGCGTCGAAGCGCAGCTCGTACGGGGCCGCGGCCGTACCCAGTGCCATGTGCCTGTCACCGCCTACGCCTAGGACAGGGGAACCGTTCTGTTCACAGTGCCCGGTGCGGCGGGCGGGCGGGAAGTCCTCGTACCGGTGTTCCGCGGTTCCCGTGGTCCGGTGTTCCGGCGTCCCGTCGTTCCGCGGGGTTCCCGCGCGTCCCCGCTCCGGGCGGGGACGCCGGTGCCCGGGACGCGGGCCGTCCCCGTTCGGTCCGGATACCCCGGCAGGCCTCGCCGTCGCCCGCTCCGGGCCGTGACCCTGTGTCCTGCGAACGCACAGCGAGCCGCCCCAGGGGGGACCCGCGAGGGACGGCGGTTCAGAAAGGACACGTTCATGAGCATGCGTACCCGGATCGTCGCGACGACGACGGCCCTGCTGCTGGGCGCCGGCGGCCTGGCCCTGGCACCGGCGGCGAGCGCCGCCGCGCCGTACCACGGCATCGACGGCGGCGGCGCCGTCACCGACGACTGGCAGGACGAGGAGAACCTCGGCGTCGACGACTACGCCCAGAGCAACGCCACGGCCCTGTGGGAGACCGTGCTGTGGGCGGACGGCGCCCAGTACCAGGACGACGACGGCGACTCGCACCCGTTCGAGAAGAGCAAGATCGACGGCTCGTTCGGCCCCGAGACCGAGTCGGCCACCCAGTGGTGGCAGGAGCACTTCGGCCTCTCGGACAACGACGGCGTGGTCACCGAGCAGAGCTGGACCTTCGCCCAACAGCGGCTCACCGGCCCGGCCGCAGGCAGCGCCGTCACGTTCCACGGCACCGCGCACAACGCCACCCTCAAGCGGATCAGCAACAAGTACCGGGTGCGCATCAAGGGCACGGGTTCCTGGAAGATCGCGTACTACGACCAGCTCGGCTGAGCACACCGTGGGGGCGGGCGACGCCGGTGTCGTCGTCCGCCCTGCGGGGCAGCGCCCACCACAGCCCGGCGGCCAGCAGCGCGGCGAGCGCGGACGCGGCGAGGGCGGCGATCCGCCACCGCCGCAGTCCTATGGAGGGCTCGGCGGGCTCGGCGGACTCGGGGAGCCGGGCGGGCACGGCAGGCCCGGCAGGCCCGGGTGCCGCTTCCGCCGCCGGCTCCGGCGCGCCCTGCGGCCAGGCCTGTTCGGCCAGCTCCAACAGCGCGAGCAGCCGCGCCTGGTCCCCGCCGGCCAGCCGGCACAGCACCTGTGCCGCGCCCCGCGGCGGCAGTCTGTCGCCGCTCAAATAGCGCTGCCAGGACGACTTGCTGTAGGCGGTGCGCCGGGCCAGTCCGGCGAGGCTGAGTCCGCTGCGGCCCTTCAGGGCCCGCAGTTGCTCGACCAGATGCCGGGCCTCGCGCGGCAGCGTGGCCGGCAAGGGCTGCCAGCGTGTCATGTTCCGTCTCCCCCGTGTGCCGTGGTCCGGCGTCAGCGTGCCGCCCGGCCGGAGAGATCCGGCAGAGCGCACGGCCGCGGACCCGGGGCACGGACCGCCGCCCGTGCGCGGCCGCACGGGACGGCCCGGCGCGCCCGGGAAGCGACGGACCGGAGTGGCGAGCAGGACGCCGCCCGCTACGGCCCGTTGCCCGGCGGCGCTCCCCAGAACGTCGTACGACGGCCGGCCGGTCCGCTCATCCCATGGCGGAGAACCGCCTCCCCCAGCTCAGCCGCACACGGCTCAGCCGCACATGGCTCAGCTGCGCACGGCTCAGCCGCACGTGGCTCAGCTGCGCAGGGCGAGGGCGAGTTGGGCGTCGATGGCGGACATCGTGGTCAGGCTTCCGGAACCGACCCGGACGTTGGGCGCGGTGCCGTTCTGCGTGGACCGCTGGGCCGCCTGGGAGAGGGCCGACCAGTCGTTCTCGAAGTCCAGGCCGGACATGCCGGGCCGCGGCCATCGCGATATAGAGGCACCTGCCTCCATCACGCGGGCGGCGGCGGACCGCCAGCGGACCGGACCGGCAACGGACCGGACCGACAATGGACCGGACCGACAGCGGACCGGACCGCACCGGCCGTCCGCCTCAGACGTCCGCGTACTTCGTGTCCGCCGCCGGGTCCAGGGCGAGCCGGTACCCCCGCTTGACGACGGTCTGGATCAGCTTCGGCGCGCCCAGGGCCGTACGCAGGCGGGCCATCGCCGTCTCCACGGCGTGCTCGTCGCGCCCGGCGCCCGGCAGCGCGCGCAGCAGCTCGGCGCGGGCCACCACCCAGCCCGGCCGCCGCGAGAGCGCCCGCAGCAGGGACATCCCGGCCGGCGGCACCGGCTTCAGCGCACCGTCGACGAGGACGGCGTGCCCCCGGATCTCCACCCGGTGCCCCGCGATCGGCAACGCCCGTGCCCGCGAGGGCAGTTCCTGGCAGAGCAGCTGTACGAGGGGGCCGAGCCGGAAGCGTTCCGGCTGGATGGTGTCGATGCCGAGGGCCTGGAGCGGCAGGGCCGTCACCGGTCCGACGCAGGCGGGGACGACGTCGTGGCCGAGGGCGGCGAGCAGGTCGCCGAGCAGCCCGCGGTGCTCGGCGCGGGAGATGAGGGAGGCCGCGGCGGGGGCGCTGGTGAAGGTGATCGCGTCGACCGAACGGGAGACGACGGTGTCGAGGAGCCGGTCCACAGGCCCGAGGTCCTCCGGCGGCATCCACCGGTACACCGGCACCGGCACCACCTCCGCGCCCGCCGCCCGCAGCGACTCCACGAACCCGGGCAGCGGCTCCCCGTGCAACTGTACGGCGACCCGGCGGCCGTCGACGCCCTCCTCCAGGAGCCGGTCGAGCACCTCGGCCATGGACTCGGAGGACGGCGACCACTCCTCGGTCAGCCCGGCGGCCCGGATGGCCCCCTTGACCTTGGGCCCGCGGGCCAGCAGCTCCACGTCCCGCAGCCGCCCGAGCAGCTGCTCGCCGAAGCCCCAGCCGTCGGCGGCCTCGACCCACCCCCGGAACCCGATCGCGGTGGTGGCCACCACGACATCCGGCGCCTGGTCGATGATCTCCTTGGTGGCGGCGAGCAGCTCCCCGTCGTCGGCGAGCGGCACGATGCGCAGGGCGGGGGCGTGCAGCACGGCGGCACCGCGCCGCTGCAGCAGCGCCCCGAGCTCGTCGGCGCGGCGCGCGGCCGTGACCCCCACGGTGAACCCCGCGAGAGGGCCGTGCGGACTTGGGTCCGTCCGCTGCTGTTCCTCGTCCATGGCCATGGCTGCTCTCCTAGCTGACCCGCATGCCGAACGAGCCTGTCAACGGTGCGTGACAGGCTCGGTTCGGGTTGATGTCACCGGTGTTACGTCACACTTCGGCGTAGCTGAGCTGCGCCTTTGCCTCGGTGGCGGCCGCGGCCTGCTCCCGCACGGCCGGCCGGCGAAGGTATACGGCCCAGGTGACGGCGAAGCACAGGCCGTAGAAGGCCAGGAAGGCGACGAAGGCGCCGGTGCCGCTGCCGTAGGAGAGGTACGACTGCCGGAAGGCGAGGTTGATGCCGACGCCGCCGAGCGCGCCGACCGCCCCGATGAGCCCCATGGAGGCCCCGGACAGCCGCCGCCCGTAGGCCGCCGCTTCCTCGCCTTCCAACCCCTTGGCGAGAGCCTTGGCCTGGAAGATGCCGGGGATCATCTTGTACGTCGAGCCGTTGCCGAGCCCGCTGAGCACGAACAGCACGACGAAGAAGGTGACGAACAGCGGCAGCGACTTCTGGATGCTGGCGACGACGAGGAGGGCGGTGGCGGCGGCCATGCCGACGTAGTTCCAGAGCGTGATCCGCGCCCCGCCGTACCGGTCGGCGAGCCAGCCGCCGACGGGCCGGATGAGGGAGCCGAGCAGCGGGCCGATGAAGGTGAGGTAGGCGGACTGGAGCGGCGTCCGGCCGAACTGGACCTGGAGCACCTGCCCGAAGGCGAAGGCGTACCCGATGAACGACCCGAACGTCCCGACGTAGAGGAAGGACATGATCCAGGTGTGGCCGTCCTTGGCGGCGTCGATCGCGGCGCCGGTGTCGTTCTTCACGGTGGCGAGGTTGTCCATGAAGAGCGCGGCGAGGACGGCGGCGACGACGATCAGCGGGATGTAGATGCCCAGCAGCACCCGCGGCCCCCCACTCGCCCCGATGATCGCGAGGGCGACCAGCTGGATGACCGGCACGCCGATGTTTCCGCCGCCGGCGTTGAGCCCGAGCGCCCACCCCTTCTTCTTCAACGGGAAGAAGGCGTTGATGTTGGTCATGCTGCTGGCGAAGTTACCGCCGCCGATCCCGGCCAGCAGCCCCACCAGCAGGAACGTGTTGAAGGACGTCCCCGGCTTCATCACCGCGAACGCGGCGACGGTCGGGACGAGCAGCAGTCCGGCGCTGATGATCGTCCAGTTCCGGCCGCCGAAGACCGCGACGGCGAAGGTGTAGGGCACCCGGACGACCGCGCCGACGAGCGTGACCATCGAGGTCAGCAGGAACTTGTCGGCCGGGGTGAGCCCGTACTCCGGCCCCATGAACAGCACCAGAACCGACCACATGGTCCAGATCGAGAACCCGATGTGCTCGGAGAGGACGGAAAAGATGAGGTTCCGCCGGGCGACCTTCTCGCCGGTCGCGTTCCAGAACGTCTCGTCCTCCGGATCCCACTCCTGGATCCAGTGACTGTGTGAGGTAGGGGCTGGGGCTGTCATGACGCCTCCACGGTGCTCCGCGTGCTCGGGCTGCTACGAGTGACTAGGCCACGAAGGTAGGGAGGCGTCGTTTCCGCGCTGTGGCTGTGGGTGACCGGAAGGGAACGTTGCTCTCACCCTGCGGGGAGGCCCGGTGAGAGGTCGGCGGGCGGGCACGGGTCAGCGGGACGGGTACGGAGGCTGCTGGGGCTGCTGGTGGTAGGGGCCGGGGGCGTACGGCCCCGGGGGCTGCTGAGGAGCGGCGTACGGCCCGGCGGGCTGCGGGGGCGGGGCGTAGGGGCCGGGGGTGTGGGGGGCGGGGGGCTGCTGACCGTAACCGGGGGCGGCGGGAGGTTGGCCGCCGTAGGGACCCTGACCGCCCTGGCCGCCGTACGGGCCGTAGGGGCCGGCCTGCGGCGAGGGCTGCTGCCACGACTGCTGGGGCTGCGGCACCGGCCCCGGTTGCATGGGCATGGGCGCAGACACGGGCACAGGTACGGACATGGACATCGGCATCGGCATCGGCATCGGTGTGCCGGGCGGCAGATACCGCACCCGCCCGCCCTCCCCCGTCACCGGTATGAACCCGGCAGCCTGGAGTCGCTGCGCGAACTTGGCGTTGCGCCCGCGCGTGACGAAGAACCCGAGCCCCATGAGCGCCATGAGGAGGACCCACACCACACCGGAGACGACGAAGGCCCCCGCACTCCCACCGGCGCGCGCCGCGGCCAGCACCAACCCGAGGGTGATGCCACCGGCCCCGAGCAGCATCCGCTTCTCGGCGTTCTTCCCGGTGAGGTCGAACTGGATGCGGGCCTTGAGGAGTTCGACGGCGTCGGGCACGAGGGGCGGCAGTGAGACGCCGTCGGCGGCGTTCGGGTACTGCGCCCAGTTCTGCGCGGCGCGCGCCCGCCCCTGCGGGCTGAGGTCGGGCACGATGAGGAGTTTGAGCACGTTGTTGCGGGAGCCGGTGTGACGGGCGTCGGCGTACTCGTACCCGAACTGCTGGGCGAGGAAGGCGAGCCGGGCGAGCTTCTTCACGGAGGCCCAGGCGTTGGTGAGCTCGACGGGCTCGCCACTGGCCATCAGCTGGAACATCTTCCGCACTTGCCGCGCGCTCATCGCATCCGCTCCCCGTTGATCGAGCCACTCTTTTCACTTACGCAACCTGGGAATCCTTCCATGCGGCAGCTACGAGAGCGACGGCCGCCCAGCGGATTGACCGGAGCTTGACCTGCCGCCAACGCCGGCCGAGCGTTACTCACGCCGTCGCCCCTCGCACTTGCACACGACACCCGCTCACCTCGAACCACAACAGCTTCCCAGCACCGCGGTCCAGCGGACCACCGTCGCCGACGGCCCAACCGCCCCACGAGTCGGCGTACTCCTGTACGAGATGCAGCCCGCGCCCTTCTTCGGCATACGCCGGGATGAGCCCGACACGGTCCCGGGGCGGCGCACCGAAGGGGGCCGGGATTCGGGGGTGGCTGTCCCAGACGCCGACCCGCAGCCGACCGTCGGGCAGAGCGGTCAGCCGGAGGGAAGCGGGGCCGTTCGTGTGCCGGTAGGCGTTGGTGACCAGCTCGGACGTCAACAGCTCGACGGTGTCGAGGACTTCGAGTCTGTCATGGCAGCTCAGCGCCGCCCGTACGGTCATGCGTGCGACGCGTGCCGCGCGCGGGTCGTGCGGCAGACGGAGGGCGTACACCCAGGTGTCGGGCGGGGATACGGTTCCCATGGAGACCTCCAGCGAGAGAAGGGGAGGCGGATCAGGCTCAACGACCGCGCCGGGCGGCGGCTCTGCCGTGGGGGTGCGCTTCCGGCTTATGGGCGCGGGAAGTTGGGCTACGTGTAATCACGCTAGAGCAAATGGTTAGATGCATCTAACTAAATCCACGGAAAGCATCCATGCTTCACTCCTGTGAGGGAGCGCAGTGCCGCGTCGCGGCCAGGAAGGGGACAGCGTGCCGCCCACCGACAGCCCTACGCTCCGACAGCGACGGCTGGGTGCTGAGCTGCGCAAACTGCGGGAGCGGGCCGGACTCACGGCCACCGGCGCCGGCCACCTCCTGGGCGTCAATCAGGCGCGCGTCAGCATGATCGAGACCGGCCGCACCCCTGTCGGCGCCGACCGACTGCGGTCCATGGCACGTGCCTACTCCTGCTCCGACGGGCAGCTCGTGGAGGCCCTGGCCTCGATGACAGGTCGGCGCACTCGCGGCTGGTGGGACAGCTACCGCGACCACCTTCCAGTCGGCCTCATCGACCTTGCCGAGCTGGAATACCACGCGGCAGCACTGCGCGTTGCCCTGGTGATCCACATCCCCGCACTGCTCCAGACGACCGACCACGCACGGGCACTCTTCAAGGAGGCCGTACCGGCTCTGCGGCAGTACGAGATCGAGCATCGGGTCAGCCACCGGATCAAACGGCAGGAAATGCTGCACCGGGAGACTCCCCCGCCCTACACGGCGGTGATCCACGAGTGCGCACTGCACATGGGGTACGGCGGCCCCGCCACTGTGCGGGCTCAGCTGAAGCACCTACTGGACATGAGCGAGCTGGAACATGTCACCGTTCGAGTCATCCCGTTCGGCAAGGGCTCCTTCCCCGGTACAGGGCAGTCCGTCGACTATCTGGTGGGGGCGGTGCCTCAGCTCGACACCGTTCAGTTGGACACCCACCACGGCTGCGACTTCCTCGACGCCGAGGCCCAGTTGGAAAAATACCGACTCGTTCTCGACCGCATGGAAGAGAACGCCCTGGAACCCGCAGAATCCCTTGACCTGATCCACCGCATCGCCAAGACCATCTGAGGGAGCCGTGTCCGAACTCCGTTGGCAGAAGTCCACTTACAGCCCCGACGCCTCGAACTGCGTCGAGATAGCCGCCGCCCCCGCGACCATCCACATCCGCGACTCGAAGAACCCGGAAGGCCTCCGTCTCACAGTCAGGTCCTCCGCCTGGACCCACTTCATCTCCCGCCTGGCACGGCCCCGGTCACAATGACCGCATGGGAACGGACATCCACGGCTGGATCGAGTGCCGCACCTGGCGGGAAGCCCTGCCCCACGACGAGACGGCATGGTCCCCGGCCATCAGCCTCCCGCTGCTGGGGATGCCGAGGGACTACGACGGCTTCGCCTGCCTCTTCGGCGTACGCGACTTCGACGCCACGTGGCGCCCGGTGGCAGCGAACCGAGGCCTGCCGCCGGACACATCCCCCGAGGTCCGCGAGGAGCACGCCACCTGGGCTGCCACGGCACCGCCGGCGGCCATGATGAACGGGCGTGGGGCAGGTGAACTCAGGGTCGGCACTCGGCGCTCCCCCTCTGGGACGTCAGCTTCTCGGTGATCCAGACACCTTGCTCGCCGGTCCGAAGCAGACTGCGGTAAAGGACGTAGCTGTCTCCGGAAGGCGTGTCGACTTCGGTCTTCCCGGTCGTCAGGCTCTTGTTGTACGCCTTGGTCTGATCTTCGCAGTACACGAGACCGGCCGTACCGTCCGCGTTGATCTTCACCTTGGCATCGAAGTACCGCTTCGCCCCCGTGATCCGGTCCTTGTAGTCCACGAACTCCTGGATGAACTTCTGGCTGCCGGCCGCCGCTGTGCCCTGGGAGTAGAAGCGGTACGCCTTGTCGAGCGGATCCTGTTCGGCGATCGCCATGTCCACCGCCTTGATGAACTGCTCGGTGTCGCCGAGGACCGCGTCCTTCTTCTCGTCGCCCGTCTTCGGCCACTCGAACGTGTAAGTCAGGTCGGACGGCAGCCTGATCTCCGGCCGTTCAGCCGCACTTGCCTCCGAGGCACTGGACGAAACCGAGGGCTTCGGAGTGGTCCCCGTCGCCCTTGCCGACTTGTCGTCGGACTTCGACTCTCCGCCCCCGCATCCGGCAAGAAGCAGCACCCCCACCACACCGATACCGACTGCCCTCGCTACGGCTGGCACTGAGCCGCCCCCCTGGTGGAAATGATCTGTGATGTCTGCCAGACGCCGTCGGAGTTCCTGTCGAGCCTGGTGTTGTACGTGACGTAGCTGTCCTTGGTGACAGGCGTCTTGTTGACCTTGCCGGTCTTCTTGTCCTTACTGAAGCCCTTGCTCTCGTCGCCGCAGTACGTGAGGACGGCCGACGTCTTGCTCTCGAGCGTCACCTTGCGGTCGTAGTAACGGACGGCACCGGTGATCGTGACGTCGGCCTTCTTGAACTGGGCGACCCAGGACAGCGATGCCTCAAGGGCCTTGCCCGTGGTGTAGTAGCCCATTCCCTGGCCCTTGGGATCCGTACCGGCGATGGCGGCGTCGACGGCCCGCGTCATCTCCGCGCTGTCAGCGAGCACCGCGTCCTTGACCGCATCCCCGGTCCGGCCGCCCTCGAAGGTCAACGTCACATCCGACGGCAACGTGATCTTCGGGCGGCCGTCGGCCGATGCCGAAGCAGACGCACTCGGCGAGGCTGAAGCAGACGCCCCGGTCGTTGTGGGCGTGGAGGAGGCCTTGTCCGCAGTCTTCGCCCCGTCGACGCCGTCGCCCCCGCCGCACCCTGTGAGCAGGAGTACGGCGGTCAGACCGGCTACGGCTGTCGTGGGCGGGCTGGAACGGGGGTTCACGAATGACTCCTGGTAGGGCGGCTGGGACTGGTCCACGAGGTATCGAGAACACCCGGCTCGTCGGCTAACCGGCGCAGGCCTTGTCGCCGCGGTGCGAGGTCAGGGCGGTGGTCTGCCACACGCCTGAGTCGTTCTTCTCGACGCGCGTGTTGTACAGCACGTACGGGCTCTGGTCCGAGGGCGTCCGGTCGACCTTGCCGGTCTTGCGGTTCTTGTTGAAGCCCTTGCTCTCGTCGGAGCAGTAGAGAACCGTCGCCGTGGTCTTTCCGGAGGCCAGAGTGACCTTGGGGGCGTAGTAGCGGGTGGTGCCCGCGAAGGAGAGGTCGGCGTCCAGATACGCCTGGATCCAGGCGACGGCACCGCTCAGCGCCTTGTCCCGGTAGTAGAAGGACAGGCCGGGCGCGCCCGTGTCGCCGCGCAGGATGGCGTCGTTCGTCGAGTCGATGCGTGCGGCGACGTCGGCGAGTACGGCGTCCTTCGCCGCATCGCCCGTCTTCCAGCCCACGTACTCGTCCGTCACGTCCGACGGCAACGTGACCTGGGGCCGGTCCGTTCCCACCGACGCACTCGGCGATGCGGGTGCACTGCTGAGCTTTCCCGCACCGGCCGCCGCGTTGTCGTCACCCGTGGAGCCACCGCTGCCACCGCAACCGCCGACGATCAGCGCGACCGCGGCTCCCGTGAGGGTGTGTGCGAACAGACGGGGCCGACGGCTCACTCTGAAACTCCTGTTGGGGCGACGTGATCGGGATGGGGAAAGGAGGCTTCGGCGCGCGGAAAACGAACCCGGCCAGGTGCCCTCGGGTACATGGCCAGGTCCCGGTCGTCGTCACCGGACGACAGATCTCACCTGTTGACGGACTGGATCTCCTGCACGACGACATCCTGCGACCGGCCGAAGGAGCCGTCGGGCAGTCGGCGGCCATTGGTGCCGTCGCTGCCGGACCAGGTGATCCGCCAGGTGATCGTGGCCTTGAGCTGGTACGAACCGTTGCCGGAGGACCGGAGGTACTTCACCCCGCAGGGTGGCGTCTTACCGGCGTCGCCCGCGGCGTACTCCTCCCCGACACTGCCGTTGTCGAACTCACAGACTCCCGAGGCCGGATAGGTGACCGCGTCGGAGGTGCCCGGCTCGATCTTGAGGGAGACGGGTTCGGCGGTGGTCGTGGCCCACATGCCCAGCGCGTCGATGCGCGCGGTGACCGAGACCGGCTTGAACGTCGTCTTGTCCAGCCAGGCCCACGTGGGAAGGTTGACCTTCGTCTTGTCCGCCGGGGCCAGGCTCACGTCCTTGGAAGGCACCCGGATCTCGTTGTAGGCGAGTTCGGCGAGGATCTGTGGCGTGACGACGTTCTCGATGTTGGCCGGCGGTGCGTCGCCGGTGGCCACCCAGAAGTAGGGCTCGTCGCACTTGTCCCAGCCGGGTGGGAAGGACTCGTTGACGTACGAGTCCCACCAGTAACCCTTGCCGGTCTCGTCCTTGTTGAAGTCCTTGTAGGGGTGACCGTTGACGTACCGGTCGCGCTGGGTCTGGTCCCACGCGTCACCGGTCGAACCGGCCGCCCAGATCGGCTCCAGGTACGCCTGCAGCGCGGCGGGGGTGTACTTCGGGGCGTACCAGCAGGCCGGCGGGGTCCAAGACGTGATGGGGGTGACCGGACCGGCGGAATCGCCCGAGCCGTTCTTGGAACGGTCGTAGACGATCACGCCCGCGCTGAGCGAGTCCCCGTCGACACCGCCAGACGTTTTCCCTCCCGGCACGGGAGGAGTCTTCGCACCTCCACCTACGCCAGTGTTAGCCGTAGCAGGCTGAACTCCTGCCAGGATCGCGCTGACCAGAAACAAAGTGATCAGCGTTCTTGAGCCCGGCCTCATGGCTGGCACTTGGAACTCCCCCTTACAGACATGAGCTTCTCGACAGCCCAGACGCCCTTGCCGTTCCTGTGCAACTGAGTGCTGTAAAGCACATAGCTGTCTTTGGTGACGGCCGTCTTGTTGACCTTCTTCGTCTTCAGGTAAAGGTCATAGGCCTTGCCCTGGTCCTCGCAGTACACCAGAGAGGCCTGATCCGAGCCGCTGACGTTCACCACCGGGTCGTAATAGCGGAAGTGTCCCGTCGTCCGCGCCTTGGCCTTGACGTATGCCTGCACATACGTCTGGATCTGGGCAGCGGCTTCACCTTCGAAGTAGTACCGGTAAGCGTTGTCCAACGGGTCCTGGTTCGCGATGGCAAGGTCAACCGACTTGATGTTCTGCTCGCTGTCCGCCAATACGGCGTCCTTGACCTCGTTCCCGGTCTTGGACCACTCGAAGGTGTAGGAGAGATCCGAGGGCAGCTCGATCTTTGGCCGCCCCGACTCAGCCGCCGAAGCCGAAGCACTGGGCGAAGCCGATGTCGACGCCCCCGTGTCCGCGCCCGCGATCTTGTCGTTCGAGTCGGACTTGTCTCCGTCACCTCCGCCGCAACCGGCAAGCAGCAGTGCGGCCGCCACACCAACGGTGGCTGTCGTGAGCAGGCGGGAACGGCGGGTCACGGTGGGCTCCTGGTGGGGCGGTTGGGGTCTGCGAAGCAGCGAATACGGTATCGGGGTCGATCCGGAATGCACCAGAGCGATTTGCTGCACCCCAGTCGCACGAAACGCGCACTGCACATCATAGTCGGGCAACTCAACGCCCCTGCCTCGGCTTTGGTGCCGTCCCGTGACATCGCCGCGCCCCTCAGTTGGCCGCCGCAAAGGACTTTGGGCCGGGCAGGCTGCCAGAAGATGGGATGCCCCACACGTCCGGGCTGGGGGCCTGCCCAAGCCGGGTCAGGACCAGCCTTCACCTCAAACAGGCCCGACCTGTAACTTCACGTGTGCACAGGTTTGTTGACGGGGCGTACGTGACGGGGGTTGCGGGATCATGGCGGGGTACCGACCGGCGGACTGGCATCCACTCGACCTCGACCGGGACCCGACCCCGGGCGACCCGCAGCGCGTCCGCACCCTGGCCGCGCAGCTGCACGCCTTCGCCGACGACGTCTCCGACGCGCTGCGCCTGGTCAAGGGCATGGCCGGTGAGGACACCCTGCTGCAGTGGGCGGGCAAGTCGGCGGAGGTGTTCAAGGAGCAGTTCAAGGACGTCCCGAAGAACCTGAAGAAGCTGAAGAAGTCCTACGAGCTGTGCGGCGACGCCCTCGCGGACTACTGGCCGAAGCTGGAGCGGGCCCAGGCACTTGCCGACAAGGCACTGACGAAGGCGAAGGAGGCGCAGTCCGACCTGTCCTCCGCCAAGTCCCGCCTGTCGTCGGCCGATTCGTGGGTGACGCGGGCGACGAAGGAAGCGGACAAGTACAAGGACGATCCCACCGGCAGCAAGTCGGACGCCGACAAGCCGGACGAGGGGAAGGTGCGGGCCGCCGCCCGGGACGTGCAGAGCGCCAAGTCCGCGCACTCCACGGCGCAGTCGGACGTCACCACCGCGCAGAGTGCGCTGGACGCGGCGAAGAAGATGGCCGAGGACGCGCGGAAGATGCGCGACGACGCGGCGGGTGAGGCGAAGCGGAGGATCGACGAGGCCTCGGATGCCGGGATTCCGAACCGGCACTGGTGGCAGGACGTCGGGCATTGGTTCGAGGACAACTGGGACACCATCGTCACCGTCTGCAAGGTCGTCGTCGCGGTCGTCGGGATCATCGCGATGATCATCGGCGGGCCGATCCTCGGCGCGATCGTGCTGGTCGCCGCCCTCGTCGTGCTCGCGGACACCCTCTACAAATACTCCAAGGGGCAAGCGTCGGTATGGGACGTGGCGTTCGCGGCCCTGGACTGCATACCCGGCGGCAAGGGCATCACGTCTCTCGGCAAACTCGCCAAGGGCGTGAAGGAGATGAAGTTCCTCAAGGGCGGCCTCAAGGCCATGGCGGAGAGCCTTGGCAAGAAGGGGCTGCGCAAGGAGGCCGACGATGTGCTCGCCAAGAGCAAGCCGGGCAAGGGGCGGTGCCTCAACGGCGACCCCGTCGACATGGTCTCCGGCGAGATGTACATGGCCGAGACCGATGTCGAACTACCCGGGCTGGTCCCGCTCCTCCTACGGCGCACCCACCTGTCCACGTACCGCGCGGGCCGTTCCTTCGGCTCGTCGTGGGCCTGCACGCTCGACGAACGCCTGGAGCTGGACGACCGAGGAGCCGTCTTCGCCACCGAGGACGGCATGATCCTCGTCTATCCCGTGCCGGAACCCGGGGCGTCGGTACTGCCGGCGGAGGGGCCGCGGTGGCCGCTGGACTGGGACGGCACTTCCGGTGCCCCGGTACGGATCACCGACCCGCTCACCGACATCACCCGTCATTTCGCCCCGCCGCAGCGGCCCGGACCGATCGACGAGCCGTTCACCCTGCTGCTCACGGCGATGACGGACCGCAACGGCTACCGGATCGACTTCGACCGTGATGCCGACGGCACACCGGTGGCCGTACGCGACTCGGGCGGCCGCCACCTCCATGTGGACACCGACAGCGGGCGCGTCACCGCGCTGCGCCTGCGCAATCCCGAGGACGGCCCTCGGGGTACTGTCCTGCGGCGCTTCGACTACAGCTCCGCCGGCGATCTGACCGGGATCCACGACTCGGGCGAGCTGCCCATGAGCCTCGCCTACGACTCCCGCGGGCGCATCACGTCGTGGACCGACCGCAACGGCTACCGCTACTGCTTCGGCTACGACGGGCTGGACCGCTGCGTCCGGGGCGAGGGTGCCGACGGCAGCCTGTCCTGCACTGTGGAGTACGACGACGAAGCGCGCGAGACGCGCTACACGGACGCGCTCGGCCAGACCACGACGTACCGCTACAACGAGCTCTACCAACCGGTCGCCGTGACCGACCCGCTCGGGCACACCGAGCTCTCCGAGTGGGACCGTTTCGGACGGCTGCTCGCCCGCACCGACCAGCTGGGCCGCACCACCGGCCTCACTCTGGACGCCCACGGCCGGCCGACCCGGATGGAGCGGCCGGACGGCACCGTCATCGAGGTGGCGTACAGCGACGAAGGTCTGCCCGTCGCCGTCACGGGCGCCGACGGAGCGCGTTGGGAGTGCACGTACGACGACCGGGGCAACCTGCTCACCAGCACCGATCCGCTCGGTGCGGTGAGCCGCTACGTCTATGACGGGCGCGGGCACCGGACCGCACGGACCGACGCGCTCGGCAGCGCCTTCCGTTTCGAGACCGACGGGGCGGGGCTGCCCGTCCGGGTCGTGGACCCACGCGGCAGCACCGTCACCGTGCACCGGAACGCGTTCGGCCGCGTCGTCCGGATCGATGACGCGGTCGGCGGGACTCTCCGCCAGGGATGGAGCCCGGAGGGCCGGCTGCTGTGGCGCGAGCACGCCGACGGCGGCCGGGAGACGTGGTCGTACGACCCGCAGGGCAACCTCACCGAGCACCGCGACCGCGGCGGGGCCACCACCGTCTTCGAGTACGGCGCGTTCGACCTTCCCAGCGCCAGGACCGATCCGGACGGCACCCGCTACCGCTTCACCCACGACGCCGAACTACGGCTGACCGGCGTGACCAATCCGCTCGGCGGCATCTGGAGCTACCGCTACGACGCGGCGGGCCGTCTCGTCGGCGAGACGGACTTCGACGGCCGGACGCTCACCTACACCCACGATCGCACCGGCCGGCAGACCGAGCGGACGAACGGCACCGGGCAGACGGTGCGGATGACCCGTGACACCGCCGGCCGTGTGGTGGAGACCCGCACGGACATCGGTGCCGTCGTCTCCCTGCGCTACGACCCGGCCGGCCGACTGGTCGAGGCCGCGGGCCCGGAAAGCGTGGTCGCTTTCACCTACGACGCGGTGGGCAGGGTGCTCACCGAAAGCGTCGACGGCCGCACGGTCACCAGCGCGTACGACCCGCTGGGCCGCAGGGTGGGGCGGACCACTCCGTCCGGCGCCACCTCGCGGTGGTCCTACGACTCCGTGGGGCTGCCCGTCTCGCTCGTGACCGCGGCGGGCGAGCTCACCTTCACCCACGACGCGGCCGGCCGGGAAACCACCCGCGGGCTGGCCGACGCCGCCACGCTGACCCAGTCCTGGGACGCCGGACATCGCCTGGTGGAGCAGGTCATCCACTCGGGGACCGGTGCGGCCGGCCCCGATGCCACCACCGTGCTGCAGGCCCGCTCCTACGCCTACCGGGGCGACGGACACCTCACCTCGGTCGACGACAGGCCGGCCGGTACCCGGAGGTTCGACCTGGACCGGGCCGGCCGCGTCACCCGGGTGTCGGCCGCGAACTGGACCGAGACCTACGCGTACGACGAACTCGGCAACCTGACCACCGCGAACCATCCCGGAACCGCGGGACAGGACGCGCAGGGCCCGGTCGGGAGCTCCGGCACGAAGGTCACGTCGGCGGGCCGCACCACGTACGAGCACGACGGCCAAGGACGCGTGGTCCGCATGATCCGGCGCACGCTGTCCGGGCTGCGGCGGATCTGGACCTACGCCTGGGACGCCGACGACCGGCTCGTCGAGGCCGCGACTCCCGACCGGGGCGTATGGCGGTACCGCTACGACGTCCTCGGCCGGCGTACCGCCAAGTGGCGGGTGCACGAGGACGGTTCGGCCGTCGACGAGACCGTCTTCACCTGGGACGGAGCCAACCTCGCGGAGCAGCAGGCGCTCCGGGACGGTGTGGTGGAGACCGACACGTGGGACTGGGATCCGGGTACCCACCGGGCGGCGGCCCAGACGCGCGGGCGACGCAGCGCCCTCGACGCGGACGAGGTCAGCAGGCGGTTCTACGCGATCGTCACCGACTCGGTGGGGACGCCCAGCGAACTCGTCGACGAGGACGGCACGATCGTCTGGCGGGCCGCCACCAGCCTGTGGGGACGGCCCCTGGCCGACGACGACGGCCTGTGCCCGCTGGCCTTCCCAGGTCAGTACCGCGACCCCGAGACCGGCCTGCACTACAACCTGGCCCGGTACTACGACCCGGACACCGCGCAGTACCTCTCACCCGACCCGCTGGGACTGGTCCCCGCTCCGAACCACCACGCCTACGTGGACAACCCGCTGCGCTGGACCGACCCGCTGGGTCTGGAGGGCGACAGCACGGAGCCGGTCCGCGTGTACGACGACTCGACGTACAGCAAGCACGGTTCAGGCAGCAGTTCGTCGGCCAAGGGCGAGGTCAGCCGCGCCCCGAGCAACGGGCAGGCCGCACTGGACCGGTCCATCCACCTGGGCGACCCGAACAACCCTGACGAATTCCGGCGGCTCGGCGTGGATCACGTCAACAACGAAATCGTGGTCCTGGACCGGCACGACTACGTCACCGACAAGGACGGCAATATCATCAAGGAGATCTACCACGGTCACGTGCAGGGTTCGTACCCGTCGAACAGCGTCAAGGAGAACGCTCTGACCAGGCTTGTGAGGGCCGGAATGATCGACAACAAGAAGAAGCAGCGGGTGCTCCCGCCCAAGTGCGACAAGTGACGGGCGGAGAGGGAAGATCAGGCATGGCGTCCGAGTGGGACTGGCAGAACGGTCAGGGTCTGCTGGCCTTCGACGATCCCGGGGAATGGGATGCCGCGTTCGAGCGCGGCGAGCCTCGTCTCGGTACGGCGGTGATCGGGCTGGCGTTCCACTGCCCGTTGGAGGAGGTGTCGCCCCGCATCGTCAAGGCGATGCAGCTGCCGGACAGGCTTCAGCGCACTAACGCCTTCATCGCGGCGGGGCACGCGGCACGGCTGAACGGCGCTCTGACCCCGGAGTTGTTCGCGGCCTTGCGGGCCGAGGGCCTCGGCGGGGTCGCCGAGCACCCCATCAGGGACACACTGACCTTCGTACCGTTCCGGGATCTGCCGCCGTGGTTCAAATACCAGCGGGTGCATGTGACCGTGCGCGACAAGCTGGAGTACTGGTGGCAGCGCATCCAGGACGCGATCGGCGACGCCTGGCGGGCCCTGCGGCGACGCCGCGACTGAACCGACCGGCAGCGCAGCGGCGCTGGACTCTGGGGACGTTCTTGACCAACCGAGTGCGAGAGCGGTGGCGTGGGATGGGGGAATCACCGGACCCGATCCCGGTCCCCGGAGACCGACGGTGTCCTTAGGTTCGATCCCCTCCAGGCCGCCTAGGAGGACGGGACGTACACCTCACCGTCACCACGGGGGATGGTTTCGTCGGGGCCGCGCTCAACCCTGCGGGATGTCGCTGAGGAGCAAGTGGCCTCGCCGTCACGGCTTGCACTTGTCGGCACCCCGAGTGGAAGCGATCCTGACGAGCTCCCAGACCCCCTTGTCGTTCTTCTGGACCTCAGCGCCATAAGCGACATAGCTGTTCTGGGTGACCTTCGTGTGTTCGATCACCCCGGTCTTGATGACCTTGGTGTAACCCTTGCTCTCGTCCCCGCAATAGGTCAGCGAAGCCCTGTCCTTGGACTCGACGCTGACCTGACGGTCCGTGTAACGCACGGTTCCGGTGACGGTCCAACCGGCCTTCTTGAACGACTGAACCCAGTCCTGAGCCGCCACAGCGCCCTCCCCCTCCGTGTAAGGGATTCGCTCACGCCCGGCGGCGCGACACCCCCCGTCGCCTCCCCGATCCGTCCGGCCACAGCCGTGGCCGTCGCCCCGCCGCCACGTCCTCCACCCACCCGAACGCCACCACCGCCATCGCGATCAGCGGCCAGACCACCACGAACATCCAGAAGCCGTACGTCGAATCGAGCAGCCCCGCCGCCCGGTCCGACTCCATGAACGGCAGGTTGTACGCCTGGTCGATGATCGGGACCGTTGCCATGATCAGCAGGTTGTGCCAGAGGTAGATGGTCACCGCGCGGTTGTTGGAGAGGGTGATCCAGCTGTCCCAGCGGCGTAGGCCGCCCGGTAGCTCCCGCCAGGACGGGCTGTACTGGAGCAGCAGCACAACCGCCCCGAACGACCAGCACGCCTGTGCGAGCGGGATGTCGTTGAGGTCCCAGCCGTCGGGGCCCTGGTGGCCCGACGCCCACCACAGGCCCACCGCCATCACCAGGCAGGACAGCGAGACCGCCGCATAGCGCGGGACGCGTGCCAGTACGCCCTCGTGGTGGGCGAAGCCCAGGATCCAGCAGCCGCCGTACACCGCGAAGTCCGTCACCGCGTTACCCGTTTCACCGGGGATCCTCACCGACCCCGTGGCCAGCACAGCGGTCAGCGCCAGGGGGGCGAGAGCCGTCGGCACGGGCCACCTGCGGAATGCCCGCAACAGCAAGGGCGAAAGAAGCACGAACCACAGGTACGCCCGCAGGTACCAGAGCGGGCCCGCCGCCTGTTCCGCCCAGGTGTCGTCCAGCAGGCCCGACGCCGAGCCGAGGTGTTCGGGGTACGGCGGGGCGCCGATCGGGAGGACGTAGCAGGCGAGTCGGGACCAGCCGCTCCAACCGCCGCCCACGTCCGGGTCCTTCAGCGGATGCCAGCCCGCCGTCAGCATCATCGTCAGCAGGACCGCCCCGAACAGCCAGAGGGGTGGGAGGAGACGGCGGAGCCGGGACCGGATCACGCTCCCCGCGGGGCGGTCCAGGCTGCGGGCCATCAGGGAGCCCGCCAGCGCGAACATCACGCCCATGGAGGGGAAGAGGACGGTGAGCCACGGCCAGCCGAAGAGGTGGTAGACCACCACGCGGAGCAGGGCCAGGGAGCGGAGGAGGTCGAGGTAGCGGTCCCGCCCGCCACCGGTTCCGGTCCTGCCCGGTGCGACCGGGGTCGCCTCTGCGTGTGTCATGCCGCCTGCCTCTCCTCGGCGGTGCCCGGCGCCGCCCCCACCACTCCCGTGCGCCGCAGCTTCTGCCAGCGCAGGCGGCCGCCGGTCAGCGCCGTGATCCAGGACTGGAGGAGTACGACGTACATGAGCTGGCGGTAGAGGATCTGCTGGAGCGGGAGCGAGACGAGGTGGGTCATGCGTTCGCGGTCCAGGTGGAAGGCGTAGGCCGCGCAGGCCGCCTGGACGGCCAGGACCCCCAGCCAGGCGCCGATCGTCTTCTGCGTCGGGCCGAAGACGATGCCGTAGAGGAGGAACGCGTCGATCAGCGGGGCGAGGAGCGGGGCCACCACCATGAACAACGACACCAGGGGGAGGCCCACTCTGCCGAAGCGGCCGGACGGGCCGCGGTCCAGGAGCGCGCCCCGGTGTTTCCAGATCGCCTGCATCGTGCCGTACGACCAGCGGTAGCGCTGGGACCAGAGCTGGGAGACCGACTCCGGGGCCTCCGTCCAGGCCCGGGCCCGTTCCGCGTAGACCACCCGCCAGCCGTCCCGGTGGATCGCCATCGTGATGTCGGTGTCCTCGGCGAGGGTGTCGTCGCTCATGCCGCCGACCCGTTCGAGGGCGGTACGGCGGAAGGCCCCGACCGCGCCGGGGATCGTCGGCATGCAGCCCAGCACGTCGTACATCCGGCGGTCCAGGTTGAAGCCCATCACGTACTCGATGTGCTGCCAGGCGCCGATCAGCGAATCCCGGTTGCCCACCTTGGCGTTGCCGGCGACCGCGCCGACGGCCGGGTCCGCGAAGGGCTGGACCAGCTCCCGTACCGTGGCCGGTTCGAAGACCGTGTCGCCGTCCATCATCACGACGATGTCGTGACGGGCGTTCGCCAGGCCCCGGTTGAGGGCGGCCGGCTTGCCCGCGTTCTCCTGGCGGACCACCCGGACGCCCGGCAGGTCCAGGTTCTCCACGATCCGTGCCGTGCCGTCCGTCGAACCGTCGTCCACGACGACGATCTCGACGGGGTGTTCGCTCGCGGTCAGTGAACGGACCGTGTTCTCTATGCACTTGGCCTCGTTGTACGCGGGGACGAGGACCGAGACCGGTTCGGTCACCGGGCGGCGGCCCCAGCGGAAGCCCTTGCGGCGGACCCTGCGGGTGTGCAGGAACGACAGGCAGAGCATCAGGGCGAACCGGGCCAGCACCGACGCGCCGATCACCGCCAGGCCGACCACCAGCACGTCCGTGATGCCGTCCGCCGCCTGGACCAGCAGGATCCAGGCCCTGCCCTGCCAGAGGTCGGGGCCGGTGACCGGGGTGTGGGCGCTCGGCGCGCGCAGTGCCTCGGTGAGGTTGTCGAAGCGGTAGCCACGCTTTTCCAGCCGGGGCAGGAGCCTGTCCAGGGCCTGGACGGTCTGGTGGCGGTCGCCGCCCGAGTCGTGCATCAGGACGATCGCGCCCTTGCCGCCGGCCGGGGTGGCGTTGCGGATGATCCGGTCGACGCCCGGCTTGCGCCAGTCCTCGCTGTCCCTGTCGTTGACGACGGTGATGTAGCCGCGACTGCCGATGTACTCGGTCACCGGCCAGGAGAGGTCGTCCATCGCGTCGGCGAAGGAGGAGTACGGCGGCCGGAAGAGGGACGTACGGATGCCGGCCGCGCCGGTGATCGCCAGCTGGGTCTGGGACAGCTCCCAGTCGATGCGCCTCTTCGACTGGTACGACAGGTCGGGGTGGCTGAAGGTGTGCACGCCCACCTCGTGGCCCTCGGCCACCATGCGCCGGACCAGCTTGGGATAGCGGGAGGTCATGGTGCCGGTGACGAAGAAGACGGCGTGCGCGTGGTGCTTCTTCAGGACGTCCAGGACCTTCGGGGTCCAGGTCGGGTCGGGACCGTCGTCGAAGGTGAGGACCAGGTGGTGGTCGGGGATGCGGAGCGACGTCGTACGGCCGCCCCGGGTGTCGATGACCGGGCCGCCGTCCAGGATCTCCTCCGGGACCCTGTCGGAGGCGGCCTCGGGGCGGATGCGGTGGTCGGCGAGGATCTCGCTGTGCACGTAGCCGCGCAGCATCAGCATCGCCATCAGGGCGGCGAGGAGGAGGACGGGCAGCGTCAGGCGCATGGACAGGCGGCGGCGCCGGGAGGCGTCGGCGGCGGTCCCGCGGCGCCGGGTGCGCGAGGCCATCAGAGGACGGTGGCGGGAGCGAGGGCGTCGCCGGTCGTGGCGGTGCGCGGGGCCGCGCCCTCCGCGACCGGGCCGCCGGTCGGGGCGGCCGACTCGCTGGGCGAGGCCGGGGGCGGCGACGGGGCGGGCGAGGAGGGCGCGTCCGAGGAAGGTGTCGCCGCGGACGGCGAGGCGGACGCGGACGACGACCCCGGCTTCGGCGAGGAGCCCGTCACCCCGGCGGACGACGACGGCCGCGCGGACGCCGACGCACTCGGCCGGGCGGTCCCCTTTCCGGCGCCGGGCACCCGGGAGGAGGCACCGGCCGACGGAGTCGTACCGCCGCTCACGGCCGGGCCGGCCACCGAGGCGCCGCCGCCGTCCGAGGACCGCGGCGACCTCGCGGGCCGCGGCGAGTCGTCGACCTTGCCGGCCGGCTTGTCGGCGTTCTGCCCGGGCACCGGCAGCCAGGGCGCGTCGGAGCTTCCGGACAGCAGAGTGACGACGATGACGGCCGCGTAGACCGCACAGGCGAGGACGACGGCCATCCCGAACCTGCGGAACCGGCGGCTGCGGCGGCCCGACGCGTCGACGAAGACAGGAACGGGGCCGGAGACGGGAACGGGGCCCGGGCCGGAGACGGGGCCGGGGACTTCGGAGGCACCGGAAATGCCGGATGCGGCGGATGTGCCGGAAACGCCATGCGCGCCGGAGGCTTGGTCCGTGCCGGGGCGTATCAGCCGGGTCCGCCCCGGCGGCTGTATTCGTACGGCACCGACGTCGTTCTGGACGGTCACCTCGTCGGGGTCGTGGACGGCCCCCGGGGCCGGGTCGTGGACGGGGCCCGGGGCCGGGCCGCGCAGGAACACCGGGATCGACGGCTCGACCACGGCCCACGGGTCCCGTAAGGAACCGGCCCGCAACACCTCGGTCCGGCCGGTCTCCCCGGCCGCCTCCCCGCCACCGCCACCGCCGTCGCCCTCGACGGCCGTCTCCGCCCCGTCGTCTCCCGTCACCGGCACATCCCTGGCTTCCAGGGCCGCCTCCGGCATTTCGGGCTGGGCTTCTTCTCGCCAGTTTTTCACGCGCGCACATCCCCCCACGGGACTGTTCCGGGCGCGCTGACGAACCCGAGCACACGTCGACGGAACGGGCCCCCACCCGCTCCGAGCGCCCCCTTTTAGCTCTCCGCGCCCGGGCCCATGAAGCTAGCGCACGGGGAAGACCCACGTTCCCGATGTGTCATTTGTGGTCGTCCATCACCTCTTGATCACTGGCCGGAATCCATCCGCCGGCCGGCCGCTGAAGCCAGCCCTCCGCCCGCCCGATCTCGGCGGCGGCCCGGCGCAGCGCGTCGAGTCCCGGATGGACCAGCCCCTTTCGCCACACGAGCGACACGGGCGACAACGGGACCGGGTCGACCAGGGGCCGCGACACGCTTCCAGGTATGGCCGGAAACCCCACTACCGCGAGGACGGGATACCGGTCCTTGGCCATCACCCGCTGGAACTCCTCCTCCCCGACGGCCAGCGGCAGCGGCGGCGCGACCGCGACGCCTCGCCCCTCGAAGAGCTGAAAGGCCAGGTCAGTCCATTCCAGGGTGCGCTCGTTCCCGGCGCCGGCGTACACCGTCTCGCCCGCCAGTGCGGCCAGCGGTACCGCGTCCAGGGGCGCGAGACGGTGTTCGGAGGGGAGAATTACGGCCATGGGTTCGAATCGAACGGGCTGGTGTTCGAGTCCGGGGCGCAGCGCCGGATCCAGTCCCGCGAACCGCCCGAAGGACGCGTCGAGCCGTCCCGCGAGGATTTCGGCCGCCGCTCCGGTGAGCCCGCTCTCGTAGCGGGCCATCAGCTCGCAGTCGGGGGCGAGTTCGCGGGCCCGGTGCAGGACACCGCGGGCGGTCTCCAGGCCCGGGGAGTTGAGGTCCACCAGCAGCGGCCGGGCCTGCCCGAACGCGGCGAGCAGGGCGTCCTGGGCGGCCAGCACCCGGCGGGCGTACGGCAGCAGCCGGGTGCCGTCGGCGGTGAGGCCGACCCGCCGGGTGCTGCGGAGGAACAGCTCGGCGCCCAACTCCCGCTCCAGTCGCCGTACATCACGGCTGAGGGCCTGCTGAGCGACGTACAGCCGGGCGGCGGCGCGGGTGAAGTGGAGTTCCTCGGCGGCGACGACGAAGACACGCAGGAGCCGGGGGTCGATGTGGACGGGAGAAGCGGCCATCGGGCGAATTTACCCGTACCGCGCCGGGCACCCGGCCGATGCCCCGGCGGGCAGTCGGCGATGCATCGGCCGGGACATCACCGGTGCCCCATCAGGCACTGTTACCGACAACGCGGCAGGAAACGGCAACTTGACGAACCCACAAGCAAGTTGACAACAACGAGACAACTCGACGCGGCCTGGATCCGGGTCCGGCGCCAGTACCATCGGCGCCCTGGCGCCGCCGGACGCGTTCGCCATCGCTCTCCTGGAAGGACGCGACCACAGTGCCGTCTCCACTGCCCCGGCGGCCGAAGGGGCCGTCGGCCATCGCCGCGGCGTCCGCCTCCCGCACCGCGCCGGGCCCCGGCCCCGGCCCCGGCCCCAAGGACGACTCCGCCTCCCAGCAGCAACCCAACCCCACCACGCCGCCCATGTCCGCGACGGCGGCCGCGTTCGCAGCGGAGAGCGCGGTCACCCCTCAGCCCACGGCCGTCACGGCCAATCCCTCGCGCATCGGCAGCAAGCGCATGGAGAGCGGGAGCGAGCGGACCCCGAAGGTCGTCGGCACGCCGCCGGACCGTGGGGGCGACCGCGCGGCCGAAGCCACCGCCGGACCGGGGACCGCAACCGCTCCGCAGCCCCCGGCCGGTGGCACCGCCCGACGCCGGTTGCCCCAGGCGGTGCTCCTGACCGGGGCGTCCGTGGTCGTGGCCGCGCTGATCTGCGGCGCCTTCCTCATCGGCCGCGCCGGTGACGACGGCACACGGTCGTCGGACTCGACGTCCGGCGCCATGCCGGGCACCGCGGGGGGCGGCGGCTCGTACGACAGCACGCCGAGCCTGCTCGGCCCGCCCCCACCGTCCATGTCGCGGTCCGCCTCGCCGTCCACGTCACCGTCGGCGGACGCCGTGCACGCGTCGTCGGGGCCGTCGGCCACGAAAGCCGCCAAGGGCGGCTCCACCACCCACCCGACGACCGCGCCGTCCGTCGCTGCCGCCGCGGTGGCGGACGGCGGCCGGACCGAGGCAAAGTCGGGCGGCAGCGACGAGGCCTCTTCCTCCTGCACCTCCGCCGCGGGCTCGGGCGCCCTCACCGACTACTCCGTCTGCCTGTCGTCCGGGACGGTCACCTTCCAGGTCACCTTCCACACCAGACAGTCCTACTACCACGTCTTCTTCAACACCGACGGCAACACCGCGACCGGTTACCAGCTCCCCTATCCGTCGTCCGCGGCCCTCGGAGCCGACTACATGATCGAGAACGACGGCCTCTACCGGAGCCGGTCGACCGACTGGAGCTGGACCGAAACAGCGACCCGCCCGAACCGGACGGTCGACGGCTCGACACAGACCTGGACCCTGCCCCTGCGCGGGATCGGCTCACCGACCGGCACCCAACGGGTCGAATTCAACGCCGGATCCGACTACACCCCGGTGATCGCCTTCAGCCCGAAGTAGCCCGAGCAACCCGAACGGCCCGGGCCTCACCGGACTCACAACAGCAGTGCGTGAATCGGCGCCGAGCAGGTGTTGGACTCCTTGATCGCCCCGGGGCGACGGTGGTGTCCATGCCACAACCGCCTCGGCCGAGCCCGCATGAGACCACCCACACCGCCCACCTCGTCCACACCGTCACCGCCGACTCCCTCGTCACCGCCGACTTCGGCCCCCGCTTCCACCGCCGCGCCGACCACCGCGCCGGCCCTCGCGAGACCCCTCACCCTCACCCCCGCTCCCCCCGCCGCCCACCCGGCCCGTACCGCCGCCTCTTCGCCCGCCCCGGCACCCGGGCCTTCACCGCCGGGAACCTGCTGGCCCGGCTCCCCATGGGCATGTTCAGCGTCAGCGCGGTCGTGATGATCGCCGGGTCGCGCGGCTCGTACGCCCTCGCCGGTGCCGTCACCGCGACCGGCCTCGCCGCGACCGGTCTTGCCGGGCCCTGGATCGCACGGCTCGTCGACCGGTACGGGCAGGCCCGGGTCGCCGTGCCCGCGACCGTCACCGCCGTGCTCGGCAGCCTCGCCCTGCTGCTCTGCGTCCGCTGCGGCGCCCCGGACTGGACCCTGTTCGCCGCATACACGGCCACCGCCACCACCCCCAACCTCGGCGGCATGTCCCGGGCCCGCTGGGCGCACCTGCTGCGCGACGACCCTGGCGCCCTGCACACCGCGAACTCCTTCGAACAGGCCGCCGACGAGCTGTGCTTCATGCTCGGACCGGTTCTCGCCTCCTTCCTGACCGGCACGTTCTTCCCGGAGGCCGGCACCCTGGCCGGCGCGGTGCTGCTGCTCACCGGCGCGCTGCTGTTCGCCGCCCAGCGGGCCACCGAGCCGCCGCCCCGGGCCGGTACGGGCACCGCACGTACGCCGCTGCGCATCGGTCCCCTGCTGGCCTGCTTCGTGGCGACCGGTGCGGTGTTCGGCTCGATGGAGGTCGTCACCATCGCCTACGCCGACGCCCAGGGCCACCGCTCGGCGGCCGGTGCCGTGCTCGCCCTCCAGGCGGCCGGTTCCTGCGCGGCGGGCCTGCTGTACGGGGCGCTCAGGCCGACCGGACCGGTCGAACGCAGGCTTCCCGTCTGCCTGTTGTCCATGGCGGCGCTGATGTCCCTCCCCCTGCTCGCCGCGCGCGCGTTCGACAGCCTCTGGGCCCTCGCCCCCGCCCTGCTCGCGGCGGGCATGGCGACCGCGCCGACCATGGTGACCGCGATGACCCTGGTCCAGGACCGTGCCCCGGCGGACCGCCTCAACGAGGGGATGAGCCTGGTCGTCACCGCCCTGCTGACCGGCATCGCCTGCGGCTCCGCGCTCGGCGGCTGGGCGGCCGAACACGTCTCCCCGACGGCCGCGTTCACCGCACCGCTCGCCGCGGCCACCGCGGCGTTCCTGATCGGCACCGCCGGTCGAATGGAAGCAGTGCCCCGGTGCGCGCACCCCTCCCCCAAGGATTTCCCGTCGGCTACCGGGACCGGTCCCCTTGCCAGGTGATCGACGTCAGTGTGCTCAGGCCGCCGTGTGCCACGCCCCGGTAGGTCACTCTCCGGGCGGGGCCGGACTCATGGGCGACTCGTCTCGCCAGTTCCGCGCCCTCGTGGAACAGCCGTTGCCAGTCGTCCTCGTACGCGGCCTCGTCCCGGTCCCGCAGATACAGGTCCAGGGTGGTGTCGACGGCCCTCGCCCAGGTGTACAGACCGGCGACCAGGTCGTCGGACAGGGCCAGTCCGGCGGCGGGGTCGTCGGGGAAGAAGTCCCCGAAGCCGTCGGCGCGCAGCGGACCGTACCGGTACTCGGCCTCGACCGTGAGGTCGAGCGGATGCGGCGGGGTGCCGTGTTCGTCGGGCTCCCCGTGCAGGCGGTCGCAGCCCCAGCACAGCCACGTCGCCGTCCGGTGCCGCTCGTCGCGGTAGCGCACCGACCACGCCGGCCCGAGCCGCCCGGCCAGGCGCCGGGCGGTCTCCAGCCCCCGTGCGGCGTGTTTGCGCAGGGCGGGGCGGGAGGCGAAACCCCCCGGCGGGCGGGACAGCGACCAGGAGCGCAGCTCGTCCGCCAGGTCCGCCGGGAGGGCCAGCCGGTCGTCGTCCAGCGCGATCGCGCGGGTGAAGGCGCCGAGGGCGCCGAGGGCGTCGTGGGCCGCAGGGCTCTCCGGGTCCTCCGGCTCGTACAGGGGAGACGGCTCGCCGCGCGCCTGCACGAGCAGGTTCCATGGTGCTTCGGACGTCATGCGGTGTTCGCTCCGATCACGTATCCGTCCGGTGCCGGTCCTCCGGGCATGACAAAGGCCCCGGTGCTCTGTTTCCAGAGCGCCAGGGCCTGTGCCCACATGGGATTGAGGAGCTGGGCTCCCCTGATCGTGGAGATGGCGGGAATCGAACCCGCGTCCAACGGTGCAAAAACAGGGCTTCTCCGTGTGCAGTTCGCTGTGATTTTCTCGGCCCCGGCGATCACGCGAACAAGTCGCCGACGGGCCCAGTCACTGTTTGATTTCCCACCGAACCCCGTGACCGGGCTCGATGGTTTAGTCCCCTAGATTATGCCAGGGTCCGGGTCGGGAACACCCCCGGGCTGACACCCGTTAGGGCCTTCACTCACTGCTTATTAGGCAGCGAGGGCGAAGGCGCGGGAATCGCTCTTGGAATTGGCGATTATTGGTTGCGACATATGGTTTACGAGATCATTGCCGCTTCCTCGACACGCTTCCCCTGCTTCGACATCCGCTGTCGAAACCGATCATCCCCATGTTGATTTTTCAATGCTCACACCAGGGCTTCCCCTGCTGTTGGCCCCATCGTACGTGACCAACGTACGCCCGTGCCACTGCATTCCTGTCGGCTACGCGCCCCGCTGCTTGCGTTTGGCCGACGCGATCGCGCGGTCCGACTCCCGGCGGTCCTGCTTCTCGCGCAGGGTCTGCCGCTTGTCGTACTCCTTCTTGCCTCGCGCCAGGGCGATCTCCGCCTTCGCGCGGCCGTCCTTGAAGTAGATGGCGAGGGGCACGATCGTGTGACCCGTCTCCTGGGTCTTGGCCTCCAGCTTGTCGATCTCCTCCCGGTGCAGCAGCAGCTTGCGCTTGCGGCGCACCGAGTGGTTGGTCCAGGTGCCCTGGTGGTACTCGGGGATGTGGGCGTTGTGCAGCCACGCCTCGTTCCCGTCGATCTGCACGAAGCCGTCGGTCAGCGAGGTGCGGCCCTGACGCAGCGACTTCACCTCGGTGCCGGACAGGACGATGCCGGCCTCGTAGGTGTCGATGATCGCGTAGTCGTGCCGCGCCTTCTTGTTCTGCGCGACGATCTTGCGCTTGCCGCCCTTCTCGCCGTCCCGGGCTTTGGCGGCCGTCCCCTGCTGCTTCTGCTGGGACTCTTTCGGTACGTACATTCCCTTGGCCATAGTGCTGTCCATTTTCGCACTACGGAGGGGGTGCGGGGGAAGCGGTTAACGGGCTTCCCGCGACGTTTCCTACGACGGGTCGCCGAGGCCGCTCAGGACCGTCTCCGCCCGTTCCAGTGCCCCGGCGGACACCTCCAGGTCGGGGGTGATGCCCCGGCCGTCGACGGCGTGACCGGAGGGGGTGCGGTAGTGGCCGACGGTGAGCTCGGCGACCGAGTCGTCGGGGAGGCGGGTCGGCATCTGGATGGAGCCCTTGCCGAAGGTGCGGGAGCCGAGGACGACCGCGCGGCCGCGGTCCTGGAGGGCGCCGGTGAGCATCTCGGCCGCGCTCATCGTGCCGCCGTCGACGAGGGCGACCAGCGGTCTGGCGGTGTCGCCGCCGGGCTCGGCGTGCAGGGAGCGCTCGTCGCCGTCGACATCGTAGGTGGCGACCAGGCCGCCGTCGAGGAAGGCGGAGGCAGCGGTGACGGCCTCGCTGACCAGTCCGCCGGAGTTGCCGCGCAGGTCGAGGATGATCCCGGCGTCGGCGGGGGCCTGCCGGACGGCGGTGCGCACGAGCTCCCCGGAGCCCTTGGTGAAGGCGGAGATCCTGATGACGGTGATGCCGGCGGCCAGCTTGCGGACGGTCACCGAGTCCGTCGACAGCAGCGCCCGGCGCAGGGTCTCGCTCCACGCGCGCGTGCCGCGTTCGAGGCCGAGGGTGACGGTCGTACCGGCGCGGGCGTCGGTGGCGTCACCGCGCAGTAACGAGACGACGTCGGTGACGGGCCGCCCGTCGACGTCCTCGCCGTCGATGCTGCGCAGCCGGTCGCCCTTCCTGATCCCCGCCCCGGCCGCGGGCGACCCCGCCTGCACCTTGGTCACGTCGATCCGCCCGTCCGCGGTCCGCCGGGCCCACAGCCCCACGCCCGTGTACTGGCCGTCGAGCGCTTCCTCGAACTCCTGGTACTCGCCCTCGGAGTAGACCGCCGCCCACCGGTCGCCGCTGCGGCTGACAGCCCGCTCGGCGGCCTCCATGGGGGACTTGCCGTCGGCCATCGCCTCGGCGGCGGCCTTCGCGACGTCCTCGTGCCCGGTGGCCGGACGGGCGGCTCCGGTGGGCGTCTTCCGGTCGGACCGGCCGGGGTCGGGAAACGCCCCGGTGGCCGCCCCGGTCACCAACAGCCCTGCGAAAACCAACGTCAGAGCCGCCCCCCGGCGAACCCGGCGGGGCTGACAGAACAGCTCTCGGCCTGACATGCCGGTGAGTCTAGGACAAGGCAAGAGGGCCGCACGGGCGGTTGCCCGTACGGCCCTCTTGGCATGCGTCACACCTTCAGGTACTTGCGCAGCGCGAAGAACGCGGCAAGCGCGGGCATCAGAAGGCTCGTTGCGAGGATGAGCGGGAGCTTGGTCAACACCGCGTCCCAGCCGATGAAGTTGATCAAATTCAGCTTGTGGGACAGGTCCAGGCCGTGGTCGATGATGAAGTACCGGGCGATCACCAGGAATCCGCAGGCGACCGTGCCGCCGATCAGGCCGGCGACGGCGGCCTCCGCGATGAACGGGGCCTGGATGTAGAAGCCGGAGGCGCCGACCAGCCGCATGATGCCGGTCTCGCGCCGACGGCTGAACGCGGAGACGCGCACCGTGTTGACGATCAGCATCAGGGCGACCACCAGCATCAGGGCCATGACCATGCGGGCCGCCCAGTTCATGCCGTTGAGCAGGCCGAAGAGGTTGTCGAGGATGCCCTTCTGGTCCTGGACCGACTGGACCCCGTCACGGCCGTCGAAGGCGGTCGCGACGACCTGGTACTTCTCCGGGTCCTTGAGCTTGATCCGGTACGACTCCTGCATCTGGTCCGGCGTGAGGGAGTCGGCCAGCGGCGAGTCGCCGAACTGCTCCTTGTAGTGCTTGTACGCCTGGTCCTGCGACTCGTAGGTCACCTTCTCGACCACCGACATCTTGCCGAGGTCGGCCTGGATCTGCTTCTTCTGGTCGTCGGTGACGGCGCCCTTGGCACAGTTCGGGTCGGACTCGGCGTCGCTCTTGTTGCAGAGGAAGATCGAGACGTTGACCTTGTCGTACCAGTAGCCCTTCATGGTGTTGACCTGGTCGCTCATCAGGAGCGAGCCGCCGAAGAGCGCCAGGGACAGGGCGACCGAGACGACGACCGCGAAGGTCATCGTCAGATTGCGGCGGAGACCGACTCCGATCTCCGACATTACGAACGAGGCGCGCATGGCGTCGGGTTATGCCTTTCCGTGGACGGTCGCGGTCAGTGCTGGTAGCCGTAGACGCCGCGGGCCTGGTCGCGGACGAGACGGCCCTTCTCCAGCTCGATGACGCGCTTGCGCATCTGGTCCACGATGTTCTGGTCGTGGGTGGCCATCACCACGGTGGTGCCGGTGCGGTTGATGCGGTCGAGGAGCTTCATGATGCCGACCGAGGTCTGCGGGTCGAGGTTGCCCGTGGGCTCGTCGGCGATCAGCAGCTTGGGCCGGTTCACGAAGGCGCGCGCGATGGCCACGCGCTGCTGCTCACCACCGGAGAGCTCACCGGGCCTGCGGTCCTCCTTGCCGCCGAGCCCGACGAGGTCGAGCACCTGGGGCACGGACTTGCGGATCTCGCCCTTGGACTTGCCGATGACCTCCTGGGCGAAGGCCACGTTCTCGGCGACCGTCTTGTTGGGGAGCAGACGGAAGTCCTGGAAGACCGTCCCGAGCTGGCGGCGCATCTGCGGCACCTTCCAGTTGGAGAGACGGGCGAGGTCCTTGCCGAGGACGTGCACCTGGCCGTGGCTGCACCGCTCCTCGCGGAGGATCAGCCGCAGGAAGGTGGACTTTCCGGAGCCGGAGGATCCCACGAGGAAGACGAACTCACCCTTCTCCACTTCCAGGGAGACATCCCTGAGTGCGGGGTGGGTCTGCTTGGGGTAGACCTTGGAGACATTGTCGAATCGGATCACGGATGCACCACGGGTCGCCGGGGGTAGATGAGCGTGACCATACGCGAGTCGGGTGAGGAAGCGCAGGCGCCGGTCACGGTTGGGTGAGGCTTGTGCGGTTTTGTTCCGGGGCAGTCTCTCCCGAGTGCCCCGGAGTGGCCGGGCGGGCTCCACGGACGGCCGCGCCCTTTCCGGGGGAACCTGGCACAGTGGGAGGGGAACGTTCTCGTTCCGCAGAGCGTTGTGTAGGCGATGGCCGGTGCAAGGAGGGCGAGCGCATGACGTACGACCGGTTGGTGTGCGCGAACTGCGCGGCGCCCGTGAGCGAAGGCCGGTGCCCCGTGTGCCGTGCCAACCGCGAGCGTCTTCAGCAGGAGAGTTTCCTAGGTGGTCTGAACCCGATGGCGCTGATCGGGCTGCTGGCGGTACTGATCGCCGCGGTGGCGCTGCTGGCGGCGCACCAGACCGCGTAACGAAGCTCACACCCGAAGCCCGCCGAGAGCGACCGAAGGGCCCCGAGCTACTGCTCGGGGCCCTTCGCCCTGCGGTGCACATGCGCTCCGTGAGCGACTGGCTACCGTCAGGCGGCAGCGCCGCCGCGGCCGCTCATGAGGCGCGGCAGGATACGGAAACCGATACCGCCGGCGATCATCGTGGCGGCGCCGACGATGAGGAAGGTCGTCTGCGCGGCACCGGTCTCGGCGAGCTGGCCGCCGCCGCCCTGGGCCTCGGTGTTCGACGAGCCGGTGTCGGTGAGGGCGGAGGTGCCCTCCTCCTGCGCGGAGGTGCCCGAGTTGCCGTCGGTGCCGGTGTTGTTGCCGCTGCCGCTGTCACCGGTACCCGTGCCGCTGCCGTCGGTCGGGTCGTCGGTGGTCGGCTCGTCCGTCGGCTCGGTGGGCTCGTCGGTCGGCTGGGTGGGCTCGTCCGTGGGCTCGCTCGGCTCGGACGGCTGCGAGCTGGTCGGCGGCTCGCTGGAGGGCGGTTCCTCCGTCGGCGAGGCCGGGCCGGTCGGGATCTCCGTGGCGCTGTCGGTCGGGGCGGGCGAGTCATCGCCGTCGAGGTCGGCGTTCACGCTCACGCCGGTCTCGTCGGCCTCGACGCCGATGGACAGGGCGGAGGCCGCGCCCGCCGCGGTCAGCGAGGCACCGGCGGCGATCACGAGGCCGGCGGTTATCCGCGCGACCCGGATCCGGGTCTTCTTGGTCATCTGGTTGCTACCCCCAGTAGCTGAACGTCAGGATGGCGGCGCTGGGGCCGTGATCGACGGAGAAGGCTACGGATGCGCAAGCCCCCCGGTTCACATGCGCCCCAGAGATACGCATGCCACCCTTCACCCTTCCCATTTTTCAAAGCAACGTCAAGGCCGTTGCGGGCGCGATGTCCAGTTGCGCACCCAATGCCGGGGCTTGAAGCATGTGAGTGTGACGTAAAACCCAGACAAACGAGAACTGCCGCCACGGGGGCGGCAGTTCCAGGTCGACGGACTCACCGTCGGCGAGTCGACAAAGCTACTTCTCCTGCTGCTTGCGCCAGCGAATTCCGGCCTCCAGGAACCCGTCGATCTCGCCGTTGAACACGGCCTCGGGGTTGCCCACTTCGTACTCGGTCCGCAGGTCCTTGACCATCTGGTACGGGTGCAGGACGTACGACCGCATCTGGTTGCCCCAGGAGTTGCCGCCGTCGCCCTTGAGGGCGTCCATCCTGGCCTGCTCCTCCTGCCGGCGCCGCTCCAGGAGCTTGGCCTGCAGCACGTTCATGGCGGTGGCCTTGTTCTGGATCTGCGACCGCTCGTTCTGGCAGGAGACGACGATGCCGGTGGGGAGGTGGGTCAGCCGCACCGCCGAGTCGGTGGTGTTCACGCCCTGGCCGCCGGGCCCGGAGGACCGGTACACGTCGACCCGCAGCTCGGACTCGTCGATCTCGATGTGGTCGGTCTGCTCGACCACGGGGAGCACCTCGACCCCGGCGAAGGAGGTCTGCCGGCGCCCCTGGTTGTCGTACGGCGAGATCCGCACCAGCCGGTGCGTGCCCTGCTCCACGGAGAGGGTCCCGTAGGCGTACGGCACCTGCACGGCGAAGGTGGTCGACTTGATGCCGGCCTCTTCCGCGTACGACGTCTCGATGAGCTCGGTCCTGTAGCCCTTCTGCTCCGCCCACCGCAGGTACATGCGCTGCAGCTTCTCGGCGAAGTCGGCGGCGTCGACGCCACCGGCCTCGGCGCGGATGTTCACCAGCGCTTCCCGGGAGTCGTACTCCCCGCTGAGCAGCGTCCGGACCTCCATCTCGTCCAGCGCCTTCCTGACGGCGGCGAGCTCGGACTCGGCCTCGGCGCGGGTGTCCGGGTCGTCCTCCTCGTCCGCCATCTCGAAGAGCACGGCGAGATCGTCGATCCGCCCGCGCAGCCCCTCGGCCTTCCTGACCTCGGCCTGCAGGTGGCTCAGCTTGCTGGTGATCTTCTGCGCCTCGTCCGGGTTGTCCCACAGGGACGGCGCGGCCGCCTGCTCCTCGAGCACGGCGATGTCTGCCCTCAGCTTGTCGAGGTCCAGAACGGCCTCGATCGACTCCATGGTCGAGGAGAGGGACTTGAGCTCTTCGGATACATCGACGACTGCCACGCCTCCAGCGTAACGGCTCCGCCAAGCGAGGATGGCCGACGGGCATCGCCCACGCGCTCCGCTCCGCGTAGGGGGGCCGAGCCAGGAGGACGCCAAGCCCCCCGCCGGGGTCCGGGGCGGAGTCCCGTGGCGGTGGGGTTTTGGCCTATCGAGTCGGGTGGGTGGGCGACGGGCGACGGGGCGGTCACGGCGTCGACGTGCTGTGGGTCTCCTGCGGCGGAGCCGCATCGTCACCGGACGTCGCCAGCCACGCCCCGACGCCCACCACCGCGGCCACCACCACCCCCGCCACCGCGAACGTCACCTTGCGTCGCCGAGCCGCCACGCGATGCCGCGCCGACCCCGGCCGCGGCGCCCCCGACGCCCTCGGCACCCGCGCCGTGCCCCGGGCGCCGCCCGCCAGCTCGTCGGGGCCCGGCACCCGCATCGACGTGTGCGTGTCCCGGTTGGAGTCCGGCTTGGCGCCCGGCACCAGGGAGACGGCCCCCCGGCGCCGTACCCGCTGCTCCTCCGTGGCCGGAGCGGCTGCGGCCGCCGACTCCTCGGCCTCCTCCGACGCCTCCGTCTCCGGCTCGTCGACGTCCAGCGGCGGCATCCCCGCCAGCATCGGCAGCTGCTCCCGCAGCCGCGCGGCCAGCTCGGACGCCCGCAGCCGCGAGGCCGGCGCCTTCGCCAGGCACTGCACGAGCAGCTGCCAGAGCTCCTCGGGGATGCCGGGGAGGGGGACCACGGTCTCCGTGACGTGGCGGCGCAGGACCGCGCCCGGGTGGCCGCCGCCGAAGGGGGTGAAGCCCGCGAGGAGCTCGTACAGCACCGTCGCGAGCGCATAGATGTCCACCGAGGCGCGGGGCGGCAGCCCCTCGACGATCTCCGGGGCCAGGTAGTCCGGCGTACCGATGATCTTCGTGGCGCGGGTCCGCTTCGGGGAGTCGATGAGCTTCGCGACGCCGAAGTCCGTCAGCAGGGCGGGGTGGGAGCCGCCGGGGCCCAGCGGACCCTGCATGTCCAGAAGGACGTTCTCCGGCTTCACGTCCCGGTGGACGACCCCCGCCGCGTGCGCCGCCGCCAGCCCGTCCGCGACGTCCGCGACGATCGCGACGGCCGCCTCGGGCGCGAGCCGCCGCTCCCGGTCCAGGCGGGTGCGCAGATCCGTACCGCGGACCAGGTCCATGACGAGCGCGAGGTCGTTGCCGTCGACGACGAGGTCACGGACGGAGACCACGTGCGGGTGCTCGAGGCCCAGCAGTGCCGTGCGCTCCTGCACGAACCGGCCCACCAGCTCCTCGTCGGACGCGAGATCCTCGCGCAGCAGCTTGATGGCGACGGGCCCCTCCGGCCCCTCGCCCAGCCACACCGTGCCGGCGCTGCCCCGCCCCAGGATCTGGTTGGCGGTGTACCGGCTGCCGATCTTCCGTGCCAAGACTGCTCCTACAGACGCGTGTTGCCGACAAAAGTACGCGTCCGACGAGCCAACCTTCACCACGGAGGCGGAAATCACCCGCCAGGTGTCGACAAATCCACAGACTCGCGGTCAGTTCCCTGAGCCGTTGCCCAGACTGCCGACGAAGCTGCTGACCGACTTCGTCCAGTCCTTCAGCTGGCTCCAGTAGCCCCGGCCCTCCCCCACCCACGTGTGCACCGGGGTCAGGTCCCAGATCAGCCAGCCCGCGACGAACAGGATGACGACCAGGAACAGGCAGCCCTTGAGGCAGCCGAGCCCGGGGATCTTCATCGGGTTGGCGCTGCGCTGCCGCGGCTCGCGCGGGGCCCGCTGCTGCGGCTCGGCGGCGGGGGGCGCGTAGCGCTGCTGAGGCTGCTGGGGCTGCTGCGGCGGGGCGTACTGCTGTTGCGGCGGCCGGCCGCCGCCGTATCCGGCGGGCTGCTGCTGGCCGTACCCGCCCGGCTGCTGGCCGTACCCGGCGGGCTGCTGGCCGTACCCGCCCGGTCCGCCCTGCCCGCCCTGGCCTCGCGGCTGCGGCCGGCGTACCGGCTGCTGCTGCGGGGCCTGGCGCGGCGGCTGCTGCTGCGGCCGGGCCACCTGCCGCTGCGGGCGGCGGCGCAGCGGGTCCTCGCCCGGGTCGAGGTACTGGACCTGGGTCTGTTCGTTGCGGTCGCGGGCCGCGCGGAGCTGGGTCTGCCAGGGATGCGGCTGTTCCGGCTGCTGCTGGCCGGGCTGGCCCGGCTGGCCCGGCTGCCCCTGGGGCATCGGCGGCAGCACGGCCGTCGGGTCGGCCGCGCCGGTGTTCGGCAGCACGGCGGTCGGGTCGGCGGCGCCGAACGGCACCGGCCCGCCGGTGTGCGGCAGGAAGCTGGTCGCGGCGTTCGGGTCGTACGTCCCCATCGGCGCGCCCGTGTTCGGCAGCACCTGGGTCGCGTCGGCCGCGCCCGGTACGGCGGTCGGCGCCGGGTCGGGGGCGAGCAGCGCGCCGACGCCCTCGGCCGCCGCGATCTGCGCGGAGTTCGCGTGCACGCCGACGCCCTCGGCGACGACCCGCAGGCCGCGCGCGAGGTTCTCGGCGCTGGGGCGTTCGTCGGGGTTCTTGCGCAGGCAGCGCTCTATGACCGTCCACAGCGGGTCGGGGACGGTCGATGGGCGGCGGGGCTCGGCGCTCAGGTGCTGGTGGAGGACTTCCAGGGCGCTGCCGCCGGAGAACGGCGGACGGCCGGTGACCAGCTCGTACAGCAGGATGCCGGCGCCGTAGATGTCGACGGCCGAGGTCTGCGGACGGCCCTCGGCGGACTCCGGCGCGATGTACGCGGGCGTGCCGACGAACTCGTGGGTACGGGTCAGGCCCGGGGAGTCGGCGAGGCGGGCGATGCCGAAGTCGGTCAGCATCGGGTGCATCTGGCCGTTGTACTGGGCGAGCAGCACGTTGGCGGGCTTCAGGTCGCGGTGCACCACGCCGTCGGCGTGGCTGGCGGCGAGCGCGTCGGCCACCTGGGCGGTGAGCAGGGCGGCCGCCACGGGTGTGAAGGGGCCGTTCTCCCGCAGGTAGCGGTGCAGGTCGGGACCGTCGACGAGGTCCATGACCAGGGCGAGGAGATCGCCCTCCACGACGAGGTCCCGGACCCGGACGATGTTCGGGTGGGTGAGCCGGAGCAGGACGGAGCGCTCCCGCAGGAAGCGCATCACGATGTCGGAGTCGTTCGCGAGCTCTTCCTTGAGAACCTTGATCGCGACGGTCTCGCCGGGCTGCCCGGCCACGGCTGCCTCGGCGCCCGCGGTCTCCCGCTGGCGGGCACGCCAGACGGTACCCGTGGCGCCGCGTCCCAGCGGCTCCTCCAGGAGGTACTTGCTGCCTACCGGCCGCACGTCATGCACTCCCTGCTGCTTGCTGAATGTCTCCGACCCATGTGTCCGACCCACTGTAGTGCCGTGGTGCCTGGGACCGGGCTGTCGTCCGGCTGTGCTTTCCCCTCCCTCGTAGGGAGCCGATAAGCGTCCCGACGTATCCCCATACGTTGGCGTTCCTGCATGCGTTCGATGGAAAGACGCTTGCTTCGGTCCGCCGGTTGCCGGGCTCGGACGTGACCGATCTCAAGTGATCGCGCGCAAGGTATTGGTCAGGCACTTTTGGGGGCAGAGCTGACCAATCAAGATCACTTACCATCGGGGCATGGGCACGTTGTCAGTGGCAGGTGCGAGGATGCGTGCGACAGCAGAACTCGCCCACGCGCTAGTGGTGGTGGGGGGAAATCCGCGCCCGCGCAGAAGGGACCGCTGACGGCGATGCAGATCCGGCTGACCGTCGTAGACCCGCTGGGCCCTGCCGCGCAGCGGGGCCGGGCCGTGAGCCGGGACGTGCTGGTGACGGCGCCCTCGGGCACGGACCTGGCCGCGGTGGCGTCGGGGCTGGCCTCGGCGGTCACCGGGGACGGCAGCCTGGGCGGCCGTGAGCCGAGCGGTGCCCCGGTCGTGCTGTACGCCGGGGTGGAGCGGCTGGACGCCCGCCGCCGCATCCTGGGCGAGCCCCCGCTGGTCGACGGTGCGGTGCTGTCCCTGGGCGCGCCCGCGGCCCCCGAGCCGCACCCCGAGCTGGACGACGCCCCGACCCAGCTGCACGTGATCGCCGGCCCGGACGCGGGCGGGGTCCACCTCCTGCACGGCGGCCAGATCACCATCGGCCGCTCCGCCGACGCCGACGTCCCGCTCGACGACCCGGACGTCTCCCGGCTGCACTGCGCGGTCACGGTCGCCGCGGACGGCCGGGTCTCGGTCGCCGACCTGCACTCCACCAACGGCACCGCCCTGGACGGCACCCGCGTCACCGACCACCCGGTCCGCCTCACCCCGGGCTCGCTCCTGCGCATCGGGGAGTCGGCCCTGCGGCTTACGCCGTCCGGGGGCCCGGGCGCCCGGGTGGGCACGGCACCCGACGGGGAGGGGTGCATGCGGGTGCTGACGGGGAGCGAGGGGGCCGACGAGGGCGGTCCCGCCGGCCCCGGGGGCGGTACGGCCGCTCCGGCGGGCCGTACCCATCACGCCTACGGCACCGCGGGCTGGGGAGCCGCGGGCGGGGCGGCCGGGGGTCAGGGGCACGGCGCGGTGGAGCCACCGGTCGTACCGGCCCAGGGGGACGCACCGAGGATCGAGAGCCGGGGCGGGCTGCCGACGGCCGGCCGCGGGGACGGAACACCACGGACCGAACAGACCGGACGAAGCGAGCGGACCGGACGGAGCGAGCGGACCGGGCGGACCGGACGGGAGACCGGACTGCCGGCCGGGCACGGCGGGTACCCGGGCGGGTTCCCGCCGTCCGCCGGTCAAGGGATCGAGCCGCTGTCGGCCGGGCCCGGGGGCGACGACGACCGCCACGGACACCCGTCGGCCGGCGAGCACGGAACGCACGGCACGCACGGCACGCTGCCGGGCCCACGCGGCGGTTCCGGTACCGCACCCGGGTCGGGCGCCGGGCAGAGCCCCGTCCCGTCCCACGGATCAGGGGCCGCACCCGGCCCCGGCGCGGCGCAGGACCCCGGCACCGCGCGCGGCTCCGCCGTCAAGCACCGCTCGGGCGACACCCATGCCGGCCGCTCCGGAGCCCTCGGCGGCCCGAGCTCCTCCGCGGGCACCGCAGGCACCGGCGCCACCCGCCCCGCGGCCGCCGCCGCCGCCGACGAGAGCCGCTTCACCGACGACGGCCCCTTCACCGACACCCCCGCCGACGCCTCCGCCCCCTCCGCCAGGCGCAAAGGCACCCCCCTCCGCGGTACCGACGCCCCCGCCCTGCCCGCTGCCCGCAAGCGCGGCGGCGGGCTCGGGGCCTGGGCGCGGCGGCTGGCCGGCGGGCGCGGTGAGCCCCCGTCGGCCGTCGACGACGAGACCGCGGCGGAGGACGGCGGCACCTCCTTCGTCGGTCTTCCCGCCCAGCCCGAGACCTGGCCGGACCCCGCCGCCCTGCTGCTGACCGTGCTCGGCCCCGGCCCCCGTCTCTGGGAGCGCGGCCCCGGCCACCCGGAGGCGCTCACCGTCCGGCTGGGCACCGCGGACCGCTCGGCGCCCGACGGTTCGGGGCTGCTCCCCGCCGTCCCGGTCACCGCCGATCTGCGCGAGGCCGGCGCGCTCGGCCTGGCCGGCCCACGCACCCGCCTGGCCGGCCTCGCCCGCGCGGTGCTGGCCCAGCTCGCCGCGCTGCACTCGCCCGACCTGCTGGAGATCGTGCTGATCAGCGCGGACCGGGCCCGCCCCCTGGAGGAGCGCACGGCCGAGTGGTCCTGGCTCGGCTGGCTCCCGCACGTCCGCCCGGGGCACGGCCAGGACTGCCGCCTGCTGCTGGCCTACGACCGCGAACAGGCGGCGGCCCGCGTGGAGGAGCTGCTGCGGCGGACGGAGGAGCTGTCCGCCCCCCGAAGGCCGGCCACCCCGTCCGACCGCCCGGCACCGGTCCCGCCGCAGGCACCGGCATCCGCCCGTACGGCGGCGGACGCCTCGCCCGCCGAAGCCGCCCACCGCCCCTCCTGGGCCCGCGACGACCTCGGCGACGACGGCAAGGGCGGCTTCCCGGGGCCGTACACGGTCGTCGTCGTGGACGGCGATCCCGGTGGCTCCGCGCTGCGCGAGGCGGTGGCCCGGCTGACCGTGGCCGGCCCGCGCGCCGGAGTGCACGTGATCTGCCTCGCGGAGACGGCGCCCACCTCGTCCGCCTCCCCGGTCGACCGGACCTACGAGGAGGCGTGCGCGGTGACGCCGACGTTCCGGGAGTGCGGGGCGGTCGCCCTGCTCAGCGGGGACGTGGCGACGGCACTGCACCTGATGCGGGTCTCCGCCGGTCCCGGCGGCCATGCCGGTCACACCGGCCCGGTCGGCCCCGGCACCCTGGCCGCGGTGGACGCGGTCTCCCCCGCCTGGGCCGAGCGGTTCGCGAGGGCGCTGGCCCCGCTGCGCCCCGACGGCCCGGGCGCCGAGCGGCACACGCGCGTGGCCGCCCCGCTCCCCCAGTCCGCCCGGCTGCTGGACGAGCTGGGGCTGGCGAGGGCCACCCCGGCCTCGCTGATGGCCCGTTGGGCGGACGCGGCCGACGACACCGAGTCGCTGGGCGGCCGGGCCCGGGCGGTGCTCGGCGCCGGTCCGCGCGGTCCGCTCACCGCCGACCTGGTGGCCGACGGACCGCATGTGCTGGTCGAGGGCCCGCCCGGCAGCGGCCGTACCGAGCTGCTGCGGTCGACGGTCGCCTCGCTGGCCGCCGCGGAGCGGCCCGACCGGCTCGGGATCGTCCTGATCGACGGCCGCGACGGCGTCGGCACGGGTGCCGGGCACGGCGAGGGCCTGCGGGTCTGTACGGACATACCGCATGTCACCACCCACCTCACCGCCAACGACCCGGTGCGGATGCGGGAGTTCGCGCAGTCGCTGAGCGCCGAGCTGAAGCGGCGGGCCGAGCTGCTGGGCCGTTCCGACTTCACCGACTGGCATGCGCAGCGCGAGATCTCCGGCCGCATCGTCCCGCAGCGCACCCGCTCCGCCGCCGCGGGCGCCGCCGACATAGAAGCCCCGCCGAGTTCGACGATCCGGCTGCGCCCGTCGTCCGGCGCCGCGGCCCGCGAGCGTACGGAGACACCGCCCCCTCTCCCCCGTCTCGTGGTCGTGGTCGACGACCTGGACGCCCTGGTCTCCCCCGCGCTCGGCTCACCGGGCCGCCCGGCCGCCGGTTCCGTGATGCGGGCGCTGGAGGCGGTGGCGAAGGAGGGCGACCGGCTGGGCGTGCACCTGGTCGCGGCGGCCGGCGCGGGCGGCCGTACGGCGGAGACGGAACCGGCCCGGCAGGCCACCCTGCGCATCACCCTGGACACCCCGGCCGGCGGCCCCGACGAACCGGCACCGGGCCGTGGCCGCCTGACCACCCCGGACGGCCGGACCACGGCGTTCCAGACGGGCCGCGTCACCGGCCGTATCCCGCGCACGGCGACCCAGCGCCCCACGGTGGTCCCCCTCGACTGGCACCGCATGGGCGACCCCCCGGCCCGCCGCCCGGTCCGCGAACTGGGCAACGGCCCGACGGACCTGGCCCTGCTGGCCAGCGCGGTGGAGCGGGCGGCGAAGGAGGTCTCGGCGGCGGAGGTTCCTTCCCTTCTCTGAGCGAGGGCTCCCGCCGGTCACCGATCACAACGCAGTCACGATCCCCCGCGCTGACCTGTCGGCCCACTTGCCGCATACGCGGCCCCCGCGTACACCGGAGCGCACGGCACAGAGTTCTGACGTTCAACGAGGAACGACGAACGGGGAAGTGATGCGCGTCATGAGCAACACCATCCGGACACACAGGACCCTCACCACCCTCACCACACTCGCCGCCCTGCTCGCGGGGTCCCTCGCGCTCACCGCGTGCGGAAGCAGCGACAAGAAGTCGGGCGGCGGCGACACCAGTACCGGCGCCACCGCGACCAGCACCCTCACCCTGCCGAAGCTCGACGGCACCACCCTCGAAGTGGCCGCCGTCTGGACCGGTCAGGAGCAGAAGAACTTCAAGCAGGTGCTCGCGGAGTTCGAGAAGCGCACCGGCGCGAAGGTCACCTTCGTGCCCGCCCAGGACCCGATCATCAACTTCCTGGGCTCGAAGATCGCGGGCGGCCAGCCGCCGGACATCGCACTGCTGCCGCAGCCCGGCGCGATCAAGCAGGCCGTCCAGAAGGGCTGGGCGAAGCCGCTCGACGCGGACACGCTCGCGGAGGTGCAGAAGAACTACTCGCAGGGCTGGCAGGACATCGGCAAGGTCGACGGCAAGCAGTACGGCGTCTACTACAAGGCCGCCAACAAGTCGCTGGTCTGGTACAACGCCAAGGTCTTCGAGAACGCGGGCGCCAAGGAGCCCAAGACCTGGCAGGAGCTGCTGACGACGGCGCAGGCGGTGTACGACTCGGGCGTCACGCCGTTCTCGGTCGGCGGTGCCGACGGCTGGACGCTGACCGACTGGTTCGAGAACGTCTACCTCTCCCAGGCGGGTCCGGAGAAGTACGACCAGCTCGCCCAGCACAAGATCAAGTGGACCGACCCGAGCGTCAGGCAGGCGCTGACCACGCTGGCCCAGATCTGGGGCAAGAAGGGTTACGTCGCGGGCGGCGCGTCCGGCGCGCTGCAGACGGAGTTCCCGGCCTCGGTGACCCAGACCTTCACCGGCGGCGACCAGCCGAAGGCGGCCATGGTGTACGAGGGCGACTTCGTGCAGGTCAACATCGGGGAGACCAAGGCGAAGGTGGGCACGGACGCGAAGGTGTTCCCGTTCCCGTCCGTCGGCTCGACGGCGCCCGTGGTCTCCGGCGGTGACGCGGCGGTCGTCTTCAAGGACTCCAAGGGCGCCCAGGCGCTGGCGAAGTTCCTGGCCTCCCCGGACGCGGCGACGATCCAGGCGAAGCTCGGCGGCTATCTCTCGCCGAACAAGAGCGTACCGGACTCGGCTTACCCGAACGAGGTGCAGCGCACCATCGCCAAGTCCCTGATCGCGTCCGGCGACGACTTCCGCTTCGACATGTCCGACCAGGCCCCGCAGGCGTTCGGCGGCACCCCGGGCAAGGGCGAGTGGAAGGACCTCCAGGACTTCCTGCAGAACCCGACGGACGTCGCGGGCACCCAGGCCAGGCTGGAGAAGGACGCGGCGGCCGCCTACGGCAGCGGAAGCTGACCCGGCGATGGCCGCACCCGCGACCACGGCCCCCGCTCCGCCTCCCGGCCACCGCAGGAGCGTGACCGGCACCCGGAAGACCGTGGCGGCTCTCTTCCTCCTCCCCGCCCTGGTGCTGCTCGGCGCGCTCGTGGTCTACCCGATCGGGTACTCGCTGATCCGCAGCTTCTCCAACGCGAACGGCGACGGTTTCGCCGGCGTCGACAACTACAAGGCGATCTTCACGGACGACGGCATCCGCACCGCCCTGAAGAACAACGTCATCTGGGTGGTGTTCGCCCCGACGGTCTCCACCGCCCTCGGTCTGGTCTTCGCGGTGCTGACCGAACGGGTGCGCTGGGGCACGGCGTTCAAGCTGGTCGTCTTCATGCCGATGGCGATCTCGATGCTGGCCGCCGGGATCATCTTCCGTCTCGTCTACGACCAGGACCCGGACAAGGGGGTCGCCAACGCGGTCTGGGTCGGCATCCACGACACCTTCGCCCGGTCCTCCGCGTTCCCCAACGCCCACCTGGGCCGGGAGTCTCCCCTGACGGCGGATCAGGGCGGCTTCGTCACGAAGGCGACGGTCCACACCGGCCAGGCCGTCACCCTGCCCCTCCTCGGCGTCGCCCCCGACCAGCTGCCCGACGGCGCGAAGAAGGCCGTGGCGGCGAAGCCCGATCCGGGGAGGATCACCGGCACCACCTGGCAGGACTTCACCCGAGGCAAGGGCGTCGGCACGCTGGGCGCCCCCGACCCGTCCGAGGTCGGCTACGCCGGGATGCGGATCGAGGCGGTGAAGGACGGCAGGGTGGTGGCGTCCACGAAGGCCGCGGCCGACGGCACCTTCACCCTGCCCGCCGCCGCCGACGGTGCCCGGCTCCGGCTCCCCGCGAGCAACTTCAAGCAGCCCTACAACGGCGTCGACTGGCTCGGCCCGTCCCTCGTCACGCCGGCCATCATCGGGTCGTACGTGTGGATGTGGGCGGGCTTCGCGATGGTGCTGATCGCGGCCGGACTGGCAGGCGTGCCCCGGGAGTTGCTGGAGGCGGCACGGGTCGACGGGGCCACCGAGTGGCAGGTGTTCCGCAAGGTCACCGTGCCGCTCCTGGCGCCGGTCCTCGCGGTGGTCACCGTCACCCTGATGATCAACGTGCTGAAGGTCTTCGACCTCGTGTACATCATCGCGCCGGGCTCCTCGCAGGACGACGCGAACGTGCTCGCCCTGGAGCTGTACCGCAAGGGCTTCTCGGAGGGCCAGCCGGGCATCGCCAGCGCCATCGCGGTGTTCCTGCTGCTCCTCGTGATCCCGGTGATGTGGTTCAACGTGCGGCGGCTGCGGCGGGAGGAGCGGCGATGAGCCGACTGCTGGAGAAGATCAACGGCGGTCTGGTGCGGGTCTTCCTGATCGTCGTCGCCCTCTTCTGGCTGGTGCCGACGATCGGTCTGCTGGCGTCCTCCCTCCGATCCCCGGAGGACATGAGCGCGAACGGCTGGTGGCACGTGTTCGCCAAGCCGTCCCAGCTGACGTTCGACAGTTACCAGAAGCTCCTGGAGAACAGTGACATCACCAACTCCCTCTGGAACACGGTCCTGATCACCGTCCCGGCGACGGTCCTGGTCGTGATCGTAGGGGCGCTGGCGGGTTACGCGTTCGCGTGGCTGGAGTTCCCGGGCCGGGACTGGTGGTTCCTGGTCGTGGTCAGTCTGCTGGTCGTCCCGGTCCAGGTGGCGCTGATCCCGATCGCCGAACTCTTCGGGAAGATCGGCCTGTTCGGGACGGTCTTCGGGGTGGTCCTCTTCCACGTCGGCTTCGGGCTGCCGTTCGCGGTGTTCCTGCTGCGGAACTTCTTCGCGGAGATCCCGCGGGAGCTGCTGGAGGCGGCCCGGCTGGACGGCGCCGGTGAACTGCGCGTGTTCACGCGGGTGGTGATGCCGCTCGGCGGGCCGGCGATCGCGAGCCTGGGCATCTTCCAGTTCCTGTGGGTGTGGAACGACATGCTGGTCGCGCTGGTGTTCACCAAGTCGAGCACCCAGCCGATCACGGTCGCGCTCCAGACCCAGGTACGCCAGTTCGGCAACAACGTCGACGTCCTCGCGCCCGGCGCGTTCATCTCGATGGTGATCCCGCTGGCCGTGTTCTTCGCGTTCCAGCGGCAGTTCGTGTCGGGGGTGATGGCGGGCGCGGTCAAATAACCGCACAAGACCGCACAAGGGGCTCTCGAAAGGGGCGAGTCGGCCATCGGCTCGCCTCTCCCCGCTCACGGAACGTAACCCACATGACGTAGCGAACCGTAACCGAATCACTCCATTGGCCGTTCCCGGGCAGAACGCCCGCGCCGACCGACCCATGGATGTCCCTTGCCCAGGTTCAGTGTCATTGTCCCCGCGTACCAGGTCCAGGCGTATCTGCCCGAGTGCCTGGACTCGGTGCTCTCGCAGTCGTACCCCGATCTGGAACTGATCGCCGTCGACGACTGCTCACCGGACGCCTGCGGCACGATCATCGACGAGTACGCGGCGAGGGACGCGCGCGTGAAGGCCGTGCACCTGCCGGAGAACCAGGGCCTGGGCGGCGCCCGCAACGCGGGGCTGGCGCAGGCGCGCGGCGACTACCTGCTCTTCCTGGACAGCGACGACACGCTGACGCCGGACGCGCTGCGGGCGATCGCCGACCGGATCAAGGAGACCGGCGACCCGGACGTGCTCGTGTACGACTACGCGCGGACGTTCTGGACGGGCCGGGCGGAGCGCAACAAGGTCGCGCTGCACCTGACCGAACAGGGTCCCGCGCCGTTCCGTCTTGAGGACCGGCCGGGTCTGCTGCGGGTGCTCATGGTGGCCTGGAACAAGGCGTACCGGCGGGAGTTCGTCGAGGAGAACGGCCTCGCCTTCCCACCCGGCTACTACGAGGACACGCCCTGGACCTACCCGGCCCTGATGGCCGCCGGGTCGATCGCGACCCTGGACCGGGTCTGCGTGCACTACCGGCAGCGGCGGCAGGGCAGCATCCTCGGCACCCGGAGCCGCCGGCACTTCGACGTCTTCGACCAGTACGACCGGGTCTTCGCGTTCATCGAGGAGCGGCCCGAACTGGCGCGCTGGCGGCCGGTGCTGTTCCGCCGCATGGTCGACCACTTCTCGACGGTGTTCACCAGGAAGGACCGGCTCCCGAAGGGCAGCCGCGCCGAGTTCCTGCGCACGGCCCGCGCCCACTACCGGCGTTATCAGGTGGGGGGCTCGCAGATCCCGCTCCGCACCCGGTTGCGCCACGCTCTCGTCCACTACGGCCTGCACCGCACCTACCGCGCCCTCCAGCTGGCGATGTCCGCCCGCCGCCGCGCCCTCAAGGCAGGCGTCAAGTCCGTCCGCGGTCTGCGCTCGGCCCTGCTCCAGCTGCACTACCGCATCCAGCTGCGGCTCCCGCTGCGCGCCGACCGCGCGGTCTTCGCCGCCTACTGGAACCGCGGCCACGGCTGCAACCCGGGGGCGCTGGAGGAGGCGTTCCGCACCCACGCCCCGCACATCCGCACCGCGTGGATCGCCCGTCCGGAGCACCACCACACGGTTCCGCCGGGTCCGCGCCGGCTGCGGCCGGGCACCTTCGGCTACTGGACGGCGCTGGCCCGCTCCAAGTACCTGGTCAACAACGTCAACTTCGACCGGCGGCTGAAGAAGCGCCCCGGCCAGGTGTTCGTGCAGACCCAGCACGGCACCCCGCTCAAGCACATGGGCCTGGACCTCCAGGAACACCCGGCGGCCGCCGCCGACATGGACTTCGAGGAGCTCCTGCGGGGTGTCGACAAGTGGGACTACGTCCTGTCCGCGAACCGGCACACCACCCTGACCTGGGAGCGCGTCTACCCCGGCGGCTACCGGACCCTCGAATACGGCTACCCGCGCAACGACGTCTTCCAGCAGGCCACCACGGCCGACGTCACCCGGATCCGCGCGTCGCTCGGCATCCCCGAGGGCACGGTCGCCCTGCTGTACGCGCCCACCCACCGCGACTACCGGCGCACCCAGCGCCCCGCTCTCGACCTGGACCGGATCGTGCGCCGCCTCGGTCCGCGCTTCGTGATCCTGGCCCGCGCCCACTACTGGCACGGCGGTCCGCTCGCGTCCGGGGACCGGGTGATCGACGTCAGCGGCCACCCCCGTGTGGAGTCCCTCTGCCTGGCCGCGGACGCGCTGGTCACCGACTACTCGTCGATCATGTTCGACTACGCGAACCTGGACCGGCCGATCGTCGTGCACACCGAGGACTGGGACGCCTACCACGCGGCCCGCGGCACCTACTTCGACCTGCGCTCCAGCCCGCCCGGCGCGGTCGCCCGCACCGAGGACGAACTGATCGACATCTTCGCGACCGGCCACTGGCGCGGCTCCCGCTCCGCGCAGCTGCGCGCCGCGTTCCGCGAGCGGTTCTGCCGGTACGACGACGGACGCGCCGCCGAGCGGGTCGTCCGGCACGTGGTGCTCGGCGAGCCGGCCGGGCTGCCGGAGGTCGTCCCGCTGGAGCAGCGGCACCCCGTGCCCTCGGCGGCCGCGGGGCTCGCCCACTCCCCGCTGGCCACCGTTCCGCAACCTTCCGGCCATCTGCCCGTCACCGAGAGCCGCTGAACGCCGTTTGCCTTGCAGGGAGTTCCCTCATGCCCCCCAACACCTCGCGGCCCACTCCGTCCCGGCCGTCCACCTGGCGGCCGACGGGAAGGCCGGGCCGCATGCACACCTGAGAAAGAGCAGCATGACCCGCTTCAGCATCATCGTCCCGTCCCACGGGGTCGCCGGCCGGCTCTCCCAGGCGCTGGACTCGGTCCTCGCCCAGTCCTTCGGCGACCTGGAGCTGATCCCGGTCTGCGACGCGCCCGACGCCCCGGCCGCCTCGGTCGCCGCCGCCTACGCCGAGCGGGACTCCCGGGTGGCCCCGGTGCACTCGCCGCCGTCGGCCGGGCTGAGCGGGGCCCGGAACACCGGGATGCGCGCGGCGAACGGCACGTACCTGCTCTTCCTCGACGGCGACGACGTGCTGATCCCGGGCGCGCTGGCGCAGCTGGACGCCCGGCTCGCCGAGACCGGTGACGTGGACGTCCTGTATGCCGAGCACGAGCGGGCGCCCTGGTGGGAGGGCGAGCCGGGCAACCCGGCGGTCCCCCTCCTTGCGGGCGTCCCGGACGGCGCCTTCGCCCCGGACCGGGCGCCCCGGCTGACGGGCGTGGCCCTGCCCGCGTGGAGCGCGGTCTACCGCCGTGCCTTCCTGGCCGAACGGCGGCTGAGTTTTCCGGACGGGCACTTCACGGACCTCGGCTGGGGCGGCCTGACCACCGTCGCCGCCGAACGGATCGCGGTGCTGCGCTCGGTGGTCGTACGGCACCGGCTGCGCCGCCAGGGCAGCCGGCTGAACCTGCCCGGGCCGCACCAGCACGAGCTCCTCGACCAGGCGGAGCTGGTCCTTGAGCGGGCCGCCGCGCTGCCCGGCGAGCGGGCGCGGGCGCTGTTCGAGCAGGTCTTCGCGGTGGTGCTGAGGACGGCCGCGCGGCCGGACCGGATGCCGTCCGGGCGCCGGGCGTTCTTCCGGCGGGCGGCCCGGCTGCACCGCACGCACCGGCCGGACGGGTTCCGGATGCCGGGCGGGAGCGTGGGCGTCCAGCACCGGCTGCTCGCGGCGGGCGCGTACACGGCGTTCCGGGTGCTGCGCGGTGCCAACCGGGTCGCGGCCTCGGCGGCCGGGCGGCTGCCCCGCCCGCGCATGCCGCTCACCCGGCTGCGGTACGCCCTCGACCTGCGCCGCCCGCTGGACCAGAACCTCGCCGTGTACTGCGCGTACTGGGGGCGCGGCTACGTCTGCAACCCGGCCGCGATCCACGCCGTGGCCCGCGAACTCGCCCCGCACCTCCGCTCGGTGTTCCTGGTCGAGGCCGGTCAGGAACACAGCGTGCCCGAGGACGTCGAGTACGCGGTGATCGGCAGCCGCCGGTACTGGCAGGTGCTGGCCCGCGCCAAGTACCTCGTCAACAACGCCAACTTCGCCGAGGGGGTCGTCAAGCGGCCCGGCAGCGTGCACGTCCAGACGCAGCACGGCACCCCGCTGAAGAAGATGGGCGTCGACCAGTCGACGTACCCGGTGGTCGCCGCGCAGACCGGAAGCTTCGCCAAGCTGCTCGGCCGCGTCGACCGCTGGGACTTCAACCTCTCCGCCAACCGCCACTCCACCCAGACGTGGGAGCGCGCCTTCCCCGGCTCGTACCGGACGCTGGAGTACGGCTATCCGCGCAACGACGTCTACTACACGGCGACCGCCCACGAGGTGGTCCGGGCCCGCCGCAGGCTGGGCGTCCCCGACGGCAGGACGGCCGTGCTGTACGCCCCCACCCACCGCGACCACCACACCGGCTTCGAGCCCGGCCTGGACCTGGAGGCGTTCTGCGAGGCGGCCGGCGAGGACGTCGTCGTGCTGCTGCGCGCGCACTACTTCTACGACCGGGGCCCTTCGGCGGGCACCGGCCGGGTCATCGACGTCACCGCGCACCGCTCCGCCGAGGACGTCTGCCTGGCCGCGGACGCGCTGGTCACCGACTACTCCTCCATCATGTTCGACTACGCCAACCTGGACCGGCCGATCGTCGTGTACGCCGACGACTGGGAGGTCTACCGGCAGACCCGGGGCGTCTACTTCGACCTGATGGCCGAACCGCCGGGACCGGTCGCCCGCACCCCCGAGGAACTGGCCCGGATCTTCCGCGACGGCTCCTACCGGGGCCCGGAGTCCCGGCAGCTGCGGGCCGACTTCCGCGCGCGCTTCTGCCAGTTCGACGACGGCCTGGCCGCCGAACGGGTCGTGCGCCGGGTGTTCCTCGGCCGACCGCCGGAGGACATCCCGGCGGTGATCCCGCTCGCCGAACGCCTGCCCGCCCCGGCCGCGACCCTCGTCAGGAGCTGACCGTGCCCCGACTCAGTGTGATCGTCCCCTGTTTCAAGGTGCAGGGCTTCCTCCGGGAGTGCCTCGACTCGGTCCTGGAGCAGTCCTTCCACGACGTCGAGGTGATCGCCGTCGACGACCGCTCCCCGGACGGCTGCGGCGCGATCCTCGACGAGTACGCGGCCCGCGACCCGCGCGTGAAGGTCCTGCACCTGCCGGAGAACGTCGGCCTCGGCCGCGCCCGCAACGCCGGACTCCCGCACGCCACCGGTGACTTCCTCCTCTTCCTCGACAGCGACGACACCCTCACGCCGGGCGCGCTGCGGGCGATCGCCGACCGGCTGGCGGAGACCGGCGACCCGGACGTGCTGGTCTTCGACTACGCCCGCACCTACTGGTGGGGCGGGACCCGGCGCAACGCCCTCGCGGAGGTGCTGGGTTCGACCGACGGCGTCTTCACCGCGGCCGAACACCCGGAGATCCTCGACCTGTTGATGGTGGTGTGGAACAAGGCCTACCGCCGGGACTTCGTCGAGGAGAACGGCTTCCAGTTCCCGCCGGGCTACTACGAGGACACCCCCTGGACCTTCCCGGTCCTGCTCAGTGCGGCCCGGATCGCCACCCTCGACCGGATCTGCCTCCACTACCGCCAGCGCCGGCAGGGCAACATCCTCTCCACCACCAGCCGCAAGCACTTCGACGTGCACGAGCAGTACAAGCGGGTCTTCGCCTTCGTCGGCGCCCGCCCGGAGCTGGCGGTCTGGCGGCCCTGCCTGCACCGGAAGATGGGCGAGCACTGCCTGGACATCCTGGCGAAGCCGGACCGGCTGCCGGCCGCCGCCAAGGGCGAGTTCTTCCGGCGCACGGCGGAGCTGTACCGGGCGTTCCGGCCGGCGGGGGCCAACCCCCCGGCCGACCCCGGTGACCCCGGTGACCCCGGTGTGGGTGACCTGAGCGTGCTCGACGGGTCGTACGCCTCGTACCGGCTGCGGCAGCAGGCCGGGCGGGTCGGCCGGGAGAGCGGGCGGCAGGCGCTGCGGGTGCGGCGGGCGGCGGGGGCCCGGGCCCGGCGCGCGCTGACCGGGCTGCGCGGCCTGCGTCCCCTGGACGAGGAGCTGGTCCTGTACTCGGCGGCCTCGCACCAAGGGCTGCGGGGCGACCCGGCGGCCGTGTACCGCGCGGCCCGGGAGATCGCCCCGCGGCTGCGCGGCGTCTGGGTGGTGCGGGACGCGGAGGTCGCCGCGGACCTGCCGGCCGGCGTCGACCACGTACTGCTGGACTCCCCGGAGTACCTGCGGCTGACCGCCCGCGCCAAGTTCTTCGTCAACGACGTCAACTGGCCCGGCACGCTGGTGAAACGGCCCGGCAGCGTGCACGTCCACACCCACCGGGGCACCCCGCTCAAGTACCTGGGCGCCGACCTGCTGGGCAAGCCCGGCGCCCGGCTCGGCTTCGACGTGCCGCAGATGCTGCGCCGGGCCGACCGCTGGGACCACAGCCTGGTCGCCAACCGCCACTCGGAGCTGGTGTGGGAGCGGGCCTACCCCTGCCACTTCGCGTCGGCCCGCACGGGCAGCCCGCGCAACGACGTCCTGGTGACCGGCGGCCGGACGGACTTCCGGGCCCGGCACGGCATTCCCGCCGACCACACGGTGGTGCTGTACGCGCCGACCCGCCGCGACTACGTCCGGGGCGGTCACGTCGACCGGATCGACCTGGACCGGTTCGCCGCCGACCTCGGCGAGGGGCACACGCTGGTGGTCCGGCTGCACCCGGCCCTCGCGACCGGTCCGGCACGCGGGACGGGCCTGGCCGAGCTGCACCGGCGCGGCATCGTGGTCGACGCGACCGGCGAACCGCACGCCGAGGAGGTCATGCTGGCCGCGGACGCCCTGGTCACCGACTACTCGTCGATCATGTTCGACTACGCCAACCTGGACCGGCCGATCGTCGTCCACGCCGACGACTGGGCCGCGTACACGGCGAGCCGCGGCGCCTATCTCGACATCACCGCCGAGGCACCGGGCCATGTCTCGCACTCCTACCGGGAGTTGGCGTGGCTGTTCGCCTCGGGCGGCTGGCGGGACGAGGAGTCGGCGCGGCTGCGGGCCGACTTCCGGTCCCGGTTCTGCGAGTTCGACGACGGCCGGGCCGCCGAACGGGTCGTACGGACGCTGCTGCTCGGCGAGTCGATGCCGGAGCCGCCGGCCCGGGTGCCCGGTCCGGCCGGGGCGCGTGACCTGCTGGCGTCGACGTGAGACCGCGTACCTGGGTGCTGGTGCTGGCCGCCGTCTTCGCGGTGCTGCAACTCGCCGACGTCACCGGCCGGGACACCCCTGACTCCAAGAACTACGTGTCGTACGCGCTGGCCCTGGCCGGGGCGGGCAAGCGGGAGGCGGCGGCCAAGACGACGGACTGGGCGTGCGCCGGCGAGGCGTCGGCGGCGGAGCGCGCCCAGCGCGTGGACGTGCTGCGCTTCCACGGGCCGAGTCCGGCGGACCAGGTGTTCGCGGACTGCCGGGCCGGTGAACTGGGGCGGGTGGAACGGCGGTTGCGGGCCGGGGGCGCGCAGACGGACGGGCACGTCGTGCCGTTCGTGGCCCCCCGGCTGCGGCGGATCTTCGAGGTGCGGCCGGGCTATCCGGTGTTCCTGGTGCCGTTCGTCACCGTGTTCGGGGTGACGTGGGGGGTGTGGCTGGCGAGCGTGCTGGTCGCGGGCGCGGGCGGGGTGCTGGTCTTCCTGGTGCTGCGGACGGTGTCGGTACCGGTGCCGCTCGCGCTGACCGGGCAGGTCCTGTACTACGTCCTGCCGGTCGGCACGACCGCGATGCGGCCGATGGCGGAGGGCCTGATGCTGGCCCTGACCCTGACGGCGGTGTGGGGCTGCGCGCTGGCCCTGACCGGGCGGGTGCGGGCGGGGACGGCGCTGGTGGCGGGCGCGCTGCTCGCGCTGTTCGCGGTGAAGCACTCGCAGGCGCTCTTCCTCGGCGGGTGCCTGGCCGGGGCCGCGGCGGTGGTCGCGCTGTGGCGGCGCCGGCACGGCCGGGGACCCGGGCGCGCGGTGACCGCGATCGCGGCGGTGGGGTGCGCGGCGGTGGCCGGCACGCTGCTCCTCGCCCGGCTGCTGCGCTATCCCTCCGAGGCGGAGAGCGTGCAGGACCTGCTGACCGTCCACTACACCCACCCGGACCGGGCCCACCCGTGGCGGGAGTTCCTCCATCTGGAGTTCGACTTCTGGGTGGAGTGGCTGCGCCGGCAGCTGACGGAGCCGCTGTTCCCGGCCGTGCTGGCGGCCGGGGCGTGGGGAGCGCGGCGGCGGCCGGCCTTCGGTGTCTTCCTGCTGGCGGCCGCCGGAACCGGGATCCTCACCCAGGCCGGGCATCCCGACATCACCGTCTTCGGCGACCGGCTGATCGTGCTGGCCTGGCTGCTGCCGGTGCTGGGCGTGCCGCTGCTCCTCGAACCGCTGCTGCGCCGGCCGGTCCCGGTTCCCGCGCAGGGGTCGCCCAGGGCGGTCGGCGTCACTCGATGAGGTGGGTGTCACTCGATGAGGTGATGGACGGCAACGCCGTCGAGGCGGACGGGAACACTTGGCAAATGGTCCGCCCTCTCCGTTTCCTCCGGTGAGCACCGGCGCCCTGCTCCGGCGCGCCACGCGTGGCTCCACCGCCCTGCGCGGCGGCCGGGTCCGCAGACTCACCCCGTACCAGGTCTTCGGCCTGCTCTTCTGGCTGCTGATGACCCTCGCCTACTGGCGGGTGCCGCCGTGCTGCGAGGCAGGGCTCCACGCGGCGGCGGTGGCACGGCTGCGGGCGGGCCTGACGGACCCCGCCGTGTCCCCGTACGTGCTGGCGCAGGGTGCGCTGGCCCGGCTGACCGGGCTCAGCGGCTGGCAGCTGCTGCGGGTGTGCGGCCCGCTGAACCTGGTGGTCCTGCTGACGGGCCTCGGCCGGCTGGTCCGGGTCCTCAGCCCGCGCCCGTGGGCGCCGGTACTGGCGCTGGTCTTCGGGTCCGTGCTGTGGGGCACGCGACCCGCCTGGGGCGGGGGCTCGCTGGCCCTGCTGCCGCTGACCGGCAGCCTCGGCTACCCGTCGGCGTTCGCCCTCGGCCTCACCTTCTGGGCCTGGTCCCTGACCGGCGCCCGCGCCCGTGATCTGCGCCGGGTGCGCTACGTCGGCCCGAGCGGCCTGCGCAGCCTGTCCGGATACGCGGCGCTCGGACTGCTGTACGGGACGGTGGCCCTGGTCGACCCGGTGACCGGGGTGGGCGCGGCGGCCGGGGCGGTGGCGTTCGTGGCGGGGTGGCAGCGGGGGTGGCGTGGCTCGGTATGGGGGCGGTGGGCGCTGACGTGCGCGGTGGCGGCGGCGATGCTCGCCTTCGGGACGCACGCGCGGGTGCCGGCGGCTTCGCCGTACGAGCCGTACGCGTCATACGGGGTGTACGGGTCGTACGCGCTATACGGGTCGTACTCGTCATACGGGTCGTACGACGGGTCGATCGGGTTGGCCGGGCTGACCGGGTGGGCGGGTCAGTGCTGGCTGGCCCTGCTCGGGGTCCCGGCGCTGTGGCTACGGGCGCGGCGGGCGGCCGGGACCGGTCCGCCGAGTTCGCTGGGTTCGCTGGGGTCGCCGGGTTCGCTGGGGTCGCCGGGTTCGCTGGGGCTTGCGGCACGGCGTGATCCGCTGGTGCTGTTGTTCGCCCTGGAGTGCCTGGTGCTGGCGGGCGGCCGGCTCGTCGGCGTGCTCGGCCTCGCGCTGCTGGCGCCGCAGTGCGCGCTCGCCGTGGAGCTGGCGGCACAGCGGCCCTGGCCCCGGTGGCGGCGGGCGCTCGGCTGGGCCGCGGGCGGCGGGGTCTGCCTGGGCTTTCTGGCCGCGCAGGCGGGAGCGGTCGTGCCTCGCTCGGTGGACCCGGTCGGCTTCACACAGCCGCCGCGCTGGCCGTCGTACGACTGGGCGGCCCGGCACATCGGCCCGGGGGAACCGGTGATCACGGACGCGTACTACGCCGTCCGGCTGCTCCCCGGGTACGGCATCGACCTGACCGACGGCCACGACCACCGCCCCCGGGTGCGCTGGCTGCTGCTGACGCGGCAGGAGCGGCTGCCCGCGGAGGCGGTGGTCGTGGACTGGAGCCGGCGCACCGGCGAGGTGCTCGCGCGGCTCGCCCGGACGCGGGACGCGTCCCCGGCGCCGCTGACTACTCGATGACGAGGTCGACCGGGATGTTGCCCTTGGTGGCCTTGGAGTAGGGGCAGAAGGCGTGGGCCTGGTGGACCAGCTTCTCGCCGGTCTCGTTGGCGAGCGCCTCGGGGAGCTCGACGCGCAGGGTGACCTTGAGCGCGAAGCCGCCGTCGGACTCGTCCTTGCCGATGCCGACCTCGGCGGTGACGGAGATCTCGCCGGTGTCGACCTTGGCCTGGCGGCCGATGGCACCGAGGGCGCTGGCGAAACAGGCGGCGTAACCGGCGGCGAAGAGCTGCTCGGGGTTGGTGCCCTGGCCGTTGCCGCCCAGCGCGGGCGGGAACGCCAGCGTCAGGTCCAGCTGCCCGTCCGAGCTGACCGCCCGTCCTTCCCGGCCGGTGGCGGTGGCGGCTGCCGTGTAGATGGCGTCCATGGAAGACCATCCCTCTCGAAGTACTCGAAGTCTCGGTGTTCCGGCGGCTCCCGTTCGGCCGCCCTCACGACGACAAGTAGAGCACACAATTCAATTGCACACAACTAAATGACCCACAAGCGCTACCCTTGAGCCATGACCGCAACAACCCCGGCCCCCGGCCCCGCCGCTCCTCCCGAGGCGCAGTGGCTCCACCTGGACCGCCAGATCTGCTTCTCCCTGCACGCCGCGTCCCGCGCCTTCAACGGCGTCTACCGCGTGATCCTCAAGGACCTCGGACTCACCTACCCGCAGTACCTGGTGATGCTGGTGCTGTGGGAACAGGGCGACCTGCCGGTCAAGAAGCTCGGCCAACACCTGCGCCTGGACTCCGGCACCCTGTCGCCGCTGCTCAAGCGCCTGGAGGCGGCGGGCCTGGTCCACCGCGAGCGCAGCACACGCGACGAACGCTCGGTGGAGGTACGGCTCACGGAGGAGGGCGCCGCGCTGCGCGAGCGGGCCCTGGAGGTACCGCGCCGGATCGTCTCGGCGACGGGGTTCGACGTGGACGAGATCCGGGAGTTGAAGGCACGGCTGGACCAGCTGACGGGAACGCTGGACGCGGCGGCCGCGGAGGAAGGGGCGCGCTGAGCGCGCCCCTCAGGGGCGCGGGGCTGTTGTCGAGGTGCGGCTGTCGCCGCGTGGGCGCGGCCAGCCCCCACCGGCCCGCACCGCGGACTCGGCCGAACCCACCCGAATCGGCCGCACATACAACCTCAACGCAACCCGGTCGATCACCATCTCCTCCCGCAGCACGAACTCCTGGTTCAGTACGGCCCACTTGGCCCGCTCCGTCCCGAGCCGCGGCCGATATCCCCTCACCAGCGCGTACTTCTCCATCACCGCCCACACCTCGTCCACCCCGGCGAGCCGCCGCCGCAGCGTCCCCACCCCCACCTCACGCCCGTACAGCGTGCCCGACGCCGGCCCCGGCTCGGCCAGTGCAACGTCCCTCGTGGACCTGAAGTCGGCGGGATACGCGAGCTCCGCCCCGCGCGCGTGGGCCGGCAGGAACAGCACGGGGTCGCCGGGCCGCAGCACCCGGGCCACGGCCGCCGCGACCCCGCCGAGGTTGTCGGGACGGGTGCCCGGCACCCGGTCCGCCCGCAGCAGCGGGATCTGGTGGGTGAAGGCGAGGAGGACCGCCAGGACCCCGGCCAGGGTGAGCGCGGGCGACCGGGGCGCGGTCGCCGTGCCGTGGGACCAGAGTCGGCCGAGCATCCCGGCGACCCGGTCCGCGCCGAGCGCCACCAGCAACGGCCCCCCGGCAAGCGCGTACAGCACGTACCGGTCGACGTAGAGCGGGGTGAGCTGGGAGGCCAGCATCAGCGCCACCGGCGGCAGCACCGCGAGCGGCAGCGCGACCGCCGCGAGGGTCACCTCACCGCGCCGGCCCACCAGCCTCGTCAGCCCGAGGAGCCCGAGCGCCAGGCACGCCCAGTACACCCCGTCGGTCGGTCCGAGGTACTGGCGCAGCAACTCCTGCGCGGTCTCCACGTCCGGCTCCCGCAACCACGCCACCTGGGCCGACTGCCCCCGCGAGACCACGACCATGGGCAGCAGCGACAGCGCCACACCCCCGGCCGCGCAGCCCCACCCCCGCCACACCCTTCCCGACGAACGGGCCAGCGCCAGAGTTCCCGCGTGCGCGAGCAGCAGCAGGACGGCGAACTCGTGCAGCCAGCAGGTGACTCCGAGGACGACGCCGTACCGGCACCAGGCCCGTCGTCCCCCCTCCCGCACCGCCCGGACGAAGAGCAGCGTCGCGCCGGTGGCGCCCGCGGCGACCAGGGCGTACGAGCGGCCCTCCTGCGCGTAGTGGCCGATCAGCGGGGTGACCGCGTACAGCAGCCCGGCCCACAGGCCGACGTGTGGCCGGGCCAGACGGCTGCCCAGGGCTGCCACCAGGCCCGCGGTGACGGCAGCCGCGCACACCGAGGGCAGCCGGAGGACGACCTCGCCGGGGTGGCCGGGGTCGGCGGCAAGGACGACGTGCATCAGCAGGTAGTACAGGCCGTGCACCGCGTCCACGTCGTGCAGCAGCCGCCACATCTGCGGCACCGTGCGCCGGGCGACCTGGTAGGTGACGGCCTCGTCGCGCCACATGCCGCCGCGGTGCAGCCCCCAGAACCCGACCGCGAGCATCACCGCGGCCGGGACGGCCACGGCCAGGCCCCGGGCGGCCCCCGGCCACCGGGGCGGACCGCCCAACGGGCGCGGCCGACTCCGTGGAGCCGGCCGGCCGTCTTCTGCTGTTCGCGTCGTTCGCGGATGTGCTTTTACGAGAGGCCCGATAGTCACCACGGCCCGATCTTTTGCGATTAGCCAACCTTTGCCGGGTATTGACGGCGTATCGGCATGGATACACCATCCGCGCGGCTTACGCTCGCGGTTGATGAACCGCCGCCCGTACTTGCCGCTCCCGCGCGTCCCGTTCGCCCCGCCTGTTCGACTCCCGCGGCTCCGCCGCCCGCCCGGCCTCCCGCGTCTCCTCCGCCTCCTCTGTCTCGCCGTCGCCTGGGCCGTCACGCGCGCGTCGATGCTGTGGCTCCTCGCCCACAACAACGAGCGAGTCCTGGGTCACGGAGCGGTCGCGCGCGAAGTGTGGCGGCTGTACTTCCACTGGTACGGCGTGCTGTCGCACGGCGCGTTCCCGGCGCACGACACGTTGTGGCAGTACCCGCCGGGCGCCGGTGCGGTGCTGCTGGCGCCGGGGCTGGTGCCCGGACCGAGCTACTTCCAGGCGTTCGTGGCGCTCACCCTGGCCACCGACGCGCTGATCACGGCGGCGCTCGCCCGCGCGGGCACGCGTCCCGGCCGGACCCTGCTCGGCGCGGCCCTGTGGACCGGCGGCCTCCCCCTGCTGCTGCACCTCCCGCTCGCCCGCTACGACGTGGAGGTCACCGCCTTCGCGGTGCTCTCCCTGCTGGCGCTGTCGCGCTCCACGCGCGTGTGCGGTGCGCTGGCGGCGCTGGGCGCACTGGTGAAGGTGTGGCCGGCGCTGGTGCTGCTGGGCCTGGCGCGCGGGCGGCCGACGCGCACGGCATGGCTGTCCGCGGCCCTGACCGGGGCCGTCGCCCTCGCCGCCCTTCTGATGTCGTTCCGCAACCCGCTGGCCTTTCTGCGTCAGCAGGGCGGCCGGGGTGTGCAGGTCGAGTCGCTCGGCGGGACCGCGCTCAGCCTCGCGCGGCAGGCCGGCTGGCGGGGCACGACCCGCTACCAGTACGGCGCCATGGAACTGGTCGGCCCGCACGTGCACGCGGTCGCGACCGCCTCCCTCGCGCTCACCGCGGCGGCCTTCGCCCTCCTCCTGCTGTGGCGGGTACGGGCCCGGCGCTGGACCCCGGCCACCCCGTACGACGCGGCCCTGAGCGCCGTACTCCTGTTCACCGTCACCAGCCGGGTGATCAGCCCGCAGTACATGATCTGGCTGCTCGGCCTGGCCGCCGTGTGCCTGACCTCCCGGCACACCACGCAGCGTCCGGTCGCCGCGCTGGTCATGGCGGCGACCGCGCTCAGTGCCGTCGCCTACCCCGTGTTCTACGCCGAGGTCATCCACTGCACCTGGACCGGCTGCCTGCTGATGCTCGCCCGCAACGGCCTGCTGGCCACCGCCGCCGTGCTCTCCCTCACCCGTCTGTGGCGCGCCTCCCGCCGCCGGGAGAGCACGTCCCGTGTCCACATGGTCACCTCGGGTCAGGTCGGCCGTCCGCAGATGTCCGCGGCACCTGCTTCACTGAGGGGTGACCGCGGCTGACGAACACCACGGGCCAACTGACGGAGGGGACGGCCACACATGACCTGGCTGATCACCGGCGGCGCCGGTTACATCGGGGCGCATGTCGTACGCGCGATGGCGGAGGCGGGCGAGCGGACGGTGGTGTACGACGACCTGTCCACCGGCATCGCCGAGCGCGTGCCCGAGGACGTGCCCCTGGTGACGGGCTCCACCCTCGACGGTGAGAAGGTCGCGCGGGTCCTGGCCGAGCACGAGGTGACCGGGGTCGTGCACCTGGCGGCGAAGAAGCAGGTCGGCGAGTCGGTGGACCGCCCGCTGCACTACTACCACGAGAACGTCGAAGGCCTGCGCGTCCTGCTGCAGGCGGTGACGGAGGCACGAGTCCCCTCCTTCGTCTTCTCCTCCTCCGCGGCGGTCTACGGCATGCCGGACGTCGACCTGGTGACGGAGGAGACGCCGTGCGTGCCGATGTCGCCGTACGGCGAGACGAAGCTCGCGGGCGAGTGGCTGGTCCGCGCGACGGGCCGGGCCACGGGCCTCGCCACGGCCTCGCTCCGCTACTTCAACGTGGCCGGCGCGGCCCGCCCCGAACTCGCCGACACAGGCGTCTACAACCTCATCCCGATGGTCTTCGAGAAGCTCACGGAGAACGCGCCGCCGCGCATCTTCGGCGACGACTACGCGACACCGGACGGCACCTGCGTCCGCGACTACATCCACGTGGTGGACCTCGCCGAGGCCCATGTGGCCGCGGCCCGCGCCCTCCAGGCCGAGCCGGGCCGCGCGCTGACCCTCAACATCGGGCGCGGCGAGGGCGTCTCGGTCCGCGAGATGATCGACCGCATCAACGCGGTCACCGGCTACGCCCTCCCCCCGACCGTCGCCCCGCGCCGCCCCGGCGACCCGGCCCGCGTCGTCGCCTCCGCCGACCGCATCACCACCGAACTCGACTGGAAGACCAAGCACGACATCCAGGACATGATCACCTCAGCCTGGGACGGCTGGGTACGCCTGCATCCGGAGGCAGCCCGGGGCTGACCCGCAACCGACCCCCTGACCGACCTCGCGGCCGACCCCGCAACCGGGAACGGCCGCGGCGGACACGACCGGAGACGGCCCCGGGCCGACCCCGTACCCTGCGGGAATGCCTCGACTGCCCCGCCTCGACCGCGCCCTCGGCGCCGTCATCGGTTCCGCCGTAGGTGACGCCCTGGGCGCACCCTTCGAGTTCGGCCCCGAGGGGGCCTTCTCCGCGCGGTTCCCGACAGCGGGTCACGGCGGCGAGATGTGCGGGGGCGGAGGCTGGGAGCCGGGCGAGGCGACCGACGACACGCAGATGGCGATGCTCGTCGGGGAGTCCCTGGTGGAGTGCGGCGGGCTGGAACTCCCGGACGTCTTCGGGCGGTTCCGGCGGTGGGCGGCGGGCGAGCCGAAGGACATCGGCCTGCAGACCGAGGCGGTGCTGGGCAGCGGCGACCCGTGGGATCTGGCTGCCGCCCTGCACTTCCAGACCAGCCAACGCGCCGCCGGAAACGGCGCGTTGATGCGCGCCGCGACCTCCGGGGTGTACTTCGCGCCCCTCGGCCGGGACGGCACGATGGACGCCGGCCGCCGACTGGCCGCGCTCACCCACGGGGACCGGGCCGCCTGGGAGGGCACCGCGATCCTGCACGAGTTGCTGCGGGCCGCCCTGGCCGGGGACGACCCGTTGGCCGCCGTACCGGAATCGCTGGCGGCGGTCCACCCCGGCCACCGCGACCGGTACGCCACCGTCCTCGACCCCGCCTGGCATCCCGACCTCGCGACCGAGTTCAACGGTGCCGTGTGGCCCTGCCTCGGCTCCGCGGTCTGGGCGCTGCGGACCACCTCCTCCTACGAGGACGCCGTCCGGGCGGCCGTCGACCTGGGCGGCGACACGGACACCGTCGCGGCGGTCACCGGCGCCCTGGCCGGTGCCGTCCACGGCGTCGGGGCCGTACCGGAACGGTGGACGGACGTCCTGCACGTGCCGCTGCCCGGGTTCGGTGACCGGGTGCTGCGGGCGGCGGACCTCGCGGCGCTGACCCGACGGCTGGAGGCGTGAGGTCCCGTCACGCCCCCGCTCTGCGGGCCTGTTTGGCCTCCTCGGCGATGGACCAGGCGTCCGCGACCGGGCCCACGTGGCCGAGTTTGTCGGGGTTGAGGACCAGGCGGACGGCCTGGACGCGGCCGTCGAGGATGTCGAGGGAGAAGGTCTGCAGGACCTTGCCGTCCCGGTCGCGGAAGATCGCGCCGGGCTGGCCGTTGACCTCGTGCTGCTCGCAGGTGACGTCGATCCGGAACAGCAACGGGACGACGGCGGCGAGGAGGCGGGCCACGTTCTGGGCGCCCAGAACGGCGCGGGCCAGCTGCGGTGCCTTGCCGCCGGCGTCGCCGACCAGCGACACGTCGGCGGCGAGCAGTTCCTGGAGGCCGGCCAGGTCGCCTTCGTGGAGGGCCTCGAAGAAGCGTGCGGCCAGTTCGTCGCGTTCCCTGCGGTCCGCCGCGAAACGGGGGCGGCCCTCGGCCATGTGGCGCCTGGCCCGGACCGCCAGCTGGCGGCAGGCGGCCTCCGAGCGGCCCACCGCCGACGCGACCTCGGGGAAGCCGAAGTCGAACACCTCGCGCAGGACGAAGACCGCACGCTCCAGGGGGCTGAGCCGCTCCAGGAGCAGCAGGGCCGCCATCGACACCGAGTCGGCCAGCTCCGCCGACCGCACCGGGTCCTCGTAGGGGTCGGCGAGCAGCGGCTCGGGGAACCACGGGCCGACGTACTCCTCGCGCCGGACCCGGGCCGAGCGCAGGACGTCGATCGAGATCCGGGTCACCGCGGCCGACAGGAAGGCCTTCGGCGACCTGACCTCGGTCGGCGAGCCGGTGAAGCGCAGCCAGGCCTCCTGGACCGCGTCCTCGGCCTCGCCGACGCTGCCCAGGATCCGGTACGCGATCGAGAACAGCAGCGGCCGCAGCTCCTGGAACTCCTCGGTCTTGCTCTTCATGTGCGTCTCCCCCTCGTCCCGACCTGTCCGGAACCGTGCCGGTCCCGCTCCGTGCTGCCCTGTTCCGCCCTGTTCCGTCAGAAGGTGCCCGGGCCGAACCGGCCCGCCGCGACGACCAGCGCCAGCGCGAGATAGGCCAGGTTCAGCGCCACGAACGCCCGCTCGCCGCGCCGGCCGTGGGTGATCATCGCGCCGATCATCAGCAGGATCCAGGCGGTGGCGGTCACCGGCACCAGGACCGGGGCGACGCCGGTGACGGCGGGCAGCACCAGGCCCGCCGCGGCCAGGAGTTCGAGGATGCCCAGCGTCCGCACGAAACCGTCGCCGGCGTCACCGGTCCAGCCGCCGCCGTGGGCCGCGGCCAGCTTCTCCCGCGGCACGAACGCCTTGCTGATCCCGCCGGCCAGCGCCACCGCGGCGAGCAGCCCGGCGGCGATCCACAGCGCGAGGTTCATCGTCCACTCCTTGATCGGGGATGCCTGTGCCCTCTACGACGAGACGGCCGCGCCGCCTGTGACATCCCCGGCGGAGTGGTTACAGCGCCTTGAGCGCCTCCGTGGTCCCGCGGGCCAGCGCCGCCAGGTACCCCTTCGGCAGCTTCGGGGTGCGGATCACCACCGAGCGCCAGTACAGCGGGCCGGAGATCAGGTCCATGGCCAGGTCGTCGTCGAGGCTCTCGGCGAGTTCGCCGCGCCGCTGCGCCGCCTCGATGATCTTGCTGGCGACGCCCTCCTGGCCCTCGCGCAGCGTCTTCTGCATGGCCTCGGCGATGTCGGGGTTGCGGGCCGCCTCGGCCTGGAGGTCGGGGATGATCTGCGAGGCGACCGGATGGCGCAGCGCACGCGAGGTGACCTCGTACAGCAGGCGCAGGTCGCCCTCCAGGGAGCCGGTGTCGGGTACCGGCAGGCCCAGCACGGCGAGGGCCGAGACGACGTCGAGGACCAGGTGCAGCTTGGAGCGCCAGCGGCGGTAGACGGCGGTCTTGCCGACGCCCGCGCGGCGCGCGATGCCCTCGATGGACATCCGGGCATAGCCGACCGCCGCGAGCTCCTCGAAGACGGCGGCCCGGATGGCCTCGGTCACGTCCTCGCGGAGGACGGCCGCCCCGGCGGGGGCTCGTCGGCGCGGACGCGTCTGGGACTCCTCGGCGTTCGTCGTCATGACTCCCAGCATAGGGGCGTAACGACGAAACGGTTGCGTTCCGACGACGCAGCGGCACGGAGCCGCCACCCGAACGCCGCAACGCGGGCCCGCTGAACGCGTCCCAGGTCATCGCCGTACCGAACACGTGCCCGCACCACACCGCAACGAATCGGTCGCACCCCGACCTCGAAAGTGTTACGGCGCACACCCGCCCGTGACGACGAAACGGTTGCGTTCCGACGCCAACTCGGCCTACGCTCCCGTTGCGACGATACGGTCCCGTCCCGACGTAAGAAAACGTGAAGAGAAGCGTAAGGAAACTTCGGGTGACGGGCCCGGCCCCAGCCGGACGCCGCAGCACCCCCACCCCCCGAGTGAAAGCAGCGGATGTGACCCAGGTTCTCCACACACCGCCCCCGGCCCCGGTCACGGCCGAGGACGACCTCGCGGCGCTCGCCGCCCGGCACGGTCTCTCGGTCAGCGGCGCCCGCCCCTCCCTGCCGCAGTACATCCGCCAGCTGTGGGCCCGACGGCACTTCATCGTCGCGTTCGCCACCGCCAAGCTCACCGCCCAGTACGCCCAGGCGAAGCTCGGCCAGGTCTGGCAGGTCATGACCCCGCTGCTGAACGCCGCGGTGTACTACTTCATCTTCGGCGTCCTGCTGGACACCAAGAGGGGCGTCCCGGACTACATCCCGTTCCTGGTCACGGGCGTGTTCATCTGGACGTTCACGTCGAGCTCGATCATGACCGGCACCCGCGCGATCGCCGGCAACCTCGGCCTCGTCCGCGCCCTGCACTTCCCGCGGGCCGCGCTGCCCATCTCCTTCTGCCTCCAGCAGCTGCAGCAGCTGCTGTTCTCCATGTGCGCCCTGGTCGTCATCCTGCTCTGCTTCGGCGTGCCGGTGGCCGCCTCCTGGCTGCTGGCGATCCCGGCGCTGATCCTGCAGTTCACCTTCAACACCGGCATGTCGCTGATCATGGCCCGATGGGGCGCCAAGACCCCGGACATCTCCCAGCTGATGCCGTTCGTGCTGCGCACCTGGATGTACATCTCCGGCGTCATGTGGAGCATCGACCGGCTGACCGGCAAGCACAAGGGGCTGCCGGACTGGGTGGCGCCGGTACTCAAGGACAACCCGGCCGCCGTCTACATCGACCTGATGCGCTACTCCCTGATCGACAGCTTCCACGGAAGCCAGCTGCCGCCGCACGTGTGGATCGTCGCGACCGGCTGGGCCCTGGTCGTCGGCGTCGGTGGGTTCATCTACTTCTGGAAGGCTGAGGAGACGTACGGCCGTGGCTGAGAACGTGAGCGACACCCCCAGCATGAACGACGACATCCCCACCGTGCGCGAGCCCCGCACCGTGAGCGACGTCCCCACCGTCGTCTGCGACAGCGTCGACATCGTCTACCGGGTCAACGGCACCGGCGCCGGCCGCGGCTCCGCCACCGCCGCCCTCAACCGCATGCTGCGTGGCAAGAAGCGGGCCGAGAGCGCGGCCGGCGTCCGCAAGGTGCACGCCGTCAGGAACGTCTCGTTCGTCGCCTACAAGGGCGAGGCGATCGGTCTGATCGGCACCAACGGCTCCGGCAAGTCGACCCTCCTGAAGGCGGTCGCCGGCCTGCTGCCCGTGGAGAACGGCGCCATCTACACCGACGGCCAGCCCTCCCTCCTCGGCGTCAACGCGGCCCTGATGGGCGACCTGACCGGCGAGAAGAACGTCTACCTCGGCGGCCTCGCCATGGGCATGTCCCGCGAGGAGATCAAGGAGCGCTACCAGGACATCGTCGACTTCTCCGGCATCAACGAGAAGGGCGACTTCATCACCCTGCCGATGCGCACCTACTCCTCCGGCATGGGCGCCCGGCTCCGCTTCTCCATCGCCGCCGCCAAGGACCACGACGTCCTGCTCATCGACGAGGCCCTGGCCACCGGTGACGCGAAGTTCCGGATCCGGTCCGAGGAGCGCATCCGCGAACTGCGCCAGCACGCGGGCACGGTGTTCCTGGTCAGCCACAGCAACAAGTCCATCCGCGACACCTGCGAGCGGGTGCTGTGGCTGGAGCGCGGTGTGCTGCGCATGGACGGGCCGACCGAGGAGGTCCTCGCCGAGTACGAGACCTTCACCGGCGACAAGTCCGACAAGACGAAGGCGAAGCCCAAGCCGAAGGTCACCCAGCCTTCCTGAACCCTCCTGCAGCAGAACCACGACCGCGAGCCGCGCCGTTGCTATACGGCGCGGCTCGCGTCCGTCCGGAACACCCAGGTCCGGTAGACGAGGAAGCGGAACGCGGAGGCGAGCACGATCGACAGCGCCTTCACGATGTTGGATTCCAGCGGGCCGGCGAGACCGAGACCGTGATAGCCGGCATAGAACAGACCGCTTTCCAGCACGACACCCACTCCGCTGAACACGAAGAAAAGTGCGATCTGCTGTCGTGTGCGCGAGGCCCGGTCCCGATAGGCGAAAAACCGGAAACCCACGTAATTGGTCGCCATCGCCAGGCAGCTGGCCACCACCGTCGCGGCCATGGCCTGCCAACGCAGGCCGTGCAGCAGCAGGTTGAAGGCCAGGAAATTGACGAGGACACCGCTGCCGCCGACGATCCCGAATTTCGCGACCTCGAGGACGACCTGCGGGACCGGCCGCCCCACCGTGAGTTGCACTGTCACACGGCAGACGATAACCGAGACATCCCGACTAGCAGGAAACGGTAAATCCTCCGCCCACTTCCCCTTAGATATCGGCAAGAACAAACACGGGTAAGAAAGAAAGCGCCCCGAGCCGTCACCGGCCCGGGGCGCTTTTCATGTCGTACTACCACCGTGTACGGCTACGAGTGCGTGCGCAGCAGCGTCCGCATCGTCCGCATGGCCACCGAGAGGTTGGCCAGGTCGAAGGAGTCCGAGCTGCGGATCTCCTCCAGGGTGGTCCGGGCCCGGCCCAGGATCGCGCTGTTGTTCTGCTCCCAGGCCTCGTAGCGCTGCTCGGGCGTCGACGTGCCGTTGCCCGCGGCGAGCACGTCGGCGGTGAGCATCGCGTGGGCCGCGTACAGGTCCTCGCGGATGGAGGCGCGGGCCATCGACTGCCAGCGGTCGGCGCGCGGGAGCTCGATGATGCGGTCCATCAGCTGGGTGACGCCGAGCCGGTCGGCGAGGTCGTAGTAGACCTCGGCGACGTCCAGCGGCTCCTTGCCCGTGCGGTCGGCCACCGAGACGATGTCCAGCGCCGGGAAGGCGGAGGAGAAGCCGGCCACGCGGGTCGCGACCTCGGCCGGCACACCGGCGCCGGACAGCTCGTCGTACACGTGCTGGTACCACTCCAGGTCCGCGCCGCGCAGCAGCTTCGGCAGCTGCTGCCAGACCTGCTCGACCCGCTCGGAGAAGAAGTCGACGGTCTCCAGGAGCTGGAGCGGCTGCGGCCGGTTGTTGAGCAGCCAGCGGGTGCCGCGCTCCACCAGGCGGCGGGAGTGCAGCCGGATCCGGGTCTGGACGGCCGCGTCGACCCTGTTGTCCAGTTCCTCGACGGCGTCCCACACCGGGGCCGAGCGGAAGATCGCGCGGGCCGCGGTCTGCGCCCGGACGATCTCCTCCAGGGAGGCCCCGGTCTCCTCGCGCAGCCGGTGCAGGTAGGTCGTACCACCGGTGTTGACGGTGTCGTTGACCAGCACCGTGGTGGTGATCTCGCGGCGCAGCGGGTGGGTGGCGAGCGCGGCGGCGAACCGCTCGCGCAGGGCCGTCGGGAAGTAGGCGTGCAGCAGGCTGCTCAGGTACGGGTCGTCCGGCAGCGTGGTGGCCAGCAGCTCGTCGGCGACCGTGATCTTCGTGTACGCCAGCAGGACGGCCGTCTCCGGGCCGGTCAGGCCCTGGCCGGTGCCGATGCGCTCGCGGATCTGGCGGTCCGTGGGCAGGAACTCCAGGGCCCGGTCGAGGTGGCCTTCCCTGACCAGGTGGCGCAGGAAGCGCTGCTGGGCGTGGAGCATGTCCCCGGACTGGGCGAGCGCGTTGGCGATCGCCACGTTCTGCGCGTAGTTGTTGCGCAGCACCAGGGCGCCGACCTCGTCGGTCATCTCGGCGAGCAGCTTGTTGCGCTGCTTGACCGTCATGTCGCCGTCCGCGACCGCGCCGTTGAGCAGGATCTTGATGTTCACCTCGTGGTCGGAGGTGTCCACGCCGGCGCTGTTGTCGATGGCATCGGTGTTGATCTTGCCGCCCTGGCGGGCGAACTCGATCCGGCCGAGCTGGGTCAGGCCCAGGTTGCCGCCCTCGCCGACGACCTTGACGCGCAGGTCGGCGCCGTCGACGCGGATGGCGTCGTTGGCCTTGTCGCCGACGTCCGCGTTGGACTCGGTCGACGCCTTGACGTAGGTGCCGATGCCGCCGTTCCACAGCAGGTCGACCGGCGCCCCGAGGATCGCCTTCATCAGGTCGGCCGGGGTCAGCTTGGCGACCTTCTCCTCGATGCCGAGGGCCTCGCGGATGTGGCCGTTGACCGGGATGGCCTTGGCGCTGCGCGGGAAGATCCCGCCGCCCTGCGAGAGCAGGTCGGTGTCGTAGTCGCCCCAGCTGGAGCGGGGCAGGTCGAACAGGCGGCGGCGCTCGGCGTAGCCGGTGGCCGCGTCCGGGTTCGGGTCGATGAAGATGTGCCGGTGGTCGAAGGCGGCGACCAGGCGGATGTGCTCGCTGAGCAGCATGCCGTTGCCGAACACGTCACCGGACATGTCACCGATGCCGACGACCGTGAAGTCCTCGGTCTGGGTGTCGGTGCCCAGCTCCCGGAAGTGCCGCTTCACGGACTCCCAGGCGCCGCGCGCGGTGATGCCCATGCCCTTGTGGTCGTAGCCGGCGCTGCCGCCGGAGGCGAAGGCGTCGCCGAGCCAGAAGTTGTAGCTGCCGGCGACCTCGTTGGCGATGTCGGAGAACGTCGCGGTGCCCTTGTCGGCCGCGACCACCAGGTAGGTGTCGTCCTCGTCGTGCCGGACCACGTCCTGCGGGGGCACGACCTCGCCGGCCACCATGTTGTCGGTGATGTCGAGCAGCGCCGAGATGAACGTCTTGTAGCTGGCGATGCCCTCGGCCAGCCACGCGTCCCGGTCCACGCCCGGGTCGGGCAGCTGCTTGGCGACGAAGCCGCCCTTGGCGCCGACCGGCACGATGACGGTGTTCTTCACCATCTGCGCCTTGACCAGGCCGAGGATCTCGGTACGGAAGTCCTCACGCCGGTCGGACCAGCGCAGACCGCCGCGCGCGACCTTGCCGAAGCGCAGGTGCACGCCCTCGACGCGCGGCGAGTACACCCAGATCTCGAACGCCGGGCGGGGCGCCGGGAGGTCGGGGATGGCCTGCGGGTCGAACTTCATGGAGACGTAGGAGTGCGGCTTGCCGTCGACCGTCTCCTGGAAGAAGTTGGTGCGCAGCGTCGCCTTGATGACGGTCAGGAAGGAGCGCAGGATGCGGTCCTCGTCGAGGCTCGCCACCTGGTCAAGGGCCGCGTCCAGCTCCTCGAGCAAAGCGTCGGTGATCTCCAGGCCGGCCTTCTGCCGGTCCGGCGACATCCGCGCCTCGAAGAGGGAGACCAGCAGCCGGGTGGTGTGGACGTTGTTGCGGAGCGTCGTCTCCATGTAGTCCTGGGAGAACGTGGACGCGGCCTGCCGCAGGTACTTGGCGTACGCCCGCAGCACCATCGCCTGCCGCCAGCTCAGCCCGGCGCTGAGCACCAGCGCGTTGAAGCCGTCGTTCTCCGCGAGGCCGGTCCAGGTCGCGGAGAACGCGTCCTGGAAACGCTCACGGCCGTCGTCGCCCAGGTAGTCGCCGTTGCCGCCGCCGGCCACCTTCGGCATGCGCAGCCCGAAGTCGTAGATCCACGCGGTCGTCCGGTCCGCGCAGCGCAGCTCGTACGGCCGCTCGTCGATCACCTCGACGCCCAGCCGGTTCAGGACCGGCAGCACGGCCGACAGGGAGATCGCCGCGCCCTTGCGGTAGATCTTGAAGCGGCGCTCGCCGGGGGCGGCGCCCACCGGCTCGTAGAGGCTGAGCGCGAAGTCGTTGCCCGGCTCCTCGGTGAGCCGCTCCAGGTGGACCAGGTCGGCGACCGCCGCGCGCGGGGTGTGGTCGGCCTTGTAGCCCTCGGGGAAGGAGTTCGTGTAGCGGCGCTGCAGCTCGGCCGCGCGCTCCTCGCCGCACTCGGCGTTGAGCGCCTCGGCGAAGCCGTCGGCCCAGGAGCGGGCCGCCTCGACCAGCCGGGCCTCGATGCGGTCCTTGTCGGCCTCGGACAGCTCGGGCAGCTCGGTGCCCTGCGGGACGCGGACGACGAAGTGCAGCCGGGAGAGGATCGACTCGGTGTTCCAGGCGGTGAAGTCGACGCTGGTGCCGCCGAGCTCCTCCTTCAGGATGTCGATGATCCGCAGCCGGACGCCGGTGGTGTAGCGGTCGCGCGGGAGGTAGACGAGGGCCGAGTAGTAGCGGCCGTACTCGTCCTGGCGCAGGTACAGCCGCAGCCGGCGGCGCTCCTGGAGGTAGAGCACGCTCGTGACGATCGACTCCAGCTCCGGGACCGGGGTCTGGAACATGTCGTCGCGCGGGTACGTCTCCATGATCTGCATCAGGTCGCGGCCGTCGTGGCTGTTGGGCGAGAAGCCCGCCCGCTCCAGCACCGCGTCGACCTTGCGGCGGATGACCGGCACCCGGCGCACCGACTCGGTGTAGGCGGCGGACGAGAACAGGCCCAGGAAGCGCCGCTCACCCACCACGTTGCCGGCCGCGTCGAACTTCTTGACGCCGACGTAGTCCAGGTACGACGGCCGGTGCACGGTGGCCCGGCTGTTCGCCTTGGTCAGGACGAGGAGCTTGTGCTCACGGGCCTTGGCGCGCGCGTCGGCCGGGAGCCGCTCGAAGGACGGGCTGACCGGGTGGCCCTCCTCGCCCGCGTGCTGCGGGTCGGAGCGCAGGATGCCGAGACCGGTGCCGGGCACGGCGGCCAGCGAGTCGTCCTCGCGCAGCTCGTACTCGCGGAAGCCCAGGAAGGTGAAGTGGTCGGCGGCGAGCCAGCGCAGCAGCTCGCGGGCCTCCTCGACCTCGGCGCGCGGCAGGTCGGCGGGTACCGGCTCCTCGCCGAGCTGCTCGGCGACGCGGACGGCGCCCTCCCGCATCTTCTCCCAGTCCTCGACGGCCTCCCGGACGTCGGAGAGGACGCGCAGCAGGTCGGCGGTGATCTGCTTGAGGTCGGAGCGGTCGGTCTCGCGGTCGATCTCGACGTGGATCCAGGACTCGACGTGCGTGTCGTGCGGCAGTTCCTCGTCGTCGGACGGCGAGGTGGGCAGCACCTCGATCAGCTTGCCGGTGAGATCACGGCGGACGACGAACTGGGGGTGGATGACGACGTGGATCCCGCGCCCCTGCCGGGTCAGCTCATTGGTGACCGAGTCCACGAGGAAGGGCATGTCGTCGGTGACGACCTCCACCACGGTGTGGCTGCAGGTCCACCCGTTCTCCTCGACGGTCGGGGTGTGCACCCGGACGTTCGCGGTGCCCTGCGGGCGGGTCTCGGCGAGACGGTAGTGCGAGACGGCGGCGCCGAAGACGTCGACCGGGTCGCGGTCGGCGAGGTCCTCCGGTGCGGTGTGCAGGTAGTAGCGCTGGAGGAACGCGAAGACGGACTCCTGGTCCACCTCTCCCGTCGTCCCAGTCGGTAGGTGCCCCCCGGCCGGGCTGTTCTCAGCTACCCGGGCGGCCCGATCGAGCAGCTCGGCCTTGGCTTCGTCCAGCTTGGTCTGCATTGTCCTCTGGCTCCTGTCGCGCGCCATTGCGTGACGTAGAAGGAAGTACGGGCTCTTCCCCCTGCGGCTCGACGCCACGGCCGGGTTCTCCGGTCTGCTCCGACGCTATGCCGCAAGGGAAGATGAGCGGAGGGTATTGAGCCATATTTGAGCTGCTCGGCAGGTGTGACGCTGCTCTCGGCAGCGTCCCTGCCTGGGCCGCCTTCGGCGCCCTCCGCCCGGGAAGACCAGCGACCGCCGCCCGGTCACGGAGGTGCTCCGTGCAAACCGGGCGCAGGGCAGAGGCACCGAGGCCCCCGCGAACTATCGCGCTGATCACGCCACCAAGGCTATCGCTCCCCACCGGGGGGTCGTCATGAGCCGTATGTGTACAAAACAAGGGGTGGAACTTTGACGTTCTGCACAGAGACGCTGCGCTGGCCTGGCCGACATGGGGCTAGGGATGCGTGGTGACAGCGGCACCCTGCCAGCGCCGGTAAGCGCCCCCCGGCCTCAGCCCACCGGCACCCGCTCACGCCACCAGCCGCTCCGCCTCCTCGACCGCCTCCGCCAGCGAGTCCACGACCGGCACCCCGACCTCCTCCAGGCTCGCCCTCCCGTGCGACCCCCCGGTGTACAGCACCGCCTTCGCCCCCACCGCCCCCGCCGCCACCGCGTCGTCCGCCGCGTCCCCGATCACCACGGTCCGCCCGGGCTCCACATCCGCCAGCTGCCGCAGATGCCGCACCATGTGCTCGGCCTTGCTGCCCCCCGACGGCCCGACCCGCCCCTCCACCCGGAGGAAGTGCGGCTCGATCCCGAAGCCCCGCACCAGCGGAACCAGTTCGTCATGCGCGTACATGCTCAGCAGTGACTGGCTGCGCCCCGCCGAACGCCACCCGGCCAGCAGCTCCGTCGCCCCGTCGGCCAGCGCGCAGCGGCCCCGGTGCTCGGCGTAGTACCGGTGGAAGATCTCGTCCATGACCTCCCACTCGGCCTCCGTCGGGAGCCGTCCCATCAGCCGCTGGTAGAACTTCGGCACGGGCACGCAGTACAGCGCCCGGTACTGCTCCAGCGTTATCGGTGCCAGGCCCAGCTCTGCCGAGGCCGCGTTCGTCGCCCCGATGATCGCGTCGTTGTCGTGGAACAGCGTCCCGTTCCAGTCCCAGACGATGTGTGCGCTTCCGTGCTTCCCCATGCCAAAAACGCTACCCGCCGCCACTGACAGTCAAGACCTCCGGTGCATCACCGCAGGTCGCAGAGGCCCGGCCGGTCCCCGCCGGCCCCGCGGACCCCGTCCGCCCCGCTCAGCCGCCGAACTCCACCAGGCTCGGGATCTCCTGCGTCGCGTACCAGAGCAGTTCGTGGTCCTCGGCCCCGTCCACGACGAACTGCGCGTCGTCGTCCCCGCCGTCCGCCGCCTTGAGGGCCCCGGCCGCCGCCGTCACGTCCTCCTCCGCGTCGTCGGAGTCGACGTGCACCGAGGCCGCCCTGGCCAGCGCCACCGTCCCGGTGACCCGGACCTCGCCCAGCGCCGCCGGGTCGAGCCCGCGGTCCGGGTCGGCCGCCGCCGTACCGTCGGGGACGTCCACGGCGACCACGACCCGGCGCCGCATCGCTCCGGAGTCAGCGGCGAGCAGCCGCAGGGAGGCCAGCGCGGCCCGGTTGAGGGCGGCGTACTCCAGTTCCTCTATGTCGTCGGAGAGGTACCACTCGCGCAGCGCGGGCGTGACGGCGTAGGCGAGGAAAGGACCGGTCCCCAGCTCGCCCGTCCTGTGCGCCTCGGCAAGCCCGGGGAGGGTCAGGGGGACGTAGACGCGCATGACTGGCCGCTCTCTTCCGGGACTCTTCGACTGCTCGACTCTGCGCCTCCCGAAGGTTCTGGTGCCTCCCGGAGGGCCTACAGGATACGTGCGGGCGTCCCCTTTCGGGTCCCGGGCGGTGACGTCGGGGGCGTCCACCCGGCGCCTCGTGATTCACCCGGTACCGCCGCCCGGCCACGGGGTTTCCCGCGCCCTCGACCACTCGGATAGGTGAACATTCCCGGCCCCCGACACGGGCCACCGCCGCCTTGCTGTCGTCGACCCCGCCCCGTACAAGATCCGTAACCGAAAGTTACCGCCCGGTACCCGCCGGGCCCGCCGAACGGGGATCCCCATGAACAAGGTCATGACCAGGACCGCCCAGCTCCGCCCGGGCACCCGGCCGCCCGGCCGCCGCGACTCCCGCCGCCCCGGCGCCCCCTCCTCCCGCCGGCCGCTCACGCCCCCGGCGGCCCCGCCGAGCCCCCGCCCCACCGACCTCTTCGCGGAGCGTCTGCTGGCCGTCCTGAGCGGCCGCCGCCCCGTCCACTGGATGCTCCGGCACACCGCGGGACATGCCTACGACGACCTGGCCCGGCTCGCCGACCGCGGCCCCCTGCGCACCCGCGGCACCGACCCCGTCATCCGCGACATCGGCTACTACGTACCGCGCGCCGGCGCCCTGGAGGTCTTCGCCCGCATCGCCGCGGGCGACCGGCTGCGCGCGATGGCCTTCCGCCTGGAACAGGGCGCGGACCTGCGCTGGCGCTGCACGGCGGTGGAGATGGGCGGCCCACGCGCGCCGCACGACACCTGACGGCCGGGCGGAGGGCCAGGGGGCCAGAGGGCCCGGGCCCCTGTCCGGGATCCGGGGGGCCGAGGGCCGAGGGCCGAGGGCTGAGGCCCTAGCCCCGAGATCCGCGATCCGCGGCCCGCGCCCCGAGATCCGAGATCCGCGATCCGTGGCCGAGACCGGACGCCCGGCGCCCGTGATCCGAGACCGGCCACCCGGCGCCCGGCGCCTGTGATCCGAGGCCGGAGACGCGACGCTCAAGGGCCGGGTTCCGAGGCCCGAAGCCTGACGCCCGAAGCCTGAAGTTCGAGCCGCGCAGGTGCCCGCCCGTCCCACGCCGAAGGGCCGGCCTCCCTCTCGGGTGACCGGCCCTCGCGTAGCGCTGGTGCTGGGGTTACTTCCTGCGGCGGCGGATGCCCTTCGCCTGCTTGCGGCGCTCGGCGCGGGTCAGGCCGTCGGCCTCGGAGCGGGCCGGCTCCTCGTCGTCGTAGTCGAAGTCGCCCTCGACGATGCCGCCCTCGCCGTCCACGGTGGCCGCGGAGAAGTGCATGCCCCGCCGCTGCGGTGCCTCCAGGCCCTTGGCGCGGATCTCGGGACGGGAACCCGCCTGGGCCGGAACCGCGTCCTGGACGCCCTCCGCGGCCTCGACCGGGACCTCCTCGACCTGCTGCTCGACCTGGACCTCCAGGTTGAACAGGTAGCCGACGGACTCCTCCTTGATGCCGTCCATCATCGCGGTGAACATGTCGAAGCCCTCGCGCTGGTACTCGACCAGCGGGTCCTTCTGGGCCATCGCGCGCAGGCCGATGCCCTCCTGGAGGTAGTCCATCTCGTAGAGGTGCTCGCGCCACTTGCGGTCCAGGACGGACAGCACGACCCGGCGCTCCAGCTCACGCATGATCTCGGAGCCGAGCTGCGTCTCGCGCGACTCGTACTGCTCGTGGATGTCGTCCTTGATGGACTCGGAGATGTACTCGGCGGTCAGGCCCGCACGGTCGCCGGCCGCCTCCTCCAGCTCGTCGACGGTGACCTTCACCGGGTAGAGCTGCTTGAAGGCGCCCCACAGGCGGTCGAGGTCCCAGTCCTCCGGGAAGCCCTCGGCGGTCTCCGCGCCGACGTACGCGTCGATCGTGTCGTCCGTGAAGTGCTGGATCTGCTCCTGCAGGTCCTCGCCCTCCAGGACGCGGCGGCGCTCGCCGTAGATGACCTCGCGCTGCCGGTTCAGCACCTCGTCGTACTTGAGGACGTTCTTACGGGTCTCGAAGTTCTGCTGCTCGACCTGCGACTGCGCGGACGCGATCGCGCGGGTGACCATCTTGTTCTCGATCGGCACGTCGTCCGGCACGTTCGCCATGGACATCACGCGCTCGACCATCTGGGCCTTGAACAGGCGCATCAGGTCGTCGCCGAGGGAGAGGTAGAAGCGGGACTCGCCGGGGTCGCCCTGACGGCCGGAACGGCCGCGCAGCTGGTTGTCGATGCGGCGCGACTCGTGCCGCTCGGTGCCGAGGACGTAGAGGCCGCCGAGCTCCTTGACCTCGTCGAACTCGGCCTTGACGGCCCGCTCGGCCTTCTCCAGGGCCGCGGGCAGCGCGGCCGCCCACTCCTCGATGTGCTCCTCGGGGTCGAGGCCGCGCTGGCGCAGCTCCGCCTCGGCGAGGTCCTCGGGGTTGCCGCCGAGCTTGATGTCGGTACCACGGCCGGCCATGTTGGTGGCCACCGTCACGGCACCCTTGCGGCCGGCCTGGGCAACGATCGACGCCTCACGCTCGTGGTGCTTCGCGTTGAGCACCTCGTGCTGGATGCCACGCTTGGAGAGCTGCTGCGAGAGGTACTCCGACTTCTCGACGGAGGTCGTGCCGACCAGGATCGGCTGGCCCTTCTCGTGCTTCTCCGCGATGTCGTCGACGACCGCCTCGAACTTGGCGACCTCGGTGCGGTAGATCAGGTCCGACTGGTCCTTGCGGACCATCGGCCTGTTCGTCGGGATCGGGACCACGCCGAGCTTGTAGATCTGGTGGAACTCGGCGGCCTCGGTCATGGCCGTACCGGTCATGCCGGACAGGCCCGGCTGTTCCTTGTCGTCGTGGTCGTGACGCTTGTAGAGGCGGAAGAAGTTCTGGAGGGTGATCGTGGCGAGGGTCTGGTTCTCGTCCTTGATGTCCACCCCTTCCTTCGCCTCGATCGCCTGGTGCATGCCCTCGTTGTAGCGGCGGCCGGCGAGGATACGGCCGGTGTGCTCGTCGACGATCATGACTTCGCCGTCCATGACGACGTAGTCCTTGTCCTTCTTGAAGAGCTCCTTCGCCTTGATGGCGTTGTTCAGGTAGCCCACCAGAGGCGTGTTCACCGACTCGTAGAGGTTGTCGATGCCCAGCCAGTCCTCGACCTTGGAGACACCGGACTCGTGGATGGCGACCGTGCGCTTCTTCTCGTCGACCTCGTAGTCGCCGGTCTCCTCGATGCCCTTGAGCGGGTTGCCGGCCTCGCCCTTCTTCAGGCGCAGGACCAGCTTGGCGAAGTCGCCGTACCACTTGGTGGCCTGGTCGGCCGGACCGGAGATGATCAGCGGCGTACGGGCCTCGTCGACCAGGATGGAGTCGACCTCGTCGACGATCGCGAAGTTGTGGCCGCGCTGGACGAGCTCGTCCTGCGCCCACGCCATGTTGTCGCGCAGATAGTCGAAGCCGAACTCGTTGTTCGTGCCGTACGTGATGTCGCACGCGTACTGCTCGCGGCGCTGGGCCGGCGTCATGTTGGCGAGGATGCAGCCGACGGTGAGGCCCAGGAACTTGTGGACGCGGCCCATCATCTCGGAGTCGCGCTCGGCCAGGTAGTCGTTGACCGTGATGAGGTGGACGCCCTTGCCCGACAGTGCGTTGAGGTAGGCGGGCAGGGTGCCGACGAGGGTCTTGCCCTCACCGGTCTTCATCTCGGCCACGTAGCCGAGGTGGAGGGCCGCGCCACCCATGATCTGCACGTCGTAGTGACGCTGGCCGAGGGCGCGCTTGGCCGCCTCGCGGACGGTCGCGAACGCCTCGGGAAGCAGGTCGTCGAGGCTCTCGCCGTCGGCGTAGCGCTGCTTGTACTCATCGGTGAGGGCCCGCAGCTCGGCGTCGGAGAGGTCGACGAAGTCCTCTTCGATGGAGTTGACCTGGTCCGCGATGCGGTGCAGCTTGCGCAGGATCTTGCCTTCGCCTGCACGCATGATCTTCGAGAGGACGGACACGGGGGTTTGTCTCCTTGCCGGTCGGGCCTGGGAGGGTCGGTTTCCATTTGACGTACTGAGCAACGGCCATCGTATGCGAGGACCCGGCCACGTCGGGAGGCCCGGGCGGCCCAACGGCCCTCCGTCGCTTTCCCGAGGGCCCTGTGAGCCCGCTTCGTGTCACTGTTCCAGGGGACTGATGGGTGGTGCCGGGCGCTGTCGCGGGTTTTGCCGCTTCATTAGGGACAACGGCCGGGGCCCGCGGATGGTGCCGCGCGGGGGCGAGGAATTGCGCGAATTGTGATCACGCGCTCACGGACGGCGAAACCGATGGCGTAGCGGATGCCCTGGCGAGCAGAATCAGCCGATGGAACCCGTCACGCTCACCACCCCTCGTCTGCTGCTGCGCGCGGTCGGCCCGCAGGACACCGACGCGGTGTACGCGGCCGTCCAGGATCCCGACATCCAGCGCTGGACGACGATTCCCTCGCCCTACCTCGCCGAGCACGCCCGGAGCTTCACGGAGCAGATGGTCCCCGACGGCTGGTCCGAGGGCTCGATGTTCACCTTCGGCGTCTTCCTGCCGACGGGAGGGCTGGCCGGGATGCTCGCCCTGACCATGCGCTCCCTGGGGACGGCCGAGGTGGGTTTCTGGACCGCCAAGGAGCACCGCGGCCACGGCTACACCGCCGAGGCCACCCTCGCGGCCGCCCGCTGGGCGTTCACCCGGATGGCGATCGACCGGGTCGAATGGCGTGCCGAGGTCGGCAACCACGCCTCCCGCGCGGTCGCGGAACGCACCGGCTTCACCGTCGAGGGCACCCTCCGCTCCTCCCTCAACAACAAGGGCGTACGACGCGACTGCTGGGTGGGCTCCCTGCTCCCGTCGGACCTGGGCCTGCCGTCGGCGGCGCCCTACCTGCCGGCCCCCGTGCAGGGCTGAAACCCCGGAATCCGCAGCTCGTGCCGGGCTGTCAGTGCCACCCTCTATCGTCCGACCCATGACGACCCTCCCGCGCCCCGCCGCCGCTCTCTCGGCGGACGAAGCCCGCCGTATCGCGCTCAAGGCACAGGGCTTCCTCGGTGCCCCCGACCGCCGCTCCGGCGTGCGGGGCGTGCTCCGCCACCTCGGCGCGGTCCAGCTCGACACCATCTCGGTCCTCGCCCGCTCCCACGAGCTCATTCCGTACGCCCGCCTCGGCCGCGTCGGCCGCCGGACGGTCGAGAACGCCTACTGGCAGGCAGGATCTCTGGGCGCGTCTCCGACACGACCGCACGCCTTCGAGTACTGGTCGCACGCGGCCTGCATCCTCCCCATCGAGGAGTGGCCGCACTTCGCCTTCCGCCGCCGCGCCTACCGTGACCGGCCGCACTGGAACCACGATCTTCCCGACGGTGTCTACGCCCAGGTCGTCAAGCAGCTGCGAACCGAAGGCCCGCTGACCGCGACGGAGCTGGGCGGCGCGAAGAAGACCAGCGAGTGGTGGGACTGGTCCGGCACCAAGGTCGCCGTGGAGCGCGCGCTGATGTACGGCGAGGTGGTGTGCGTCGAGCGGCGCGGCTGGAAGCGGGTGTACGACCTGGCCGAGCGCGCGGTCCCGGCCGAGCTGCTCCACGACGAGCTGGACGACGCCGAGTGCCTGCGCCGGCTGGTCCGGCTGGCCGGGCAGTCGCTGGGCATCGGTACGCGCGCGGACATCGCCGACTACCACCGGCTCAAGGGCGAGCAGGTCGACGCGGTGATCGCCGACTCGGGTCTGGTCCCGGTGGAGGTGGAGGGCTGGGCGAAGCCCGCCTGGGCGGACCCGGAGGCCCTGGCCACGCCCCCGCGCGGCCGGCACCGGACGACCCTGCTCTCCCCGTTCGACTCCCTCATCTGGGACCGGGCACGCACCGAGCGGATCTTCGGCTTCACCCACCGTCTGGAGGCGTACGTCCCGAAGCCGAAGCGGGTGTACGGCTACTACGCGATGCCGGTGCTGGCCGGCGGCCGGCTCGTGGGCCGGGTGGACCCGGCGCGCGAGGCGGGCAGCATCCTGGTGGCCCGCCAGGTCACGCTGGACGGCCCGAAGGCGGTCCCGGCGGTGGCGGAGGCGCTGGTCGAGGCCGCGAGCTGGGTGGACTGCACGACGGTGCGCGTGGAGCGCGTGGAGGCCCCCGAGCTGCGCGAGCCGCTCCTCAAGGAAGTGACCCGCGCCCTGATCGCCGCGCTGCGCTGACCGGCGCCCGCGCCGGCGGCCTCAGCGGATTTCGAGGATCTTCTCCCGCATCGCGTAGACCACGGCCTCCATCCTGGAGTGCAGTTGCAGCTTCTCCAGGATGTTGCGCACATGGTTCTTCACGGTGTTCTCGGAGATGAACAACTCCTTCGCGATGTCGCGGTTGTTCATCCCCGTGGCGACCAGCTTGAGCACTTCGAGTTCACGGTCGGTGAGCCGCGGCGCGGGCACCAGCCGGCGCTCGTCGGTGCGCTGGATCATCGACTTGAACTCGGTGAGGAGTTTCGACGCCATGGACGGGCTGATCTGCGACTGCCCGTCGGCCACCGCGCGAATGGCGGTGGCCACCTCGTCGGTGGAGATCTCCTTGAGGAGGTATCCGGTCGCGCCCGCCTTGATCGCGTCGTAGAGATCGGCCTCTTCGTCGCTGATCGTCAGCATGATGATCTTCGCGCTGGGAGCGACCTCCTTGATGGAGGTGCAGGCCTCGATGCCACCGCGCTTGGGCATCCGGACGTCCATCAGCACGATGTCCGGCAGCAGGTCCGCGGCCTTGTCGACGGCCTCCGCGCCGTCGCCCGCCTCCCCGACGACCTGGATGTCCTCCTCGGCGGCGAGCACGATCTCAAGGCCGCGGCGGAAGAGGGCATGGTCGTCGACGACAAGGACTCTGATCGGTTCCTTGCGTGGAGTACCGCCCGCGTCCGGGTCCATGCCGACAACGCCGCTGCCGGCATCGCCGTCCTGCATCGGTCCGAAGCTGTCCGCCATCGTTCCTCCCCCTGAAGGCTGTGGCCTGTGGTGCTGTGCCATCCCGCCAACCCAAGGCAACGGCCCACCGGTTGGACCGTTGCGGCCATGATTCCATGTCCGGGCGACAACGCGGTGACAGAGCGGGGCGCGAAGTGGTTGCACACCGGTGCCCCTGGGGGCGCACGGCGCTTCCAGGGGCACCGGCTCAGCTGCCGGCCGGGCGGGTCAGCCGCCCAGCGTGCCTCCTGCCGCGGGAGGTTGCGCCTGGGCGACCATCGGGTCCGTGCTGAGGTGGATAACGCCGTAGTCGTACGCGTGCCGCCGGTAGACGACACTCGGCTCCTTGGTCTCGGAGTCGACGAACAGGTAGAAGTCGTGGCCGACCAGTTCCATCTCGTAGAGGGCCTGGTCGAGGCTCATCGGGGAGGCGACGTGGGTCTTCTCGCGGACGACGAGGGGGCCTTCGCCCTTCACTTCCAGCGAGCCCATCTTCTTGGTGGGCACACCGTCGGGCTCCTCGTCGTGGACGGGGGTGCCGTTCCCGTTGAGGGTCGCCGCGCCCGGGACGTGGTCGGGGACCTCGGCGGCCGAGATCCGCCGTGCGCCACGGCGCGAGTACCGCTTGTCGTGCTGCTTGCGCAGCCGCGCGTCCAGCTTCTCCGCCGCCAGGTCGAGTGCCGCGTACGGGTCACTGGCCGCTGCCTCCGCCCGGATCACCGGACCGCGGGAGCGGAGCGTGATCTCCACTCGGTCGCAACGGTCGGCCTGTCGGGGGTTGGGCTCCTTGGACACCTCGACGTCGAGGCTGATCACCTTGCCGTCGAGCTTCTGGATCTTCTCCAGCTTCAGCTTCTCGGCCACGTGCTTGCGGAACCGCTCGGGCACCTCGGTCTTGCGGCCCTTGACGACGATGTCCACGCAGAACTCCGTTCCCGGATCACTCCGCTGCACTGCGGAGCATCTCCCTTTTGCACCCAGCTCCGGTGAACCCCGGAGCCTCGGACTCGGCGACTTCACCTCCTCCTCCCCCATGGGCAAGATCTGCACCCCAGCACCGCGATGATTACGGAAAACCCGCGGCACGGCATTCGGATAGGGGAGACATGGCCTGCGGCTTTCTCCCTCACAACCGAACATATCTCGCCCGGACGGATGTCGTCACCCTCTACTGATGCGTACCTCCATTCAGGTGAATTGACCCAGTCACTACCTGCAACGATGTACGTTCACGGTCAGTTCCGGTTGATTTCGAAAGAATCCGGTGTGGCCGCGACCACGGCCGCACGGACCAGCCCCGCGAGGCCGTTCGCCTCGGCCATTCCCGGTGCATCCCGCATCCACTTCGCCCGCTCTTCCCGTGACCCGGCCTGCCGTTCCTCCCTTCCTTCCCAAGCCGCGCGCCGATACACGGCCGTTGTCACCTCTCCTGCCCCTTCGGCCCCCACGGCCTCCCGTACCGCACGCGCCGCCTCCGCCAGGGTGGCGCCCGTCGTGACGAGGTCGTCGACGAGGACGACACGGCCCCCGGCGAGCAGCCCGGCACCGCCCGCGGTCACCTCCAGCGCACCCGCGAGATTCGCGAACCGCTGCCGGGAGTTGAGCCCCGTCTGGTCGGCCACGGCCCGCCGCTGCCGCAGCACCGGGGCCACCCGGACCGAGCCCCCGGCACGCCGCAGCTCCGCGGCCGCCGCGAGAGCGATCCGCCGCACCGGGTCGTGCCCCCGCGCCCGCACGGCCCACGGCGCCGACGGCACCGGGACGAGCAGCACGGGTCCGGAGGCGCCGACCTCACCCGCCGTACCGCGCCACGAGGCGACGACCCGCACGCTCCGGCCGTCCCGGAGCCCGGCCCGCACCGCGCCCGCCACCGCCGCGCCCAGCGCTCCGGCGAGCGCCAGCGCACCGCGCTCCTTGTGGGCGAGAAGGGCCGCCCGTACCTCGTCCGCATAAGGCGCCGCCGCGTACACCGCCGGCAGCCCGGGCGGCTCCGGCACCGGTCGCACCCGGCGCGGTACGGCCCCGCTCAGGGCGGCACGGCACTCGGCACAAAGCACCGTGCGAGGCGTCCCACAGCCTCCGCACTCGGCCGGTAGCACCAGGTCGGTGAGATCCTGCCACCACCCCCGCATGTGCCCACTGTGCCAATGACGGGCCGGGCCGGCCACCCCTGTGGACAACCGCCTGTGGACAACTCCACGCGCCACGCACAGCACGTCACCCACACGGGTGAAGGGCCCCAGGTTGTGAGCCTTGTAAGCCGGTGCTGTACCCGAGAACAGTCGCCCGAGGCACACAACAGCCTCCGCACCCATCCCGCACCCGGCTGGCACCCGGCAACGCAAAACGGCCGTCCCGTCGGCTCGACGCCGGACCGGGACGGCCGTTCACGCACGGCTGGGACTCAGCCCGGATAGACCGGCGCCGACCCGTCCTTGACCACCTTCTGCCACTGGTCCCCGGACGGCAGCCGGACGATCCCGTCGTCCTGCGAGTCGGCCACCAGCGGCACCCGGTCGTCCTCGGACGCCGCGATCGCCAGGACGCCCGTGAGGGCCGCGGGCGCCGCCCCGTCCGGTGTGGAGCCGTCGACCTGGACGTACCGCGTCTGCTGCACACCGCCCTGCTCACGCCCGACCACCACGAGCCGGCTGTCCCCGGCCCAGGACATCGCGGTGACCTCCTCGGAGCCGGGGGTGGCGGAGCGCAGTTCGAGGACCGAAACCTCCTGCTGGTCATCGGACTTGGTGCGTTCGATCCGCCCGACGAGCAGCGACTGCTTGCCGTCCTTCTCGACGACCAGCGCGATGCGCACCCCGTCCGCGGCGACCCGCACGTCCTCGATACGGCCGTTCAGTTCGGGGATCTGCACGGCCAGCGGCTGGCCCACGCCCTGCGCCAGCATGTACAGCTGCGGCTTCGCCGGGTTCCGGTCGGCCACCCACAGGTCGCCGCGGGCGTCCCAGCTCGGCGCCGTCAGGCGGTCGTCCTCGGTCGCACCGTGACTGGTCAGCACGGCATCGCCCAGTGAACCGGCCGACGCGAGCGAGGTGACGTACATCGACCTGCCGTCGCTGCTGACCCCGGCCGCGGTCCGCTCGTCACGGGCGACCGCCACCGACCGCAGCGGCTTGGTGCCCGCGCCGAACGGGCCGGGTACCGCGACCGCGCTGGTACCCGTGCCGCCGGTCGTCATCCGCACCAGCCGGTGCTTGCCGTCGAGGAAGTACAGGTACTCGGGGTGCTTGGCGGAGGCGCGCCACGCGGTGGCCTCGGCCTCCTCCTCGTCGGCGTCACACATGTGGGAGCCGCTGACGGACTGCAGGGCGACCGATTCCACGGTGGGCGTCAGATTCCGCAGCGTGAAGAGCAACTGGGTCGCCATCTCGCTGCACAGGGCCGACCCGATCCGGGACGCCTTCACGTTCAGCGGCACCGTGACCCGGTTCTGGTCGTCCGGGGCCAGCCCGGACACGCCCTTCTTCAGCGTCGTACCGGTCGGGAAACTCGACCGCACCACCGGGCCGAGCCAGGTGGTGGGACCGTTGAGCAGCGAACGCACCAGCTGGGTCGTCGGGTCCACGCTGCTGCGCACGAAGACGGGATCGGCGACCGCCACCGGCTGCCCGGTCTCCTCGGCCGACGTGTCCGAGGCGAAGTAGTACTTGTCGACGGACGTGTAGTTGCGCTGGAAGTCGGACTTGCCCATCACGACACCCTGGGGCAGCGAGTCGATCCGCCACTGCCCGCTCTTGGCGTCCTTGGTCAGATGCACCGCCCTGCGGTACGCCCCGCCCGCGGGCGCGTACGCCTGCTCCTCGTCGACGGTGGCCACCCGGCTGCCCTGGAGGGTGTAGGTGATGCTGCCGGTGCCCTCCCGGGTCGCCGGACGCGGGTCCGACTGGATGCTCGGCCCGTTCGCCAGCACCGTGGCCTGCAACTCCGGCTGCCAGGTCTTCGCGGCGGCTTGGGTCAGATACTTGCGCGCCGTGTCGTAGTTCGGATCGTCACTGGTCAGGGCCTCCAGGAAGCCCTGCACGATCTCCGTGGACGAGGCGTCCTGCTGCGGCGGTATCGCGAAGACCCGGACCTGGGTGTCCTGGCGCGGCGTGGACTCGACGTCCCGCAGGTCGCCGCTGTCAGGCATCGAGGCACAGCCCGCCAGCAGTACGGCCCCACAGGCGGCGTACGCCACCGCGCGCGCCGGCCCGCGCCGGGCGCTCCCCTCGCGGTCAGCGCCCACGAAATGCCTCCCCTGGCTTGTTCGACTCGTCCGCCCCGCCGGCCTGACCGGTCTCGGGCGTGCCCTCCTGACGCCGTGCGCCCTGGGCCGGGCGCGGCACCACGCGCGCGCCGTTGCCGGGCAGCGCGGTCGGGTCGGCGGTGGGCGCCACGCCGGCCAACCGCTGCGGCATCGGCGCGAGCGCCGACGCCTGCCCGCCGGGCTGCACCGGGACCGTCGCCCGCTTGTCCTCGCCGCCCGGCAGACCAGCCTCGTCGAGCCCCCGGTTGCGCCGTGAGTCCTTGGGCTCCAGGGGTATCGGCGAGCCCCGCAGCGGCTCGTCCGCCGTCCTGGGGAGCGTCAGCCGGAACTGCGAGCCGCCGCCCGGCTCTCCCCACGCCTGCAGCCAGCCGCCGTGCAGCCGCGCGTCCTCCAGGGCGATCGACAGCCCCAGGCCCGTGCCGCCGGTAGTACGCGCGCGTGCCGGGTCCGCCCGCCAGAAGCGGCTGAAGACCCGGGTCGCCTCGCCCGGCTTGAGCCCGATGCCGTAGTCGCGCACCGCGACCGCGACGGCGCCGCCGGCCGCCGCCAGCTTGACGACGACGTCCTTGCCCTCACCGTGCTCCACGGCGTTGACGACGAGGTTGCGCAGCACCCGCTCCACCCGCCGGGCGTCCGCCTCGGCGACCACGGGCTGCAGGTCGCCGACCACGCGTATGTGCGTGCCCCTGCGCTCCGCGAGCGGCTCGGCCCCGCTGACCACCCGCCGTACGACCTCCCTGAGGTCTATCGGCTCGGCCTCCAGCGCCGCCGCGCCCGCGTCGAAGCGGCTGATCTCCAGCAGGTCGGAGAGGAGCGACTCGAACCGGTCCACCTGGTCGGCGAGGAGCTCCGCGGACCGCGCGGTCACCGGGTCGAAGTCCTCGCGCGCCTCGTGGATGACGTCGGCGGCCATCCGGACGGTCGTCAACGGCGTCCGCAGCTCGTGCGAGACGTCGGACACGAACCGGCGCTGCATCCGCGACAGGTCCTCCAGCTGCTGGATCTTCAGCTGGAGGTTCTGCGCCATCTTGTTGAAGGCCTCGCCGAGCCGCGCGATGTCGTCCTCGCCGGTGACCTTCATCCGCTCCTGGAGACGCCCCGCCGACAACCGCTCGGCGATCCCGGCCGCCATCCGCACGGGCGTGACGACCTGGCGCACCACGAGCCAGGCGATGGCTCCGAGGAGCACGACGACGAACAGCCCGGCGGTCGCCAGCGTGCCCTTCACCAAACTGAGGGACTTCTCCTCCTGGGTGAGCGGGAAGAGGTAGTACAGCTCGTACGGGTCGTTGTTCGGGTCGCTGACCTGCTTGCCGATGACCAGGGCAGGCTGCGACTCCTTGTCGTCCGTGTAGATGATCCGCGTGTAGCTCTGCGCGGCGGTCGTGTTGTCGTTGATCCGCGTCCGCAGGTCGGCGGGCACGCTGGCCGTCGGGTCGACCTGCCCGGAGGCGCGCGGCCCGCGACCGCCGCCGCCGTTGTTGTCGCCCGCGGGCAGCGTCACCACGTCGAAGGCGCCCTGGCCACCGCTGGACAGGGACTCCACGAGGTCGCTCATCCAGGAGGTGAGGTTCTGCGACTGCCGGCCGTCCACCGACGCGGTGGTGTCACCGGTACCGGTCGCGGCCTCGTCGGCCTTCTGCTTGGCCACCGCGAAACCGCCGGTGGCCTGGCTCTGCGAGGCCTTCACCTTGGCGTCCAGCAGGCCGTTGCGCACCTGCCCGATGACGACGAAGCCGAGCAGCAGTACGACACCCAGCGACATCAGCAGGGTCGTGACGACGACCTTGAGCTGGATGTTGCGCCGCCACAGCCGCATGACCGGCAGCAACGGCCGCCGTACCCAGCGCATGAACAGGCGCAGCACCGGGCTGCCCTGGACCCCGCCCTGGAGCAGCCCGCCCTCGAAGAGCAGCCGCCAGCGCTTCGCGAGCCGTTTCCCGCCGACAGGCCGCTCCGGACGGTCCCCGGACCGGCCGGGGGCCGAAGCGGCACTGTCCCCGGACATGTCAGCTCGGTCCCGCCTTGTATCCGACACCACGGACGGTCACCACGATCTCCGGCCGCTCCGGGTCCTTCTCGACCTTGGAGCGCAGCCGCTGGACATGAACGTTGACGAGACGGGTGTCCGCCGCGTGCCGGTAGCCCCAGACCTGCTCGAGGAGCACCTCACGCGTGAACACCTGCCACGGTTTGCGGGCGAGCGCGACCAGCAGGTCGAACTCCAGCGGGGTCAGTGCGATCGACTGCCCGTCCCGCTTCACCGAGTGCCCGGCCACGTCGATGACCAGGTCACCTATGGCGAGCTGCTCCGGCGCCGGCTCTTCCGACCTCCGCAGCCTGGCCCGGATCCGGGCCACCAGCTCCTTCGGCTTGAACGGCTTCACGATGTAGTCGTCCGCGCCCGACTCCAGGCCCACGACCACGTCGACGGTGTCGCTCTTCGCCGTGAGCATCACGATCGGCACCCCGGACTCCGCCCTGATCAGACGGCACACCTCGATACCGTCCCGACCGGGCAGCATCAGGTCCAGGAGCACCAGGTCGGGCTTGGTCTCACGGAAAGCGGCCAGCGCCTTGTCACCGTCGGCTACGAAAGACGGCTCAAAACCTTCACCACGCAGCACGATGCCGAGCATCTCGGCCAGTGCGGTGTCGTCGTCGACGACAAGGACTCGTCCCTTCATAAACGACATCATCCCATTAGCTAATCGTTACCTGGCGTGACCTGGCACACAGCTCGGCAAGTGCCTCAGCCGTCACGGGCGAAACGGCGCCTTCCTCGGTGACGATCGCCGTCACCAACTCGGGCGGCGTCACGTCGAACGCCGGGTTGTACGCCTGGGTCCCCAGGGGTGCCACCGGCATCCCGCCTCCCGCTCCCGTCACCGGCACCTGCGGTGCTGTGACCTCGGTCACCTCGTATCCGGGGCGCTGTTCCACCTCGATGGCCGCCCCGTCCGGTGTCTCCGGATCCACCGTCGTCACCGGCGCCACCACGATGAACGGAACGTGGTGGTACCGCGCGAGCACCGCGAGCGGATAGCTCCCCACCTTGTTCGCCACCGATCCGTCGGCCGCGATCCGGTCCGCTCCGATCAGCACCGCGTCCACCTCCCCCGCCGCGAACAGCGAACCGGCCGCGTTGTCGGTGAGCAAGGTGTACGCCATGCCGCTGCGGGCCGCCTCGTATGCCGTCAGGCGAGCACCTTGCAGCAACGGACGCGTTTCGTCCACCCAGAGCCGTCGCAACCGCCCCGCCCGATGGGCCTGGAGCGCCACCGCGAACGCCGTGCCCTCCCCTCCCGACACCAGCGAACCGGTGTTGCAGTGGGTCAGGATCCGGTGCCCGCCACCGGGCAGCAACTCGTCCAGCAGCGCCAGCCCGTGCACGGCCATCCGGGCGCTGGCCTCGGCATCCTCCCGGTGCAGCGCCCTCGCGGCAGCCAGCGCCGCCACGGCCGCCGCCCCGGTGTCACCGCCCCCGGCCAGAGCGGACCGGTACGCCGACACCGCCCTGCGCACCCCGACGGACAGATTCACCGCCGTCGGCCGGGCACCCGACAGCGCCACCGCTGCCTCGTCCACGTCGAAGCCCCGCGCGGCGGCGAGCGCGACCCCGTACGCCCCCGCTATCCCGAGCAGCGGCGCACCGCGCACCGCGAGCGAACGGATCGCCTCCACCAGCGCGGGCGCGTCCGTGCACACCCGCCCGACCTCCTCGGTCGGCAGTCTGGTCTGGTCGAGAAGGACCACGACAGGACCTTCGGGCGGCTCCTCCCACCGGATCACCGGCATTCCCGTCGGCCGCTTGTCCTCGCCGGTTTGCGCGTACTGATCAGCCATGCGGTCAGTCTGCCCGGTATCCGGCGGACAATTGAAGGTGCGCAGCCTCCACCGCGGCCGGTCACTGGGCGCCCACCCCATGGCACGATGGCAGCCAACCTGCCGCCGCGACCGCGGACGGGCACCGTGAAGGAGCTTCGATGAACGACACTCCGGGCTGGGCCTCGCCCGGATCCGCCCCGTCCGACGGGCGGGAACCCGGCGCGTCCGCCCCTGCCGACCGCCCCGTCCCCGCAGGCCCTGCCGAACAGCCCGCCGATCAGCCGGGTCAGGATCCACAGGGCCCCGGCTCGCAGTGGTCCAAGGAGCAGCCGCCGCCCGGCCAGTGGTCCACGCCCACCGGCGCCCCGGCACCCGGCCAGGCACCCCCGCCCCCGCCCCCCGGCCCCGGCTGGGGCGGCCGGCCCCCCGGCGGCGGTTACGGAGGCTACGGGGGCCCCGGCGGACCCGGCGGCTACGGAGGCCCCGGCGGATACGGCCCGCCCGGCGGATACGGAGCCTGGGGCGGCGGCTGGGGCGGCCCCCCGCCCGCCGCCAAGCCCGGCGTGATCCCGCTCCGCCCGCTCGGCGTCGGCGAGATCCTCGACGGCGCCGTCTCCACCATGCGCACCTACTGGCGCACGGTCCTCGGCATCTCGCTGACGGTCGCCGTCGTCACCGAGGTCGCGGTGATCCTCCTCCAGGGCCTCGTCCTGAACGACACCGAGACCACCGACGCCCTCAACGACCCCAGCGCCTCCCTCACCGAGATCAGCCGCGCCGCGGGCGAAGTCATGCTCAGCTCGGGCGCCGTCCTGCTGATCACCCTGGTCGGCACCATCATCGCGACAGCCCTGCTGACGACCGTCACCAGCCGCGCCGTGCTCGGCAAGTCCGTCACCATCGGCGAGGCCTGGCGCGACGCCCGCCCGCAGGTCCTCAAGCTGTTCGGCCTCATCCTCCTGACCGGGCTGATCGCGGTCGGCATCCTGCTCGTCGGCGCACTGCCCGGCATCGTCGTCGCGATCGCCGGCGGCCCCGCAGGCGCCATCGCCGCCCTGCTCATCGTCGGCATCCTCGCCGGTGTCGTCGTCACCGTCTGGCTGATGGTCCGGTTCTCCCTGGCCTCGCCCGCCCTGATGCTGGAGAAGCAGAGCATCACCAAGTCGCTGGGCCGCTCCACCAAGCTCGTCCGCGGCTCCTGGTGGCGGGTCTTCGGCATCCAGTTCCTCGCCTCGATCATCGCCAACATCGTCTCGTCGCTCGCCGTGGTCCCCTTCACCCTGGTCGGGGCCTACGTCGGCGGCCACGGCCTGACCGGCTTCCTCGAGAACACCAACGCCGACTACGGCTGGACGTTCCTCATCATCACCGGGATCGGCTCGGTGATCGGCTCCATGCTCACCTTCCCGATCAACGCGGGCGTCACCGTGCTCCTCTACATCGACCAGCGCATCCGCCGCGAGGCCCTCGACCTCGAACTGGCCCGCGCCGCCGGTGTCGAGAACTACGGCGCCGGCACCCCCGGCACCGTCCCGGGGAGCTGATGCGGTGAGCCCGACGGGGGGATTCCTCACAGCGGTGCCCGCAGCCCTGCCAGGCGCCGCCGACGAGGCCGTACGAGGCCTGCTGCGAGCCCGGGACACCACCCTGCTGTCGCTGGCCGGCTCGGGCGACCAACCGCCCGTGACCCTCCCACGCGACCCCGCGCGGGAGGCGGCACGGCGTGAACTGTCCAAGCGGATGTACCACGAGAACGACCCCGGGCTGTTCCAGCGCGCCCTGAACGCCGTCCTGGACTGGGTCGACCGGCTGCTCGCCGCCGCCGCGTCCGCGACGCCCGGCGGCGCACTGGGCCTGGTCGTCGTGGTCCTGGCCGCCATCGCCGTCCTGGGCGCCCTGTGGTGGCGCCTGGGCAGCCCCCGCCGCCAACCCGCCTCCACCGCCGCCCTGTTCGACGACCGCCCCCGCAGCGCCGCGGAACACCGCGCAGCAGCCGAGGCACACGCAGCCCAGGGCCACTGGAACCAGGCCCTCCAGGAACGCATGCGTGCCGTCGTCCGCGCCCTGGAGGAACGCGCCCTGCTCGACGTCCGCCCCGGCCGCACCGCAGACGAGGCCGCCGCCGAAGCCGGCCGCACCCTGCCCGCCCACACCGACCGGCTGCGCGCCGCCGCCCGGGAGTTCGACGACGTGACGTACGGCGGCCGCAGGGCGACCCAGGCCTCGTACGACCGGATCGCCGACCTCGACCGCGACCTGGAGCGCACCAAGCCGGTCCTCGCCAGCAGCGCCCACAGCACGGCCCACCACAGCCGCCAGGGAGCCGCCGAATGACCACCGGCGTAGCCCTCCCGCCCTCCGCCACCTCCACCTCCACCGCGCCGACCACCCGCCAGGTGTGGACCCGCACCCGCGGCATCGTCCTCGCCGTCGTGCTCGTCCTCGCCGGGGCCGTCGCCATCGCCGTCATCCGCTCCGACAGCAGGCACGGCGACCTCGACCCGCGCTCCGCCGACCCCTACGGCAGCCGCGCCGTCGCCGAACTCCTCGCCGACCGGGGCGTGGACACCCGCGTGGTCACCACCCTCGCCGAGGCACGCGCCGCGGCCGGCCGCGACACCACCCTGCTCGTCGCCGTCCCGGACCTGCTGACCCCGCATCAGCAGTCCCAGCTGCAGGCGTCGACGGCCCGGTCGGGCGGCCGCACCGTCCTGGTCGCCGCCGGCAGCTCGTCCGTCGAACGGCTCGCCCCCGGCGTCACCGCCGACCCCGCCACCAGCATCAGGTCCACACTCGACCCCCACTGCAACCTGGCCGCGGCCCGGCGAGCGGGCAGCGCCGACACCGGTGGCATCCGCTACACCACCACCCACCTCGACGCCAACACCTGCTACCCCAGCCAGCGCCTGGCCACCCTGCTCCGCATCCCGGCGGCCTCCGGAAGCGGCGACACCGTCGTCCTCGGCGCGCCCGACATCCTGCTCAACGACCGCCTGGACAAGCAGGGCAACGCCTCGCTCGCCCTCCAACTCCTCGGCTCCCGCCCCCATCTGGTCTGGTACCTCCCCTCGCTCTCCGACGCCACGGCCACCGGTACCGGCGACCAGAAATCCCTGTTCGACCTGCTCCCGTCCGGCTGGCTCTGGGGCACACTGCAGCTCTTCATCGCCGCAGCCCTCGCCGCCTTCTGGCGGGCACGCCGACTGGGCCCCCTCGTGCCCGAGAAACTCCCCGTGGCGATCCGCGCCTCCGAAACCGTCGAAGGCCGCGCCCGCCTCTACCGCAAGGCCAACGCCCGCGACCGCGCGGCCGCCGCTCTTCGCTCCACCGCTCGCACCCGCCTCGCCCCCCTCGTCGGCGTCCCCGTCTCCCAGGCACACGCGCCCGAGGCCCTGCTCCCCGCCCTGTCCGCCCACCTCCACGGCGACGGACAGGCCCTGCACTCCCTGCTCTTCGGACCGCCGCCCGGCGACGACGCGGCCCTCATCGCCCTCACCGACCAGCTCGACGCCCTCGAAAGAGAGGTACGCCGTCCATGATGGACCCGACCACTGACAACGCCGGGAACACCGGGAACCCGGCCGACGCCCGGGCCTCCCTGGAGGCCCTGCGCGCGGAGATCGCCAAAGCCGTGGTCGGCCAGGACCCCGCCGTGACCGGCCTCGTCGTCGCTCTCCTCTGCCGCGGACACGTTCTCCTTGAAGGAGTCCCCGGAGTCGCCAAAACGTTGCTCGTCCGCGCCCTCGCATCCGCACTCGAACTGGACACCAAGCGCGTCCAGTTCACCCCCGACCTCATGCCGAGCGACGTCACGGGGTCCCTCGTCTACGACACCCGCACCGCCGAGTTCTCCTTCCAGCCCGGCCCGGTCTTCACCAACCTCCTCCTCGCGGACGAGATCAACCGCACCCCGCCCAAGACCCAGTCGTCCCTCCTCGAAGCCATGGAGGAACGCCAGGTCACCGTCGACGGCACCCCACGTCCGCTCCCCGACCCGTTCCTGGTCGCGGCGACCCAGAACCCCGTCGAGTACGAGGGCACCTACCCCCTCCCCGAAGCCCAACTCGACCGCTTCCTCCTCAAACTGACGATCCCTCTCCCCTCCCGCCAGGACGAGATCGCCGTCATCACCCGGCACGCCGAGGGCTTCAACCCGCGCGACCTGCGCGCCGCCGGTGTACGCCCCGTCGCAGGCCCTGCCGACCTCGAAGCCGCCCGCGCGGCGGTCGCCAAGACGACCGTCTCCCCCGAGATCACCGGCTACGTGGTAGACATCTGCCGCGCCACCCGCGAGTCCCCGTCCCTCACCCTCGGAGTCTCCCCGCGCGGCGCCACCGCCCTCCTGGCCACCTCGCGTGCCTGGGCCTGGCTGACCGGCCGCGACTACGTCATCCCCGACGACGTCAAGGCCCTCGCCCTGCCCACCCTCCGCCACCGCGTCCAACTCCGCCCCGAGGCCGAGATGGAGGGCGTGACCGCCGACTCCGTCATCAACGCGATCCTCGCCCACGTCCCGGTTCCCCGCTGATGCCCCTCACCGGACGCGCCGCCCTCGTCGCGGCCATCGGATCGATCCCCATCGGCATCTGGGGACCGAGCTGGACGGGCGTCCTCGCCGTCGACGGCCCACTGGCACTGGCCTGTGCCTGCGACTTCGCCCTGGCGGCCCCGGTACGGCGCCTCGTGCTGACCCGCACCGGCGACACGTCCGCCCGCCTGGGCGAGACCGCGGACGTCACCCTGACCGTGACCAACCCGTCCCGGCGCCCGCTCCGCGCCCGCCTCAGGGACGGCTGGCCGCCGAGCAGTTGGCAGCCGGGCACGGAGGTCGAGGCCTCACGCCACCGCCTGGACGTCCCCCCTGGCGAACGCCGACGCGTCACGACCCGCCTGCGCCCCACCCGCCGCGGCGACCGCCAGGCGGACCGCGTCACCATCCGCTCCTACGGCCCCCTCGGCCTGTTCTCCCGCCAGGGCGGCCACAAAGTGCCCTGGACTGTACGGGTTCTGCCCCCCTTCACCAGCCGCAAGCACCTGCCGTCGAAACTCGCCCGATTGCGTGAACTCGACGGCCGCACCAGCGTTCTGACCCGCGGCGAGGGCACTGAATTCGACAGCCTGCGCGAGTACGTGCCCGGCGACGACACCCGTTCCATCGACTGGCGGGCCACAGCACGCCAGTCGGCGGTCGCGGTACGCACCTGGCGTCCCGAACGCGACCGGCACATCCTCCTCGTCCTCGACACCGGCCGTACCTCCGCCGGCCGAGTCGGCGACGCCCCCCGCCTGGACGCCTCCATGAACGCGGCACTCCTCCTCGCGGCCCTCGCGTCCCGCGCGGGCGACCGCGTGGATCTCCTCGCCTACGACCGCCGGGTCCGCGCCCTCGTCCAGGGCCGCGCCGCAGGTGACGTCCTCCCGTCCCTGGTCAACGCCATGGCCACGCTGGAGCCGGAGCTCGTCGAAACGGACGCCCGCGGGCTCACCGCCACCGCGCTGCGTACGGCCCCACGCCGTTCCCTGATCGTCCTGCTCACGACACTCGACACGGCCCCGGTCGAGCAGGGCTTGCTGCCCGTACTCTCCCAGCTGACCCAACGCCACACGGTTCTGCTCGCTTCAGTGGCCGATCCGCATGTCGCCCGCATGGCGACGGCTCGTGGAAACGCCGACGCGGTGTACGAGGCGGCGGCGGCCGCACAGGCCCAGAGCGAACGCCATAGGACCGCGGAGCAACTCCGCCGGCACGGCGTGACTGTCGTGGACGCGACGCCTGATGATCTCGCTCCCGCATTGGCGGATGCGTACCTGGCTTTGAAAGCGGCGGGCCGGCTCTGATCCCCTTGCCGTCTTCTCACTCGGAGGGGAAGAGGGAGCCAGTCCTTAAACGCAAAAGAGCCCCACACCGTGAGGTGTGGGGCTCTTTCCCAATATTTGTTCGGCGGTGTCCTACTCTCCCACAGGGTCCCCCCTGCAGTACCATCGGCGCTGTAAGGCTTAGCTTCCGGGTTCGGAATGTAACCGGGCGTTTCCCTCACGCTATGACCACCGAAACACTATGAAACAGACAACCAGACCGCTGCTGTGACTACAGCGGGGCTGTTCGTGGTTTCAGAACCAACACAGTGGACGCGAGCAACTGAGGACAAGCCCTCGGCCTATTAGTACCGGTCACCTCCACCCATTACTGGGCTTCCAGATCCGGCCTATCAAC